>CALGNF010000146.1 GCA_937958685.1 uncultured Caryophanales bacterium
AGATCGTATTCGGTGACTGGAGTTCAGACGTGTGCTCTTCCGATCTGCTTCCCGACGCCGATATCCCCCTGGCCGCGAAGCGGATCGCTTTCGGCAAGATCATCAACGCCGGTCAAACCTGCATCGCGCCTGATTATGTGCTCGTCCATGACGAAGTCAGGGATGAGCTGCTCAGGGAGATGCAAAAGGCGATCACCACCTTTTTGGGACCGCTTCCCGAAACCAACCCCGATTATCCGAAAATCATCAACGAGAAACATTTCACCCGCTTGCAGGGCTACCTCGCAGACGGAAAAATCGTTTATGGCGGAGCCGGGCACCGCGGCAGGATCGCCCCGACACTGCTCACGGATGTCGCTGTCGACGCCAAGGTCATGCAAGAGGAAATCTTTGGCCCGATACTCCCAATACTCGGCTTTTCCGACCTGGAAAGCGCCCTGGCGATCGTCGAAGAACGGGCAAAACCACTCGCTTTGTACATTTTCACCAACGACAAGAAAGCAATGGACAAAATCATCCACCGACTCAGCTGTGGCGGCGTGACGATCAACGACACACTGATGCATTACATGTCGAGGTCTTTGGGGTTCGGCGGCGTCGGTGAAAGCGGCCTGGGCCGTTATCATGGCAAACCCGGTTTTGACACCTTTTCCAATCACAAGGCGGTAGTGAGACGCTACCGGATCCTTGATCTTGACATGCGCTATCATCCCTATTCGGACAAGAAAAGCCGCGCGGCGCGAAAACTCATCAAGTAGCGGTTATTCCCCTTTTTCGGAGGTCTGTGATGGAAATCCTGATCATTTACGATTCATTCTACGGCAACACCCTCAAAGTCGCGGAGATGTTTCAAAGCGAATTCGCCGTCTTGGGTCTACAGGCGGAGATCCGCCATGTCGAGCAAACCCGTCCGGAAGACTTTGAAGAGCGAGAACTGATCGTCATCGGGTCGCCGACCCGAGGTTTTCGCGAGTCCCAAGCGATGGCCGCCTTTCTCAAAAACAAGGAGTTTCCCTTCGCAAACAAGCGCTTCTTCGTGTTTGACACCAGGATCAGTCTTGAGGACATCCGCTCCCGACTGCTCAAAAAAATGATGCATTGGTTTGGCTATGCGGCCCAGCACATGGAAAAACAACTGGCGAAGCGCAAAGCCACGATTGTGAAGCCGGCGATCGGCTATCCCGTCGTGTCCTCCGAGGGACCGATCAAACCCGAAGTCGCCTACATGATCGAAATCGACGCCAAGAAACTGGCCGAATCGCTCTAACGTCATCATTGCCGGAGGACTCATGACCAACACGCAAGGCATCCGCCACCTGAAAAGACACGGTTTCTTCACGACCCTGTTGAAGTCGTTTCTCAAGTTTTTTATCAGAAAGCCAAGGATCATCGGCACAACCGACCTGCCAAAACCTGCCATCATCATCGCCAACCACAAGGGGGCGGCGGGGCCGATGGTGCTGTCGCTTTATTTTCCGTGCTTGTTCGTGCCCTGGGGCCACTACCAGATGACCGAGGGTTATCGTCGCCGTTTTGATTACCTTTATCGCGTCTTCTACCGGCAGAAACTCAAGAAGGGCAAGTTCGTCGCCTTCTGGCTCGCCCTTTTGTTCGGACTGGTCTCGAAACTGATTTACAACGGGATGCGGGTCATCCCCTCCTATCCGGACATCCGCGTCCGCAAGACCTTGAAGATCAGCGAGGCCCATCTCGATCAGGGCAATTCGGTGCTCGTGTTCCCCGAGGACTCCCGGCGTGGTTACGAGGATCTGCCCGCCACCTATTTCGGCGGTTTTGCCGCCCTCGCCATCGATTACTGGCGGCGGCACGGCCGCGATGTGCCGATCATCCCGGTCTACTTCAGCAAACAGGAGCGGCTGATCATCATCGGCGAAAGTTGCCAAATCAGCGAGCTTTTGAAGCGGGGGCTGGACAGGGAGCAAATCACGCTCCACTTTGCCAAGATTGCGAGGGAACTGCCCAAACGGCAGAACCAAGACATAAACAAGCAACTGTATTGACAAGCGGCGGTTTGCTGTGATACATTTTAACCAGAATTCGCTAAATAGAAGGAGAGGAAACCACGATGAAGAAATGGGTTTGTGAAGTCTGCGGTTACATCTATGATCCCGAGTTCGGCGATCCTGACGGCGGTGTCGCGCCGGGAACGGCTTTTGAAGACATCCCGGACGACTGGGTCTGTCCCGATTGCGGCGTGACCAAGGAAAACTTCAGTCCGCTCGACTGACTAGTCCCAACAGGCAAGTGATTCCCAAATGGGCCGCAAAGGCCTTTTTTTCTTGCCCGTTTGCGGATTTGGCTTGTATTAGCGTGCGGATGGCGCTATCATTAATACATCAGATACAGAGGAGGGATACAGAGTGAAGAAGTTCTTTAGCGATTTCGGCAACTTCATCGCCAAGGGCAATGCCCTTGATCTTGCCGTCGGTCTCGTGATCGGCACCGCCTTCAATGCCATCATCAAAAGCCTTGTCAACGACATCATCATGCCGCTGATCGGCCTGATCGCCAGGGCTGATGTCCGCAGCTGGTATGTGGTACTTAGGGGCAGCGCCACCTATGACGCCGCCACCGGGCAATTGGTGCTTTCGCAGGATGCCGTGCTGCTCACTTACGGCAACTTCATCCAGTCGATCCTTGACTTCATCATCGTCGCGCTCGCGATCTTCCTGGCCTTGAAAGTGATCTTGGGCCTGCAAGAGAAATTCCGGGCGATCAAGGAAAAGCTGCTTACTCACGATCAGGAACCAAAGACCGAAAACTGAAACCGGATTCCGGTTTCTTTTTTCTCTCGGATTGCTGGTTAAGGGTCAAGACTGGTAACAGGCGGCACTTTTTGATATAATGGGAGTGAAAGTGAGGTATCTCCATGAAAGCGAAAACAGATTATCTCCTCGCCAATGGCGTGACAATCCCTGCGATCGGCTTCGGGACCTGGCAGATTCCCGGTGGCCAGCCCGCCTATGACGCGGCAGTCCACGCGCTCAAGGCCGGTTACCGGCATCTCGACACGGCGGCGGCCTATCAAAATGAGGCTTCGATCGGCAAGGCGCTCAAGGATTTGGGCGTCAGACGGGAAAGCGTTTTTGTCACCTCCAAACTCCGAGCCGACAAGCACGGCTATGCCGTCACGATCGCCGAATTCACCGAGTCCATCGCCCGCCTTGGCCTCGACTATCTCGATCTGTATCTCATCCATTGGCCGAAACCCTGGGGGGCTCCCGGGGACGGCAGCGACTACGCGGACCAGAATGTCGAAACCTGGAAAGCGATGATCAAGTTGTACAAAGAGGGACGGATCCGCGCGATCGGAGTCTCCAACTTCCAACCCATGCATCTGGATCCCCTGCTGGAGAGAACGGGTTTTGCCCCGCATGTGAACCAGATCTACCTTTGTCCCGGCACGCTCCAATCAGAGACCGTTGCCTTCTGCCGGCAACGGGGGACCCTGATCGAGGCCTATTCGCCGTTTGCGACCGGCAGGCTCTTCAAGGTCGACAAGATCCATGAATTGGCGGCCAAGTACGGCAAGGAACCGGCGCAGGTCGCCATCAGGTGGAGCCTTGAGCGCGGGTTTCTGCCGTTGCCGAAATCGACGACGCCCGCCCGCATCACCGCCAATCTCGATGTGTATGATTTTGAGCTTCTGCCTGAGGATCTCGCCCTCCTTGACCATCTCGAAGTACCTCCGAAAGAGAGATGAACAACAAATGCAGACAATCGCTTATGACGAATGGAAGCGCAAACGACACTATGAATTGTTCAAGGACTATGAGAATCCCCGTTTCTCGCTCACGGCCAATGTCGACGTCACCTGGCTGCTGGCCTTTGCCAAACGCGAGCAGCGCTCGTTTTTCAGTCTGTTCTTGTTCCATGTCGTCAGGAGTCTGAATGCCATCCCGGAGTTCAAGACCAGAATCAGGGACGGCGAAATTGTCATCCATGACGTGATCCATCCGTCGTACACCGTTTTGGACAAGGATGAGCTGTTCGGATTTGTCACCACGACCTTTATCGATGACCGGGAACGTTTCTGCACCGCGGTTGCCATGGATCTCGACAAGGCCAAAGCGGGTGCAAGCCTGACGGACATTCCGGGAAAGGACGACCTGGTCTACGTCTCCGCCCTGCCCTGGTTGTCGTTTTCCGGCATCACGCATCCGCGGGCGGCCAGGCATCCCGATACGATTCCCCTGATAACGTGGGGAAAATATTTCCCCATGGGCGACAAGATGATGATTCCCCTCGCCGTCGACCACCATCACGGTTTGGCGGACGGGATCCATGTCGGGCGTCTATTCGCCCTCATCGCCGAAAGCAGCAGAAGTTATCGCTGATCCGCGCCACCGCGGGTCTTTTTAGTTGCTTTTTTGCCGGCGATGGCTTATCATATACCCTGGGGGGGTATTTATATGGAAGAACGCTTTCGCGTCGAGGGCATGACCTGCAGCGCCTGCCAGAATACGGTCGAAACCGCCGTCAAAAAGCAAAAAGGCATCCGCAGGGCCGAGGTGTCCCTGATCAACAAAACCCTGATCGTCGATTATGACGAGTCAGTCATATCGCCCGCAGGCATCGCCGCGAGTGTGGCGAGGAGCGGCTACCGTCTGGATCTGGAAAGCCGCGAAGAGGCCGACGGGCAAGCAGAAGACTTGAAACTGAAAGCGCAAAGACGGCGCTTGGGTGGATCCCTCGCGCTCCTGTTGCTTTTGTTCTATGTGTCCATGGGCGAGATGGTGGGACTGCCACTGCCTGACTTTTTGGCGGGAAGCGCGAATTTTCTCAGCTTCGCCCTGGTACAGGCCATCTTGATAATCCCGATCGTCCTGCTCAACTGGCATTTCATTGCCAACGGTGTCAGGAGTTTGCTCCGTCTGAAGCCGAACATGGACGCGCTGGTTGCGATCGGTTCGCTGGCGGCGATCATCTACAGTCTGATCACCATGGGCGCCTTCCTCTTTGGCACCCATCAGGATATGGCCGACAACCACCTCTTCTTCGAGGCAGGCGGCGCGATCCTGACGTTCGTGGCGATCGGCAAACACCTGGAGGAAAGAAGCAAACACCGAACAAGCGCCGCCATCAGGAAACTGACCGAACTCGCCCCGAAAACGACTTTGGTCGAGCAAGACGGTCAAGTCGTCGAAATCCCCACCAAAGACTTGGCGATCGGTAACATCATCCACATCAAACCCGGCATGGCGATTCCCGTTGACGGAGTGATCATTGATGGCGATTCCGATGTCGACGAAGCGCTGGTAACCGGCGAGGCGATCCCGGTTTACAAACAAAGCGGCGATAAGGTCATCTCCGGAACTCTGAACCAAACCGGATTCTTCCGGTTTCGCGCCGAGAAGGTCGGATTGGATACAACCATCGCCCAAATCGTCGCCCTGGTGGAGAAGACGACGACCCAGAAACTCCCGATTCAACGCTTTGCGGACAAACTCGCAGGCGTATTTGTCCCGATCGTGATCGCGATCTCCCTGGCGACTTTCGCCATCTGGATGCTTGCCGGCGAGCCGATTGCCTTCGCGCTCAGCAATGCGATCGCCGTCCTCGTCATCTCCTGTCCTTGCGCGCTCGGACTCGCGACCCCGGTCGCGATCATGGTTGCGACCGGCAAAGGTGCGGAAGCGGGCATTCTCCTCAAAAATCCGGAAGTCCTGGAGCGAATCCACAAACTCAGTGTGATTGTTTTTGACAAAACCGGAACCATTACCCAGGGCCGACCCGAAGTCACCGATGTCATCAATCTCGGATTCGTCGACGAGATCGACCTGTGGGCGCATGCGGGCGCTTTGGAGAGCGCCTCCGAACATCCGCTTGCCAGGGCCATCAATGCCAAAGCGAAAGCCGTCACCGAGCTGCTCAAGGCGACGGATTTCCGGAACATTCCCGGAAAAGGGATCCATGCCAAGATCAACGGCACCACCTATTTAATGGGCAATCTCCGGCTGATGACATCCGAAGGCGTCGACACCGCGCACCAGACAGGTGTCCTCGAAACCCTCAACAGCGAGGGCAAGACGAGCATCATGATCAGATCGGAAGAGCACACGTCTGAACTCCAGTCACCGAATACGAT
>CALGNF010000147.1 GCA_937958685.1 uncultured Caryophanales bacterium
GACCACCGAGATCTACACTCTTTCCCTACACGACGCTCTTCCGATCTAATACCGGACTCAGGCTGTTGGTGCCGCTCTTCGTCGAAACCGGCGAGAAAGTCTGGGTCTCAACCGCGACGGGTAGATACGACTCGCGGGCGAAGTAATCGTTCTTAACTCATAAGGAGTGATGATTTCTTGGAACTAAGCGATATATGGTTACCTATGCTGGAGATCGTTTTCCGTCCCGGCCTTTTGGTCTTGATGGTGTTTCTTTTGCTTCTCAGCGCCTTTTTCTCAATGACCGAGATGGCATATGCGGCCACCGGCAAAGTCAGGCTGAAAACACTGGTGGACCAGGATGTCAAGGGTTCGCGGAAAGCACTGTGGATCGTCGATAACTTCGACAAGGCACTGACAACTCTCCTCGTCGGCAACAATCTCGCCAATATCGGTCTTACTTCCGTGAGTGTGCTGTTCATCGCGACGTTTTTCGCCTCCCTGCCCAACGCGGAGACGTGGACGACGATCATCAATACGGTTGTGATCACGATCATCGTGCTCACCTTCGGCGAAATCCTGCCGAAAAGCATCGCCAAGAACAATCCGGAAAAAATCTGCATCGGTGTCAGCGGCATCCTTTATTTTCTCATCAAGATCCTGATGCCCATCACTTATCCCTTCCGCCTCCTCAACAAGCGTGTCCTGAAAAAGAATGATAGCGAAAATGCCTACA
This sequence comes from uncultured Caryophanales bacterium, assembly GCA_937958685.1. Lineage (GTDB taxonomy): Bacteria > Bacillota_I > Bacilli_A > Izemoplasmatales > Hujiaoplasmataceae > JAAYZB01. The sequence goes on from CALGNF010000147.1 coordinate 716, forward strand.
CGGTGACCGAATCCGAACTTGAGACGATCATCGACACGATGGAAGAGGAAGGCTCGATCGACGAGGAAGAGGCGGACATGCTGCAAAAAGTCCTCGACCTAAGCGAAATCACCGTCGAGGAGATCATGACCCCGCGGGTCGACATGGTCGCTTGCGATGTCACCGAGGATGTCGACAGGATACGCGACGTTTTCTTCAAAAGCAAGTTTTCCCGGATTCCGATCTACGATGGCAAGACCGACAATATCATCGGAATCCTTTCCGAACGGGATTTTTATACGAAACTGATCAAGGGCCACAGCATCAACATCAAAAAACTGCTGCGCAAACCGATCTTCATTCCCACCTCGACCAAGGTCGACGCCCTGATCGAACTCCTGCAGGAGGAAAACTCGCACCTCGCGATCGTCATCGACGAATACGGCGGGGTCGACGGGCTGGTCACCATGGAGGATGCGCTCGAAGAACTCGTTGGCGAGATATATGACGAACACGACGATGTCAGCGAAAGAGTCGTCAAGGAAACCGACAATCAGTATCTCGTGAATGCCGATATGGACCTAGCCGACCTGTTTGACGATCTGAATCTTGGCGAAGCGCCCGATGCCGACTCCACCTCGGTTGGCGGTTGGCTATTCGAAAGATTCCAAGATATCCCCGATGTCGGGGAGAAGCATGTCTATGAACTGACCGTCAACCAGGTATATGACGATCTGGGGGAACTCCTGAGCGAAGATCACGAGACCCTCACCTTCGAAGTGCTGAAGGTCAAGAAACGCCGGATCAAAATGGTCAGGCTCACTGTCGAGTTACAGACATACTCCGATCGCTTCAACGACAATTGACGACAATGAGGGTAGGTGCCTATCCTCATTTTTTCGAAACAGCACCAAGGAGGCAGTCATGGAACGACTCCAAAAGATTCTCCAACGCTCCGGAGTGGCCTCGCGGCGAAAAGCGGAGGCGCTGATCGCCGAAGGCAGGGTAGCTATCAACGGCGCCATCGTCACCGAACCCGGAATCAAGGTTGGGGGCGATGCGCTGATCAGCGTCGACGGCAAGGTTCTCACTTCGGAAAACAAAGTCTACTTCGCCCTGCACAAACCGACTGGTTACGTGTCAACGACCGCTGATGAGCACGGCCGCCGGACGATCATCGATCTGGTGCCCGTCAGGGAACGGATCTTTCCGATCGGCCGGTTGGACTACGACACTTCCGGTTTGCTTTTGCTCACCAACGACGGCGACTTCATGAACCGGCTGACGCACCCGCGTTTCCGGATTGAAAAGGAATACCACGTCAAGGTCGAGGGACTATTACGCAAGGATGCCTCGCGCAAACTCGAGCAAGGCCTCAACCTCGGCGATTTCGTATCGCTGCCGGCTAAGGTGTCCGATGTCCGTTATGACGACAAAAAGGAAAACACAAGCTTGAAACTCGTGATCGTCGAAGGCAAATACCATCAAGTCCGGCGGATGTTCGCCGCCATCGGCCACCCGGTCCTGAAGTTGAAACGTCATCGTTTCGGGTCAATCTCCCTTGTCGGTTTGGCAAGCGGCTGCTATCGCCCCCTCAAACCCCACAGATCGGAAGAGCGTCGTGTAGGGAAAGAGTGTAGATATCGGGGGGCGCCG
>CALGNF010000148.1 GCA_937958685.1 uncultured Caryophanales bacterium
CCACCGAGATCTACACTCTTTCCCTACACGACGCTCTTCCGATCTGGCGCTGCTGGATGAAATCACAGCGGAGTTTCCGGTAACCCACGCAAGCGCCATGGCCTTCAGCAATCAAGCCTATTTCGCTTTGGACGACAGCGGCGAATCCAAATTGTTCACTTTCTGCGTGATGATGCCCTTCGCCGATTTCCTGAGGAGTTTCGCGTTTCCGATCACTTCCCAGCCTTCGGAAGAACTGCTGGCAGCCAACCAGGCGTTTGTGATGTTACCCGACGACTATCGCTACACCCATCTGCTGGCAGTGGGCGACACGGTGATTTTCCAGACGGATGGTGGTCATGGCGACATCGAGCTGGTCGTCGGCGGTTTCTTTGAAGTCAGCTATCCCAACATCATCTACACCAATCTGCCGGCGGTGCCGGACTACGCCGATGGTTTTCGCATCAATACCGTGATCATTGAAACCGACGAGGAACTGTTGTTGCCAATGGCCGAAAAGTATGGCGAGGCGATGTATTACGTCGTTCCGATCGAACAATTGATCGCCCGTTATGGGGATTTGTTCCAAGCCGCCAGCGATCTGATCGTGGTTTTGGTCGGGGTGATCGTCGCCAGTTTCCTGATTGTGATCGTCAACAATACCTTGCTGTTGTTCCAGACACTGAAAAGCGATTACGCGAAGCTGAAGACCCTCGGCGTCCGCAACCGGCAACTCTATTCTGCCCTGGGTCTCGAAGCGTTGCTCTGTCTTCTGGTCGTGGGACTGTTCTTTGTTCCGGAAATCCACGTTATGACCACCTATTTGCCGAAACTGATGCTGTTTTTCCAGTATCACCGGGAAATCATTCCACAAGCGACGACCGTTGTTTTTGGGACCGTCCTTGTCGCATTCGCTTTTGGCGGCAGTTATCTGGTTTATCTGCGAAAAATCAAAAACCTCGATCTGATCGGGGAAATCAAATATGAGTGATGAGGAGTGCGTTCCATGAGGAAACTGGTGTTTGTCTTGCTGATACTTTGTTTGGGAACGTTAACTGGCTGCCGGGAGGAAACGACGACCGCCATCGTCAACGATTATGTCGGCGTGCCGGCGAATCTGCGGATCGAGGGAACAATTCTGCACTGGGACCAGGTGGCGGGTGCCAAGAGCTATATCGTCTATGCGGACGGAAGCGAAGTGAAGACCGTCAAGACCAACAATTACGACTTTTCGGCGCTTTCGGGCGATGTGATCGTCTTCCAGGTCAAAACCGTCGCTCCCAGAGGCATGGCCGACTCGCCGCTCAGCGTTTCGATCGCTTTCAACCGCTATGCCGCGCAGACGATCATCGATATCGAGAATTACCTCGAGGAAGCGGAAATGACCGAGGTTTTTCCCGAGGGCTTTGTCGAAGAATTGGTGAAAAAGGGCATGACCGCGGATGAGTTGGCAACCTTGATCGAAGCCGCCAAGTTGTTCACCCAGGCACTTGACAACACGGAGTCGCCACTCGAAATCAATGCGGCGCTCAAGACCTTCCTGGCGGTCGATCACAACCTTGAACCGTTCGTGAGCGCGTTTGTTTTCGTAGCCTTGCCGAAAATCATCGAGGACATGATCGACATGGAAACACATCCGGAGCTCATCGCAATCTATGAAAACATTGAAACGATGCTCGCGGAGAAGCCCGACGAGTTGTTGCTCGGTGTGATGGGCACGATCCGGTACCTGATTGCGTTCCAAGCCGATTTCGACAACGTCTTCCTGGCCGATTTCATGGATGCCACCTTCCCGGAATCGATGTCAGCGCTGAATGTGGCGGAGATCCTCGTGGTAAAAAACGAGTTTGTCGCCAAGCTGAGAGACAACAAACCGAAAGCCGAATACGCCGTGATCATGATTGATTTCCTGAACATTTTCGCCTCGATCAGTCCTGATGACGATATCGATGCTTTAGTACCGGCGGAAGATAAGATCGCCGTGGCGACGCAAATGCTTCTGCTCTACGATCTGATTGTCGATCTGGTGGATTCCTTCGATGAAACCTTCTTCACAAACTGGACAGGGCTGGAATCAGACGCCCCGACCGAGGCGATGCTCAATGTGGAAACAGAAATCCTCGTTTTGAGACATATGGCCGGATTTCTCCGAATCAACCAGTCCAGAATCGACGAGATCGAAAACCTCGCCGGGGGCTTCAAATCCCAAATCCTCCATTTATATCTGGAGATAACCGGTATCGCTGACGAAAGTACGCCTTTCAACCAGCTGGTCAGCGGCATCATCCAGGCCCTGGCGATGCCGCAGATGGAGCAACTTGCGGACTTGTTGGATGCGGTCATCGCCAATATCCTTGATGTCTTCGTCGCGACCGATGGCGAACTGCTCCGACTGCAGGCAATCCACGCCGGATTCGGCGCTTATGTAAGCCAGTATTTTCAAGTCTACTACAATGATGCCTTGAATATCACCTACGCCAATGTCACGGCATACGCCTACGCCCGGACGATCGTTGAATGGGAACTGGGGGAACAATTCGCCATGTATCTGGAAGCCTTGACGAGGGATGTAAAGGCTGATGATCTCGCCACAATGGCGGAGACGATCACGACAAGCATCTCCCTGGCGAATATTGCGAAAACCACCCTGGATGAAGCCCAACTCGCCGTCTTCGCGGGCGCTCTCGATGAAAATGTCGATGCCTTGACCAGGAGTCTCGGGCTGTTCGCCAAACACCTGGCGGCCTTCCTGATGGCCGGCGATGTCCTCGCCGAATATCAGGCAACTTACGTCGATGTCCATGATTACCTGATCACCACTTACGGGACGAACTACAAGTCAAATTCCCAGCAGACGGTCAATCCGGTTGTCGAGAGGGCCTACCTGATTCTGTTCTCCAGCCACTTCCAGGCGTTCATGACGGATGCGGAAACCACGTTGGCGGAAGACGCGCTCGCAGCCGCCATCAGCCTGATCCAGACCTTGTCTGCCTATTCGACGGTGATTACGGCGGATGCGGCCGCAAACATCATCGCCCTGGAAACCGACCTGACCGAACTGCTCGACTATCTGCTGGTGGCGACGACTGAACTTGCGCTTCTCGATGTCTATCAGTTGTCAACGGCGCAGATCGCCGCCCTGACCGAGATGCGAGACCGGATCAGAGCGGTCATCGGCTAAGAAAAACGCCTTCAACCGAAGGCGTTTCTTTTAGATTTCGACCCCAAGGACGCTCTTGATCAGGATCCCGATGAAAAAGGAAATCAAGGCGACCGAGAGGGAGATGGCCGCCATTTGGAGGAACCGCTTCCGAAACGGCAGATCCTTGGCGACGGCGATATAGAAGTTGAAGAACAGAATGATCATGATCACCGCGATCAGCATCACGCCGAGCGCGAGGAAGTGATTGGCGATGAGCAAATAAGGAAGCACCAGCAAGATCACAGTGATGATATAGGCGAACCCCGTATACAAAGCCGATTTGAGAGCGTTGGGATTGTTGTCGGCTTTGGCGGATAAGTACTCGCTGGCTGCCATCGAGAGACTGGCGGCGATACCGGTGATCAACCCGGAGAGGCTGATCAAAGCCGTGTTCGCAAAGGCAAACGTCAGTCCGGCAAGTGTTCCGGAGAGTTCGACGAGGGCGTCGTTCAAACCGAGGACCATCGAACCCACATAGTTGAGACGCTCCTCGTCGAGCATCGCGATCAACTCGTGTTCGTGCTCGTCCTCCTCGAGGGCGATGCGGTTGGCCGCCTCGACGTGCTTGCCGATGATCTCGTAGTTGGCCTTGGCCTTCTCTTCGCCTTTCTCCATGATCTTCAGCGTGAAGGTATAGCCGAAGATGATCGACAACAGATTATAAAAGAATATCAGCAGCCGGTTTGGTTTCGCCGGTCTGTCCAGATATTGGCTCCAGATGTCATGGTGATTCTTCTCCTGCGAGGCAATCCGCTCAAGAATCGCCCGGTTCTCCGGGTTCTTGACCCGCCTGGCAATTTTGTTGTAGACGTAATATTCGGTGATTTCCCCCTTTTGCAGGGTTCTGATCGCTTTTTGAATGTGTTGCGGGATCTTCTTATCCATCTTGACCTCCTGAACTTACGACAATATGATAGCACATGGGAAATCAAGATGCACGCGATTTGGCCATGGTTATAACATTTGCATATGGGCAAAAAGCATAAATGCTAAAAAAACCAAAAAGCCCTAGGACAAAATCGGGATTATGATATAATCGAATTACGGAAGCGAGGGGTCGGAATGACTTTCAAAGAAAGCATTCTTTATGTGCTCCTGTGGCCTTACTACCATGCAAAATTCCGCTTTGTGATCGACTACGGCGATTTCGACAAAGACAGGATCGATCCTTATATCCTGCTCGCCAACCACGCTTCCCTACACGATGCGTTTTATATGTCGATCCTGATCAAACGCAAGTACCCCTTTCCCGTCGTCAATGCCTTCATCTACCAAAACCGCCTCATCAGATTCCTTTTGACAAAAATCGTCCATTCGGTGGCCAAACGCAAAGGGCAAAGCGACATCGCCACCGTCAAGGGCATGCTTGACCTGATCCGCAATAAAAAACGGAGCGTGCTCCTCTTTCCGGAAGGAAACTCATCCTATTTCGGTAAGGAAAGTCCAATTCCCCTCAGTACCGCCAAACTGCTCAAGGTTCTGAAAGTCGACTGTATCCTCGCCAAGATTTCCGGCGGCTACCTGGCGGCTCCCAGATGGGGCAGGCCGGTCAAAAAGGGTCTCATCGATGTCAAATTCTCCACCCTCTACAAGGCGGAGGAACTGAAAGACCTTGCTGCCGAGAACATCTATGAAAGACTTTGCGAGGTTCTGCCTTTCAACGACTATGACTGGAATCGCACCCGCAAACAGACATATGATCTCCGGCATCGCGCCGAAGGCCTCGAAAGTTTCATCTATGTCTGTCCGGTATGCCATGGGCATCAATGCCTGCACACGCGCAAGAACCGGGTCTTATGCCGACACTGCGGCGAGATCGCAGCATTCGACGAATACGGTTTCCTGCAGGGACTTCCCTTCGACAACCTGATCGAATGGGATAAATTGCAGAAAGCGGAATTGCCCCGAATCACTTCGCAGACACTATCGACAACCGGCAAATTCCATCGCGTCGATTTCGCGAAATCGCTAGGAAAAAACCTGGGAATGGTCGAAGCCACCATCGATCAGGGAGTTATGAACGTTCGTGGATTGAAGTTCGCCAAGGAATTTCAACTTGCCGAAATGTCAGGAATCGTCCTGACCAAGAAACGCGACCTGTCATTCGACTATGAAGATGAGACATACTATATCGCCGCCAAAGACCCAATGTTGTTTTTGGATGCCATAACCCATATCAAAGGAGGATTAATACATGGATAAGTGGGGAGTAATCATCTATTTCATTTTTATCGGCGTTCTGCTTTTTATCGGTAAGATTCTCAAGACCAAACTGCCATTCCTGAATCGGATCGTCCTGCCGACGGCGCTGCTTGGCGGCTTGATCGGACTTTTGTTTTCCAGCGTGGTCATTCCGGGTTCCTACACGATCGATGTCAAGGTCATGGAAACCATCGTCTATCACGCCCTGGCGCTTGGGTTCATCTCACTCGCCTTGAAACAGGGAGAAAGCAAGAACAAACGGAAGGCCTGGTCGACCGGGATGGTGATCACCAGCACTTATGCACTCCAGGGTTTCATCGGCGTGTTGCTGGTTCTTTTGTTCTTTTCCGACAAGTTTGTCGGTGCCGGCATGCTGCTCGCGCTCGGCTTCGGCCAAGGGCCGGGTCTGGCGATGAGTTTCGGCTCGATGTGGAATGAAATGCTCGGCGGGCACGGCGTCGCCCTGGGCGCCTCATATGCCTTCCTCGGATTCGTCGTTGGGGGCACCGTTGGGGTTTTGGCGATCAACATCCTTGCGCGCAAGCGCGGTGTGGATAAGCCCAAACAATATGAAGACAGTTCTTTGAACAAGACCACGATCGAGATCGACACCGTCAAGGAGGTCAGCGTCCTGGACGGATTGACGATCCAACTTGTCATCATTTCCATCATTTACGGCCTGGTTTGGTTGACTTTGTTCGTGTTTGACAAGCTGTTATCCGGCCTCGGTGCCATCGGGGGAACGATCTTCGGCCTGATGCAGGGTTTCAACTTCATCATCGGTATCGCTTACGCGCTTTTGTACAAGGCGATCTTGAAAAAAATCAAGTCAAAAGGCAAGAATGTCAATTTCATGATGAACGACTACATCCTCTCGAATTTCAGTTCGACCTGCTTTAACTTCATGATCGCCGGCGCCGTGTTGACGATCACGCTCGACTTTCTCGTCGAATTTTGGTTGTTGCTTACCGTGATCTCCGTAATAGGTGGCGTTGTCACGCTTTTCTATGTCCGCTTCATCACCAAAAAAGTCTACAAGTTGTTCACCGACGAATATTTCGTCGGTCTCTTCGGCATGTTGTGCGGCGTGGCCTCGACCGGCATCGCCCTGCTCAAGGGATTGGACCGCGACCTGGAATCCCCGGTGGCCGAGGATATGGTCATGGGCTCGGGAACAGCGATCATGATGGCGCTGCCGCTTTTCGGTTTCCTGATGCTGCCTTCGATCGGCTACGGACAACCTTACGCAGGGATTTTGGATTATGTCACCCTGTTCGGCTGTCTGGCTTATGTGGTCGTGATGGTCGTCATCCTCGTCGTCCGCAGCAAACGCGTTCCAACCTGATTCAAGAACTCGATCAGAACACCCGTCTCGGCGGGTGTTTTTGTTTGATTTCCGACCAGCCATTTGTCGGCAATCTTGCAGGGATGACTGGCAATATTCCTGGCAACAGGGTATAATCATATTGACAATGGAGGGATACATACATGCAGAACCGCATCACCACCAGGCAACCGCTTTTTGATGGATCAGGTCGCCTTGCCAATCCCGGCTATGCCACCGAACCGCTCTTCGTCTATGACCGCAGCCAGGTCAAAGCATCAATCTGGCGGATCAAGGAATGGGACTATTACTGCGTGATCAACGACCACTACGGATTCTCCTGCGTCATCGCCGATCTTGGCTACAGCGCGATGGTTTCGGCGACGTTCCTCGACTTTCAGGCGGGAAAAAGTTACAACAAGACGAAATTGCTCTGGTTCGTTTTCGGTAAACTCAAACTGCCGGCCTCATCGCTTGCCGGCGATGTCAAGTATCAGGGAGGCGGCTTTGATTTTGCCTTCCTCAGGGAAAAGGACAAACGGACGATCAATATCAAGATTGCCGATTTTCTGGGAAAAGCGGAACTTGATTGCCATCTCGAAATCGCCGACCCCCATGATGACTCGATGGTGATCGCGACGCCGTGGAAAGAACACCCGCTGGCTTTCTATTACAACCAAAAGATCAACTGCATGCCGACATCGGGGGAAGTCCGGATCGGCGAAAGAACGTATCCGTTCACAAAAACCACCGACTTCACCGTTCTCGATTGGGGGCGTGGTGTCTGGACCTACAAGAACACCTGGTATTGGGGCTCCGTCTCGGGTCTGGCCGACGGGGTCCGGTTCGGCATGAACCTGGGATATGGGTTTGGCGATACACAGGCGGCCACGGAAAACATGATCTTCTATGATGGCAAGGCCCACAAACTTGATCAGGTCATGTTCACAATCCAGGAACCAGACTTTCTCCTTCCATGGCGCATCACCGACAACGAAGGCCGGCTGGAACTGACGATGGTGCCGTTGCTCGACCGGCAGGACACGCTCAATCTCGGCATCATCAAAAATCTGGGTCATCAGGTCTTCGGCAAAATGGCGGGTTTCTTCATCCTGGACGATGGACGCAGGATCACCTTCAAGGATGTTATCGGCTTCGCGGAAAAAATCACCAACCACTATTAGGAGGTTTGTTATGACAGACAAGGAAATCTACGAATTGTTGCTGGATGAGGCAAGACTGGACAATGTGATCTTGAAAGATGACGATGGCAAAGAGTTCGAGATGGAGCAAATCGGCGTCATTCCCCTGCACGGCGTCGTTTACGCCATCCTCGACCTGATCAAGATCGACGGCAAGCAAATCACGGAAGCGGAAAGCGGTCTTGTGATGCTCGAGCTTGACTATGACGAGGAAGCCGACGAATACTATGTGTCGACGATCGATGATGACGAGTTGTTCGCCGAAGTGATCGCCGAATTCGAGAAACTTCCGGAAGACGAAAACTAAGACCCGGCTATTTATTTTCTCGGGCGATTGTGGTATCATACTGGTAACAAACCAAAGTAACAAAAGGAGGATTTGGAATATCAATGAACATCTACTATTGCAAACATTGCAAACGGATTTGCTATACTTATCCCGTCGAAAGCACATTGGTCTGTTGTGGGGACGAGATGACATTGCTACAACCGAAATCCACCGAACAGGGCAACGAGAAGCATCTTCCCGTCGTGGAAAGGATCGCTCCCAACCGAATCCAGATTTTCATCGGCAGCGTCTTGCATCCGATGGCGCCCGAGCATTACATCCAATGGGTATTTGTGGCTCAAGACTCCTCATATCAGATCAAGACTTTCAAGCCCGGCGAAGAACCGCGGACGACCATGTTCATCAATCCAAACGAGGATATCAAAGTCTACGAGTTCTGCAACATCCATGGGTTGTGGCTGACGGAAGTCAAAAAGTAAGCGAAAGCCACCGTCAAAAATTGAATCCTCGGATTCAGTTTTTTCGTTCTGATGGCGTTTTTCGCCGCAATAGTGTAGAATACTAGACAGGATGTGAAACCATGTCGATAATCGAAGCCATCAAATACCTGTTCCTGGGGCTGATCCAGGGAGTCACCGAAGTTTTGCCAATCTCCTCAAGCGGACATGTCGAACTGATGAAGGCGATCATCGCGCTTGATGCCACAGAAGGCCTGCTGTTTTTGATTTTGGTGAACACAGGTTCGCTGGTGACCTTCATCTTCATCTTTCGCAAAAAGATCATCGCCATCATCCGGGACTTTTTCCTGTTCGTCTTCAAAAAAGATACACGGGAAAAAACCCGAGAAAATTTCGCTTTCGCCGTGAAACTGGTGATTGCCAGCATCCCCGCGGCGATTGCCGGTGTTTTGTTCAAGGATTGGTTTGACAATCTGCTGCTCGAATACGGCACGCTCATTTCCGGAGTCGGCCTCTTGTTTACCGGTACAGTGCTGATCTTCATCAACTACAATCGCTTCCGGCACGGCTATACCGACCTCAACTTCCGTGATTGCGTCTACATGGGGATCGCCCAGGCGGTCGCCTTGTTTCCGGGCATCTCCCGTTCCGGCATGACGACCGGGGCGGCGATCAAGGGTGGAGTCGGCGTCCAGACGGCGCTCGAGTTCTCTTTCATGATGTACATCCCCGTTTCAATCGGGGCAGTGCTTATCCAGGTCGTTGACGGCGTCAGGAACGGCTTTTCCGTGCCGTCGGTTTATCACTACAATTATTACGCATTGGCATTTGCCGGTGCGATTGTCGCCACTTTCGTCGCCTTCAAGCTCGTGTTTCAGATATTTCGCCGCGGGCGCCTGAATTATTTCGGTTTCTATTGCCTGCTGATCGGTATCCTTTCAATCATCCTTTTTGTGGCATGAGGCGCACTCTTTGGGAAAACCAGTCCTTGAAAGCAAGCAATTGAGTTTTTGGACATAATAGTGTAAAATAGAAAAGCACATCACCATCAATACGTCACCATGGGAGGTAAGCATATGGATGAACTCAACAGGCAAGAGTTGATTGCTGAAGAAGGCATCACCTTGCAGGAACTTTTGAAGATCGTCTGGAATAACATCATTCTGATCATGCTGGTCACGCTTTGGGTGACTGTCATCGGCATCATTTATACCTTTGTGATCGTCGCGCCCAAGTATACGGCGCAGACAGCGGTCATGGTGCAGGTCGACTGGTCACAGTCGCAAATGACAGAGCAGTCGGCAATCAGTGTCGCCAACGCATTGATGACGACTTATAAAGATTTCGTTATTTCCGAACTCATCCTTGACAGCGTCATTGCGGACGTGGAGGGGTTGGCGGGTGTCTCACCCAGTCAACTAAAAAAAATGATCACGATTTCCAGCACCACCGGAGCCTACATGATCTATATCGCCGTCGAACATCCTTCTCCCGAATTGGCACAGGAAATCGCCGACCAGATCGTCGAGAACTCGATTTCGATCGCCGACGACGAGGAGCAGGGTTTCCTGTTCCTGCAGAACAAACTCAAACTTGTCTATCCCGCCAAACTGCCGATATTGCCCAGTTCTCCGAACAAAGCGCTCAATGTCGTCATCAGCGGTTTGATCGGCGGCATCATCTCTTTGGGAATCGTCTTCCTCAAAGAACTCTTCAACAACAAGTTCCTGACCAAGGAAGATTTGGAGAAGTTTCTCAATCTCCGTGTCGTCGCCACCGTTCCGGGAACAATCAAGGAAAGGAAACTGGTGGACTAAATGGAATTCTTCGAATATCGGAACGTCGTTATCGAGACACCGAATTCCGCCGAGGCGGAAGCGTATCGCAAACTTGAACTCAACATCGCGATGATGTCGCTCGACAAGAAGACGCAGATCATCCAGTGCACTTCGCCGACACCTGAGGACGGCAAGACGACGACATCGATCAACCTGGCCGCCGTTTACGCGGAAAAAGGCAAAAAAGTGATCATTCTCGACTTTGACATGCGCCGGCCGAAGATTCATCGCGCCTTTCACAAACCCAATGACCGCGGTTACTACGACTATATCAACGAGAATACGCCCTGGCGGGAACTCGTCATCCATGACGAGAACCACATCGATCTGATCCTGACGGGAAAACATATCGCTTTCCCGCACATCGTGCTCGAGTCCCACAAAACCAGGGAATTGATTGAGGAACTGCGAAGCGAGTACGATTACATCATCATCGACTCGCCTCCGGTCCTGTCGGTCACGGATGCCTTGATCATCAGCACTTTCGCCGATGGCGTCCTCTATGTCGTCGCCTACAAGAAAACCAAGAAAGAAGACGCCAAGCAAGGGCTGATCCAACTCCAAAAACACAATGCGCGGGTGTTGGGAAGCGTCTTTGCCAATGTCGATGTCAGAAAGAACAAGACATATTATTACGGATATTACTGATCATTGCGATTGATGGTCGGGGGGTGGAATCATGGTTGACATCCATACCCATGTGCTGCCGTTTGTGGATGACGGCGCCAGGACGATGGACAGCGCGTTGGTCTTGATCGAAGAAGCGATCGCCCAAGGCGTCACCGATCTGTTTCTGACGCCGCACTACATGAAGTACAGGAATTATCTGGCAACTCCGGATAAATTGCGGGAGATCTACGGACAACTTCAGGAAGAAGTCAGGCAAAGAGGCCTTGTTATCCGCCTGCACCTTGGCAACGAGATCTTTTATACGATCGAGGTCGTCGATGAACTCCGCAAAGGCAATGTGCTCCCGATGGGATCATCGAGAATGGTGCTCGTGGAGTTTGCGGTCGACGAAGACGCAGAAGCGATCATGGAGGCCGTTCACAACATCACAGCTTTGAAATATGCCCCGATTCTCGCCCATGTCGAAAGATATGAGAAGCTGAATCGCGTCGAACATTTCCGCTTTCTGAAACGCATGGGCGCCTTGATCCAGGTCAACGCCGGCACGGTTCTTGGACATTACGGCAAGCCAACACAAAAATTCTGCTTGAATCTGGTCAAGAACGGACTCGTCGATTTTGTGGCTTCGGACATTCACGTGATGCGTACCAACCATCTGCGGGAAGCGCGTCAGCTGATTGCCAGAAAGTATGGCGAGCCAACTGCCGAAAAACTCTTCAACAACCAAAACATCCTGAAATAATCGGCATTTTCAGGATGTTTTTCTTTTTTTGTCTTTATCACACAAAAAACATAAAATCACTTTATAATGAGGGTGAAAACTCAAGGTGCTTGCTTTTTCACTTCTCCCCCTATGAAATGATCTGCGGCAAACACTGAGTTTTCATCCGGCGCGGATTCGTCTGCGCCGCCCCTGTTTTAGAGGACCTTTCACGGTCTGAAAATAGTTGTGATCAGCTTTGGAAAAGGCTTTTATTTTCCTAGAAAGAGTGATGGAAATATGAAGAACATTTATGTTTTAGTTGCGGAGATCGGAAGAGCACACGTCTGAACTCCAGTCACCGAATACGATCT
>CALGNF010000149.1 GCA_937958685.1 uncultured Caryophanales bacterium
ACCACCGAGATCTACACTCTTTCCCTACACGACGCTCTTCCGATCTGGTGCCCACAGACATCGCACCTGACCAAGTGGTTATCGAGTTTCTCATACAGTAATGCTTCAATCATCGATGACCTCCAAAGTTTGTATGTGACAAAATCAAATGCTAATCCTATGCGGCGATTACCATAGCAAGGCTTTTTGGCCCACTTCCAGAGTCAGGACTTCGATGGCCGTCAAAGATTCGACCTTGTTCTTGAACTCAGCCATGCTTGTATCGGCTTGGTGCATGGCGACAAGGATGCGGGGATTGATCGCAACGGCCGCCGCCAGGGCTTCCTCGTGATCCATGACATAGGTGCCACCGATTGGCAAGAAGGCAATATCGACGTTGCCGAGCTGTTTCATTTCCGGGATGAAATCCGTGTCACCGGCAAAATACAGCCTTGACGTGCCGAAGTCGATGAGAAATCCGAGAAAGTTCCCTTTTTCATGGTATTTGCGCAAGGAGTGGCCTTCGGTGGTGTTGTAGGCCTCGATGCCCTCGACGATGATGTCGTTATAGCGACGGATCGATCCGGCGCTCAAGACCGCAACCGGGTGTCTCAAAATCTTTGCGCAGGCTTCCGGTGCAATGATGATCGTTGGCGGATGCCAGAGTTGATCGACGATCTCTTCCCGCAGGTGATCTTTATGCGGATGGGAGATAAGGATATAGTCCGCCCGTTCCTCTAGTTCAGCGCTGGGAGTCCCCTGGTTTTCGAAAAAGCCAGCATAGCCGGGGTCCAAGTGCAGAATCCGGTTTTGATAGACAAGTTTGAACCATGATGACCGCGACATCCTGGTGATGGCGATGGTGGCGCTGCTATCCATACTCTTTCCTCCAAAAACCGCTATCATTCATATTTATTATATCACAAACGGCAGTGCGCGAGTTGATGGTGGGAGATTTTCACGGGATTCGGCATCGCGCGTGGATCACCTGTGAGGCAAGTCGGCGTGGCGCTTGCGGGAAAATCGGCGTGGCCAGTTGACGGATGGGTGGAAATGGCCTATGATAATCCTTGAGACGGGAGGTGTGTTGCCATCGACAGAAAAGTCGTCGTCATCACCGGCGCCACCGCGGGGATCGGCCTTGCGATCGTGCTATTGTTATTGGAAAGAGGCTATGCCGTCATCGGCATTGGCAGCCGCAAGGAAAGTGTGGCCAAGGCGATGGCGATGATCGGGGATCGCCATCCCGATAGTGACTGCATCATGCTGGCTGCCGATCTATCCAGCCTTAAAGAAACCAAGGCAACCTGTGAGCGCATCGCCAAGCTGCTTGATGCCGATCATTCGGGCCGTTTGACGGCACTCATCAACAATGCCGGCGGCGTCAGGCTGCATTTTTCACTTACCGGTGAGGGGTTGGAAACCCAATTCGCCTTGAATCATCTCTCCGGATTCTTGATGTCGTTCTTGTTACTCAAGTATCTGAAAGACGGGAAAATCATCTTCACAACCAGCCGTTCACATCGGTGGATGAAGATTTACTGGCACGATCTGATGCTGGAAAAATCCTATAATCTTTTGAAAGCCTACAAACAGACCAAACTGGCGAATGTCATGACCGCTCAAGCTTTCCGCAAGCATTTCGCATCCCGGGGAGTCGTCGCCTATGCGGTCGATCCGGGGCTGGTCAGGACCGACATCGGCAATAAACACCTATCCGGACTGGCGGAGTGGATCTGGAACTGGCGGAAGCGCAAGGGGGCCGATCCCGCAGTTCCTGCAAAAACCTATCTCTATCTATTGGAATCAGATGATGCTTTAGGTTTGGTGTACAAGGACAGCCGCGAGATCCCTCACAATCGGCATGCTGACCGGGACGAGGAGGTCGAGAGACTGTTTCTTACCAGCGCGAAACTGGTCGGCATCGATCCCAACGATTATCAATAAAAAAACATGCACCCTGATGTGCATGTTTTTCATCCAAAATGGGTGTACAGCATGAAGATCGCGCCATAGACGCTGAGGAAGACAAAGATGCCCAGCATCACCTCATAAATCTTCTTGAGGCGCGATTTTTCCTTGTTGAGCCAGAAAAAGCCGCAAGAAAACGGCAGAAAGATGACGGCGAGGGCCTGGGGCCAAGGATAGCGTTGTGTTACCACAGCCACCACGCGCAACCCGCCCAAGATGACCGGGGCGCCGATGAACACGACCCACATCGCGAGAATGCTGGCGGCCACCAAGTAATCAAGCATGGTTCTTCCCTCCCAAGATCACATATATCAGACCGCCAGCCGGCAAAGCCAAGACCAGCGGTGTGGCAAACAGCCAAAAACAGATGATTGCCCACATCAACGACGAAGCCATCACGAACACCCGCGCCTTGAGATTCATGGTCTTGCCTCGCTTTCCAGGAGAATCCTGCTGGTCATCACGCCGTCTTCAGCGACAATGACGACTCGTCCGCCCCGCTCCAAATGGCCGTAACCGGCATAACCGCTGGCCCTGCCATATCCAAGGAGCACACCATCAAGGAGGAAATGAAAGTCATTGAGATGATCATGCCCGACAAACACGCCTTTGGTCCGGTGATTGGCGACGATGGCCGCGAACATGCCGGTGTCGATCCCCTGGGGATAGACCTTGTCCTCCAAAAAGAGTCCTTCATAGGTGATTTCCGGGTCTGTCTCCGCCAATACAAACTGCCTGAGCGGAATATGGAAATACATCACCGAATCGACCGTGTCATTTTGTACATGATTCACGTACCACTCGACTTGGGATTCACGCAGATAGCCGTATTCGCCCTCTTCGGCGGTATATTCCTTCCGCTCGGCATGTGAATCAAGGAAGTATGCCTTGTAAAAAGGGACGCCGTCCTTGTCAAAGCGGATTGCGAAATTGCCGACGCCGCCATCCTCGAGTTCTGGTCCCGTCTTGAACATGAGGTGTTGCGTATTCGCGGTTTTTCTAAGAAAGGCGGCCTGCGTTTGATAATCGGTTTCATGATTGCCAAACACAAACGTCCAAGGTGTCGCCAGTTGTTCCATGAGTTTGACCAATCTGCCAAACAATGACGGTCCAAGCGGCGACAGCGTCATGTCGCCACTGATGACCACCAGGTCCCAGGTATCGCTTTCAACCATCGTCTTGATCAGCGCGAAGGTCCTCCGATCGTTATAGTCGACGCCATAGGTCAGATGCAAATCCGTCAGTTGCAGGATCTTGAGCGTGTCGCCCCGCATTTCCAAGACAATCGGCTCGTCATCGGAATATCGGACCGCGTTGTCGCGGGCGCACCCGGTCATGATCAAAAGCGGTAAAATCGCCACTATCAGCAGGGCTTTCTTCATAATCATCCTCTTTTCATCCCACCTGTTGAAACACCACTGATTGAAGCCATTATCTCTCATGTGGTGACAAATCACCTCATATTGTATCACTGACAGCGATAAAAGGAAAGCCTGCCGGATAAGTCTGCTCATTATCGTCAGCGCCTGCAACCAAGTGCAAAATGGCCAAGCAGATTCAAGAAGTTGCGTCCGTCGCATCAAAGCCATGGGGAAGGTCAGTTTCGGCAAAAAGCCATCGCTCACTTGACAAAGCCAATTTCTGGTCGTAAAATCAAATAATTGATTAAGAAAAATACGACATGCGGGGTTTTTCGATGAAGAAGTTAGGTGTTTTTCTGTTGTTTGCGCTGTTTTTTCTATCCTTGGCTGCCTGTGAGGATGTTTTGTCCTCTACCACAACGACGGCTTCGCCGCCGGATGCTTCCACGACTGATAGACCCAGTACGACCACACCCGCGATGAGCCTCACGACAACGTCGACCACGACGATGCTCATCGATCTGCTCATGCCGGGTGATGTGGTAATCGCGGATAACATCATCACCTTCACCAAGGTTCCCAATGCCTTCCGCTATCAACTGCGGGTGCGCAACCTGGCATCCGGAGGCACCAGTCAATACTTTGTCACCAGCGGCGCCGACCTCAGCCTGTTCCTCGGTGATGGCGACTACGGCTTCCAGCTGCGCGCCGTGGGCATTGCTCCCTACGCCAATTCCCCGTATACCGAGGAAGCATTCGCCGAGATCCTCGACCGCCGCCCGAAAATGAACCTGGAGGATGACCAATTGAAAGACTGCAACCACATCCGCTGGCTGGGAAGAACCCACTATGACGCCAACACCGCTTCCATGAATTTCTATTTCACCGCCAGCGGTTTCGAAGTCGGTTTCTATGGCACTGCCCTAACGGCGCGATTCCTGGCCTCGAACACCGAACTTTCCGCAAAACGACCGCAGCTGTCGATCTTGGTCGATGATGAGGAAAATCCGCTGATGGGCATCACCTTGATCTTGGATGAGCCCGACAAGACCTACACGCTTGTCTCCGGTTTGGCGGAGGGCTATCACCGCGTACGCGTTCTGAAACGCAGCGAGGCGAGCGACGCGAACACCGCGTTGGCCAATCTGGCGACGGATGGCCATTTCGCGACTCCGGGGTCTGCCAAACAACTCAAGTTGCAGTTCATCGCCGCCTCCTCATCCACCGGATACGGGAACCTGGCAAGTGGTCCCGGCGAACCGAAAACAACCGCCAATTCCCATGGATTGCTTGGTTTTCCCTATCTGGCAGCCTATATGCTTGACGCCGAGTGCGCGATCTTTGCCGCCTCGGGTTGGGGCGTATTCCGCGGCTACAACACCAGCGGCAATATCAATGAGGTGGAAAACATCCCCAATGCTTTCGATTATGTGGCGATCGATGACGGCAATGTCGTGCTGACAAATCTCGGCCGCATTGAGATCGGAAGAGCGTCGTGTAGGGAAAGAGTGTAGATCTCGGTG
>CALGNF010000150.1 GCA_937958685.1 uncultured Caryophanales bacterium
CAGCTGAAGCCCGCTGATATTCGTTCAGATTAGGAATTTATCTGAATAACGCAAAACCAGGTTCCCGCCATCGGAACCTGGTTTTGTCTAATCAGGAGGATATTATGAAGATCACTTGGATTCTAAGAAGACCTGACGCAATGCCGCGTAGACGCTTTTGTAACGCTGGTAGAGTTTGTCATAGACAGACTCAATTTCAGGATCAGGAACCACCGGGGCTCCCGGTTTGACAAACAGCCTGGCGACCGCCGAAGGATCATGGTATACCCCGGTCGCCAAGCCGGCAAGCATCGCCATGCCCTTGGCTCCGGCCTCGGCGTCCCGCATCCGGAAGAGGCTCGTTTTGGTGGCGCTCGCGATGATCGCCGACCACACCTCGCTTTGCGAACCGCCGCCGCTGAAATTCATTGAATCAAGTTTGACGCCCATTTCTCGGAAGACGTCCATGCAGTCGCGGAAGGAAAGGGCGACGCCTTCCATCACGGCCCTGGCAAAATGGGCTCTCGTGTGCTTGGCGGAGATGCCGTAGAAGACGCCTTTGGCGTCCGCATCCAAAATCGGCGAGCGTTCGCCCATCAGATAGGGAAGAAACATGAGCCCCTCCGCGCCCGCGGGGACCGCTTCGGCTTCCTTGTTTATAAGCGAGTAGATCCCGATGCCGGATTTCTGCTCTTCCTTGTAGAAGTTGTCCTTGAACCATTTGAGCGACAGTCCCGCCCCTTGCGTGACCGCCATCAGATGCCAGACTCCGGGTAGCGCGTGGCACATCGTGTGCACCCGGCCCATAAGATCGTAGACGGGTTCCTTGCTGTAGGCGAAGATCACGCCGCTCGAACCAAGATTCAAGCTGGAAGTCTTGTCGAACATCACGCCGTTGCCGATCGCCGCGGCCGCCTGATCGCCGGCGCCGGCGATCACCGGGGTTCCCGCCTTCAGCCCCGTCAGGGCTTCGATCTCGGGTGTCGTCTTGCCGACGACCGCCATGCTCTCATGGACGGGACAAAGGATGTTGTCGGGCAGCGCGAGCAGCCTGAGCAACGGTTTCGACCAGTGACGCCTCTTGATGTCCAAAAACTGCATGCCGGAGGCATCCGTGACATCCGCGGAGTAGAATCCGGTGAGTTTGAAGACGATATAGTCCTTGGTGACCATGATTTTGCGGCACTTGGAGTAGATCCCCGGTTCGTTCTTCTTGACCCACAACAGCTTGGCCGCGGTGAATCCGGAGATTGGGGGATTGCCGGTGATCATCGTCAGGTTGTTTCTGCCGGTGATCGCCGCGAGGTCCTCGACCTCCCGGGAGGTCCGCTGGTCGCACCAGAGGATGCTCTTCCTTAACACTTGGTCCTTGCCATCGAGCATGACCATGGAATGCATCTGCCCGGTGACGCCCAGGCCCTCGATGTCCACTTGGGCAAGATCAAGGTTTTTCAGACAGTGCAAAAAGCCCTGCCACCAGAGGCTTGGATCCTGTTCGGCCCACTGCGGCTTGGGCTGCTCCAAATCATAATCGAAGGCCGCTTTCCGGACTTCTGTTCCCGAAAGATCGTAAAGCACCGCCTTGACGTTGGAAGTGCCGACGTCGATACCAAGCAAACCCTTCATCAAACCACCTCATCTCCAATCATAACACAGAGCCATAGAACCAGCAGAAAAAGCGTGAAATTTACAAAAAGACAGCCGGGCGAATGTTCACTATATGGTTGATATTCCGCCAGATTGTGATATAATCATTTTGAAGGAAAATCCCGTTGGAAGGAGACAAGCAGATGGTCACCAGCAAAGACGTCGCCAAAGCCGCGCAAGTTTCGGTTTCGACCGTTTCGCGGGTCTTTTCCAATCCCGCGCTCGTGAACAAGGCGACGATCGAAAAGGTCGAAACGATCGCCAGGCAACTGCATTACGTCCCCAATATCGCCGCCAGGAACTTGAAACTGAACAAGTCCGGGATCATCGGCGTCGTCCAGAGCGACCTGAACAACACCTTCTACGCCTTCATCCTCAGGGAGATGTTCCCGGAGATCAGAAACCACAACTACCGGATCCTGACGGTGTTTTCCGAGGAAAACGCCGACCTGGAGAACGAAAGCGTCGCCACGCTCGTGGCCTCGAATGTCGAGATCCTCGTCTTTACGCCCGTGCAAAGCCGGGCCAAGTACATCGAGAACATGATCTTGAGAAACCGGATCTGCTCCCTGCAGCTCTACCGCCGCACCTATGACAAGATCGACTCGCTCACGATCGATGACGCTTACGGCACTTATCTTGCCACCAAAGAACTTCTGGAGAACAACCATCGCAACATCGTCCTGATCGACTACGAGCTCGACATCCTCACCAATCGCGACAAGGGCTACATCAAGGCCTTTGAAGAACAAGGGATCCCCTACGCGAAGGAGAACATCATCCACATTTCCCCAAGCGGCGACTACGGCTCGATCATCAACGCCAAACTGGGTCAGATCAAACCGACGGCGATCATCCCCGTCTCCTCGATCTTCGCCTCGGCGACGATCGCCTACCTAGGCAAGCACAACCTGAGGATCAAGGATGACGTCAGCCTGATCATCTATGACGATGTCGCCTATGCCGAGTTCATGAACCTCTCCGTCGTCAGCCACCCGATGCAGGAGATCGCCGAGACGGCGGCGAGCATGGTTTTCCAGCGGATTGCCAACTTCGAGCTCGAGCCGTCCCACAAAGTCATCAAGCCCTATCTTTTGAAACGGAATTCCGTCAGGAAAATCTAAAGATGCCCGCAAACGGACATCTTTTTTATTTGCGTTTGCGCAGGATCAGGAAGTATAGACCGGCAGCCATCCCCGCGACCACGGTCGTGATCCCGCCCACCAGCCAGCCGACGGACGGATTTTCCGCAGGCACAGCCGCGGTCGACGTGGTTGCCGGGGGTGCCGTGGTCGTGATCGTCGTGGTCGTGAGTGGTACCGTGGGTTGAGCTGTCGTAACGGGCGGTTGCGTCGTGGTCGTCGTGATCGTCTGATAATCCTCATCCAGGACGGTGATCTCCAGAACCGCTTTTTGGCGGTCGACGATGCAGCTCACCTCCACGGTGCCGGCAGTCGTGAACTCCAAGTCAAAATCGAGGGCGGTCTCGCCGAAGACGATCGCATCGTCGATATACCAGGCGACATCGTCATAATCCTTGCCGGCGGGTTCGAGGAGCGCGCTCACGGTGAAGGGCTCGCCTTTTTTGACGATCAGCTTGCTCGCCGCGAGCTCAATCGTCTCAAAGGTTTCCGGATAGTATCGGGGCGTGCCGTCCAGCAGCGTTTCGCCCAGTTCCTCGATATAGATGTCGGAATAACGAATCAGGCTGTTCTGGGAACGGATGCCGAAGGCACCCGTGCCTTCGAGCGGCAGGATCGTCTCGATGACCATCACGCCGTTGATGAAGACGGCGTAATAGTTGCGATCGCCGTAAAGGTCGATCGTCACCGATCCGGTGGTGTCATAGGCGGCTTGGCCGCCAAGACCGCCCTGGGCCTCGTTGCGGTTGTCCGCGAGCAACATCCCGAAGGCATAGATGAGAATGCTCTTATCGTTCGTCCCGGTCGTCACCGCGAGATCCATCCGCTTGCCTTCCTCGAAGGAAAACGTCTTGAAGGAGAGCCCGCCGACGACGGAGGTTCCGGGCACGACGGGTTCCATGACCGCATGGAAATGGAACTGCCGGGCGGTGGTGCCGAAATAGATCGCGTTGTACTCGTTATTGGTCGTCGACACCAGACCGCCATTGCCGTCGGCGAAGAACCCGGCGCCTTCGACGTAGAGCTGGTCCGGCAAGGTTTCACCCTCTGCGAGACTGTCGAGATCGGGCTGATAGATGATCGGATTGGCGGGTTGGGCCAGGACGTAGACAGATAGGGAAGCAAGACACAAACAGAGGCACAGGCCGCTGAAAACGAGTCTATTTAAGGTTTTTACCTTGGTCATCCTCATCGCCTCCTAGCGCCCGAAATCCTTGGCCGGTGTCAATTGGTTGATCCGGAAGGAGGCGATGGTGCCGCCGTTTCCCGCCATGAAGGCAGAGAGCGAGACATCGTCGCTGAGATCCTCCGAGGACCTGGCCGAAAGCGCGAATTCGTCGTTTAGGAACACTTCGGCGATGGTGCCTTCGAGGATGATCGTGAGTTTGAGGCATTCAAGGCTCGCCAAGGTGACGGCGTTGGTGGCCGAGACTTTCCCGAGGGAGCCCTGATTCTTCAGATACAATTCGTAGACGGCCCCGCTCTTGCGGATGCCGATCTCGACGTTGTTCGCGGCGCCGCCGACAACGATGCCGCCGGAGGCGAATGCTTCGGTAAGATCGAGTTCCAAGTCGATGTAGGTCCGCTGATGCGTTCCGGGGGCGTCCAGTTGGCCATACTCGGCATAGCCATGGAGCGCGCTGCCGGAAGTCAGGGTGTAACCCTCGGTGGCGGCTGTGAAACCGGCGAGTGTCGGCGCGGTCTTTTCAGCTTCATAGAGATTTCCGGAATTGAGCATCCGGGCCAGATCGGGGTCGAGCCGTGTGCCAAGCGTCCCATCCGGCTTCTGATAGACTTCGCGGGGGATGTTGATGGTGCCGCCCCAGCCATGACTGTAATTGCGTTGGGTGATCCAACCGAAGATGTAGTGCTTGCCCTCGATCTCGACGATTTGGGCGGCGCACAGGTCCTCGCCGTCCAAGAAGTATTCCTGGCCGATGTTGGCCTGCCAGTCCATCGCGAGGATGTCGACCCCGGGATCGCCGACCCAGTAGGAGGGTCGGCCGACCCAATGGTCGCCGCCGCGGCCCGCCAGCGAGGCGAGGATGTACCAGCGGTCGCCGATCTTGAAGATCTGCGGACATTCCGGATCACCGATCTCGACGTTGTTGACCCAGTCGCCAAAATGCAAAAGGGGACGATGGTAGCCGACCCGGCCGGTGACCGGGTTCTTCTCCCAGTCCGCCAGCGATGGCCCGAGGGAGGTGTAGATGACGATATAGGCATCGTAGCCGGTCGTGTTGCTCCAGACATAGTGCTCGTTGGCGCGGTAGCCGGTCGCGACGATATGATATTTGTTCAGATCGGGATTGAAATAAGCGAACGGATCCCTGGTTCCGGCCGCATAGTTGCTCGCCGGCGAATACTGCTTCTCATACGTCTCCTCATCCCAGACGATCCCCGATTCCCACTCGAGGAGATCCAGACTCCTGGAGGAGCCGACATTTTTCCCCTCGCCGTAGAACGAGCGGAAATAATTGCCTTCCTTGATGACGCCAAGCACATAATAGAAGCTTCCGGGAGCGTTGAGCCGCGTCGTCGTCAAAGTTTGCGGGACGAAGTTGATCATGTCGGTGGAAGTGGCCAGGGTCGAGGCGAAACTGCCGTCCCGGGAGAGATAATACATATACAGTTTTCCATCATGATAATAGGGATGCACATCGCCGACATACTCGGTCATCCCATAATGGATCGGATCATCGGGAAGGTTCAGAAAGTCGACGACCGGATTCCAGTAGATGAGCGGATGGACATCGGCTTCCGTCTCCACGAGGAAACGGACAACGTCGCCTTCAGCGAGCATGAGCGTGTGCTTGTGGTAATAGCCTTGCAAATCGGATCCCGGGAGCACCTTGGTTCCAGTTTCGGGATAGACCTGCGTGTCGTTGACGAGGATCCTGATCCCGATGTCCGCGGTCGCCTCGGCGTACATCCGGACGGTTCCGTAGATCGTCGCCTCGCCGGTTGCCGGCGCGACGAACTTCCTCACCGCCGCATAGCCCGGGGCGGGCATTAAGACGGCGTCCAGGATATTGGCGCCCTCATACGACCAATAAACCCCGTTATGGGGCATGGTGGTGTAACTGCCGGCATTCGTCATCACCTCGTAATACCAGTGGTTGTAGCCTTGCACGGTTTGGCGGTGATAACCCATGGCGGCGCTATATGTTTTCAGTCCAGCGAGCTCGGGATAGGCGGTCTCTGGCAGACTGACGTAGAGCGGATTCCCGGCCGTGGTGGTAAAAGGCATCGTGGTGGTCGGCAAGGTCCCCATCGTCGTGGGGGCTTGCGTCAGGGTTGTCGGGGTAAAAGTCGTCGTGGTTGTCGCGGTGGTCGCGCCGGTGGTGGCAGGGGCCGTGGTTGTCGCAGACGTGTCAGTGCACGCCGCAACCATCAGACACGCCAAAAAGACCAGGGCGATCACGAGCGGTTTTCGGAAAACAGATCGGAAGAGCGTCGTGTAGGGAAAGAGGGTAGATCTCGGGGGTCGCCG
>CALGNF010000151.1 GCA_937958685.1 uncultured Caryophanales bacterium
CGAGTTCGTATTCGGTGACTGGAGTTCAGACGTGTGCTCTTCCGATCTGCTGCCGATGATCTGGATCAGGGAGATGCCGAGGGCTGCCAGCTGCTCGCCTGCGGCTTCCGGCCTGAGCGGCGATGTCGGCAGAACCGCAAGTTTGCCAAGCTCGTGCTTAGCAAGATAGTTCATCACCTGGACAATGACCGCCGGCGTCAATCCCTCCTTGCCGATCTGAAACATCGGCTTGAGGGTCTGGGCCTGTGATTTGAGGGCTTCGATTCTTTTGGTCGTTAGTTCCACGAGATACCTCCCTAGACGTATAGCGGCAACAAAATCGCCAAACTGATGGAATAATAGAGTGACAGGGTGATGATATCCGCGACCGTCGTGATAAACGGTCCGGATGCAACCGCCGGATCGATCCCGAAGCGATCGAGAAGGTAGGGCACAAGCGCTCCCAGCAATGTCGAGACGACCAGGGCAATCATAACGGCTCCCGCCGTCACGACGGCTGTTGTCACCGACCGCGTTTCAAAGAGTGCTCCGCTGGCGATCCAATTTGTCGCCATGATCATGATGAGGATCAGCAGACCGATGGCAAATCCCTGGACAAGTCCCGTGCCGATCTCCCGCAAGAGGTACTTGCGCATCGACTTGGCGGTGATCTCCTTCTTGGAGGTCGTCAAGTGACGGATCATGACCGCCAGGCTTTGCGTGCCCGTGTTGCCTGCCATGTCGAGGATGAGGGGCAGATAGATCGCCAGTCGGCTGGAAAGGATGATGGCTCCCTGCGAAACCGTCATGCTGCCCTCGAACAAGGACAGAATCAGCGAGGTGAGCATGCTGAGCAGCAGCAAAAGCGACAGCCACGGGAGCCTCTGCTTAATGGAGTGGACGATCGTGTCGCGCTCCAGATCGATCTCGCCGTCGACGAGACCGGCGAATTTGGCGTAGTCATCCGATTTGGCACTGGCGACAATGTCCATCAGGTCGTCGTGGGTGACGATGCCGACAAGGTGCATGTTCTCATCGACGAGCGGCAGTGACGATTTGCCGTAGTCTTGCATCAGAACCGCGGCTTCTTCCTTGTCGTCGGTGGGGTGGGCATAGAACAGCCGTGTTTCCATGATATCCCGGATCCGTTCTTCGGCGCGGGCGACAATCAGCGTTTTCAGTTTGAGATATCCAACCAGCCGGTTATTCTTGACAACATAGAGAATCGGGATATATTCAGTATCCCCGGCGATGGCAATGACCTTTTTCATCGCTTCTTTGACCGTCATCGTCTCCGCCAACTTGATGAAACTGCCTGACATCGAGGAACCGATCTCGTCCTCGTCATAAGCCAGCAGTTTGTTCAGTTCCGCCCGTTTTCTGGGCGAGAGCAGGCTGAGATCGGAAGAGCACACGTCTGAACTCCAGTCACCGAATACGA
>CALGNF010000152.1 GCA_937958685.1 uncultured Caryophanales bacterium
ATCGTATTCGGTGACTGGAGTTCAGACGTGTGCTCTTCCGATCTTTCCAGAATCGATGAAGAAACCGGCTTCGACGGCTTGGAAGTAACCGCCGACCTCAAGCAATTCCTCGAAGAAGAGAACGGCCCGCTCTTTCAGTTCCCTGACTTTCGCCTGCATGTAGCCATCATCCCTGACTTTGACCAGCTCCAAAAGACCATCCATGCCGATGAGCGCCTGTTTGGCGGTATCGCACGCCTCGACATTGTACATGTGCCAGGGAACGTTGCGGCCCTCATCGGGAGTGATCGTCGATTGGATATCGGCGGAAGTGAGTTTGGAGATCAGCATGTTGAGGACATGCGTGACCGTCGCCTCGCGGGTGGATGATTCCATGTACTTCGTATTCATTTGGGCGCGGAAGCGATAGCCTTTGAAAAGTTCCCTCAGCGCCACCGCGTAGGGAAGATTGATCCGAAGATCGGGAGCCGGCGCTGCTGTCGGCGGCACCGTCGACAGCGCGATATTCTCGCGTTTCATTCCCGAACCTTCGGAAAAAGCGCAGTTGATCGCATGTTGGACAAGCAACTCGGGCATGACCTTCCACGCCTCCATCGCCGTAGCGTTGGCGTTGTGGGCACCGTCGATCTGGAGAATATCGGCCCATGACATGACCTGTTTCGATTCGGCTGCGTCGACGAACGAACGGATCATGTTGATATTGCGATACAAGACATTGTATTGCGGATCCTGATGAGCGCCGTTGACGCCCTCCTCAGCGAACATGACGGCGATTTCAGGGCCGGCGACTCCGGAAACATAGGAATGAAAATTGATTGGTCTGCCGACTTCATCCTCGATCAGATCAAGGGCTTTGCGCTGCGCCCGGACCTGCTTGCGGGTGATGGGGACGCCGCCCACGCCTTGGGGTGTGCCTTCGATCAATCCGTCGAAGTGTGATTGTCCGGCTGTCCGGATGACCATGATGTGATCGGCCCCGTGCCAGGCGGCCATCCGCATGCGTCTGATATCGTCCTCAAAGCGGCCTGAAGCGATTTCGGTGGTGATCACCTGGATCGGTTGCGGATCGATGCCGCCAAAGGATTTGGCAGCCGGCAGTGGCAGGGTGTTTTTCAGGCCGACCGCAGTGTCGAGATACTCATAGCCATGAAGAACCTGATGAGTTGCCGGGATTCGCCAGGTCCAACCGCGGCGGCGTGGAACGTACTTGTCGAGATCCTTAAGAATCTCCTCGATCGGGAGTTTCTTGTCCTTGATGTTCATATTTGCACCCCGAAGCTGGCGGCTACCTTTTCCCAGCCGATATCCTCAAGCAACTCAAGTCCCGCTGTGCGGAGTTCGCTCTTAGTGAGATTCGCATATCGAAAAACGACATGACCTGCGCCTTTGCCTATCAGGCGGTGATGAATTGTTTTTTCCACCAAGGCTTTGGCCTCCAAAGAGGAAAAACCCATCCTGAGCAAGACAGACCGTTCAATAGCCGGGCTTGTGTGGGACTTGGCAAGGGCCAGCAACGGAGCCACCGCCTTGTCTGCCAAAGACCAAAAATATCGATGTAGTTCGCTGTCGGTCAGTTTTTCCAGATGAGCGCGCCTGAGCGCAAAATCATCGGGACGCTGCGTGCCTTGTTTCATGCATTTTCCTCCTGGATACCCAATTTTGCCAAGACTTCTTCGACGAACACCCGGGATGCTTTGGTTTCCTCGACCAAAAACTGCAAATCGGCCTTGGTGATCGTTTTTGTGTTTTTGACGGCGTTTCTGAGATAGGACTCGCGGATTTCCGCCAAGGACAATTCATTGTAAGATAGATCCGCAACCGAGCGTGGCAGAATGATCGACTGGCCCGGGATCTCCGTCTTGGGGTCGCCAAAGACCACGTCAATGCCATTTTGTCTGGCGAAGGCAAGTTGCGCTTGATGATGTTTGCCGGCCCCCGTGTACTCGGTTTCCTGAACGATGATTGTCTGGTCTTCCTTAAGTTCTTGGCCCAGACTGAAGGCTGCGGCGAGCGAGATGTTGCCAGCAGGCCCCCTTTCGATGCCTTCGAGGGCGGTCAGCATCTCGGTGACAAAGAACACCTGTCCTTGGGTGACCGTCACATAACGATCCATGTATCGCAAGGGGCGCGCAGCCGAACGCGGCACATCGCTCCTGTCGGGATTGGTGATGAAGGGAATCCCGAAACCGGTATGACCGGTGGTGAAGCTTTTACGGTTAAAATCAGCATCGCTCGCCATATGCAGGCCTTTGAGATTGACGCTCGCTCCGACAATGGCGACAGGAGCCTCCGTCGCTAAGCTGATGCCACGCGCGGTGCCTGTCAGATTACCACCGCCGGCATTGGTGACGACGACCATATCTGGCGCTTTCCCTGTAAGTTTCAAGGTATCTTCGACCAGCTCGGATCCCAGTGTTTCGATACCTCTAACTCCAAACGGGGTGTACAGCGAGGCATTGAAATACCCGGTTTCCTCGAGCAGTTTCAAAAAGACAAAAAACAGCTCGGGGCCGACAGATAGTTGCACAACCTCGGCTCCGTAAGCTTCACAAGCCCGGGCTTTTTCGATGATCTCCGGTTGCCCGATGCCCCGGGAATCATAACATTCCTGGACAATGATGCACTTCAACCCAAGCTTGGCGGCTTGGGAAGCGACGGCGGCACCGTAATTGCCCGAGGTTGCCGTGATCACACCGGCAAAACCCGATTTCTTGGCGTGATAGCAGGAAACGGATGCTCTTCTGGCCTTGAAACTGCCGGAATCATTCAGAGCTTCGTCTTTCAGAAAAATCCTGGCTCCGTGACCAGGTTGTGCGTATTTCCTTGTAAGAGCCGTGAGATTGCGCAACTCCTTGAGCGGTGTGTTGCCCACGCCGCCAAGGGCTTGAATCTTCTTGATGTCCGCAAGCGAATAGGCGGTATCAGCCATCATCTTTTGATAGTCAAAGGCCAGATTCCGCAATTCATATAACGAATAATCGATACCGACAGAACGTTTCATGATCTCATTCTTGCGCTTCATCAAGGACTGATAGGCAGAGTAATCACTCATTTTCATCACCGCCCCATAGCGCGGTTTTGACGATTCGATCGATTTGTAGAAGTTCGGGGACGAACTCGCCGAACGTGTGTGCAAAAGTTGGATTTACGGCTGTTAGGACGCCTTCTTCGCATCTCCCGGTAAGGGTTTTGATCCGGACATGATCACCGATCTCGGCAGCCGCGAGCAAGTAACCCTTGATCCACAGCAGCAACGGCACGCGGCGCGTTTCCTCAGGCAATGTCTCCGGACGCTCCTTGGGAGCAAGAACGACCCTGCGGATCTGGACCCATGAACCTTTGTCGATCACTGATATCACTCCGTTTCCAACATCTTCCGGACATCGCCGACGATCGCTCGGGGAACCGGCAGATCGATCATCGTTTTCAAACCCGGCCGGGCATTGATGACATGAGGGATCATATTCACGCAGATCGCGATCGTTCCGAGACCACCTTCGACTTCCGGCGTGATCGCCATGTTGATTTCGGGTGTCCCCTTGATCTTGATATAATCGCCGGTAGCCACGCCACCAAGCTGCGGTTCAATCTGTTGCGGATGGTGCATGGCGATGGACATCCCCTCGGCGAGAACGGCCTTGGCCCTCATGTCGACACCGCAGACATCGCCCGCTTTGGCAAAACCGTGGGGTGATTTGCGGTCGATATCGGTGATGATCGGTGCCATTGTCTGATTGAATTCCATGACATCCAAACCGATGGCATCGGCGATCATCATCGTCGATTCTTTGAAACCGACATGGCCGGCGATCTCGCCAGCCTGGCATTTACGATCGAAGTCCATGGGGTCAAGTCCGACCCCTTGTTCTTCCATGACGGTCTTTCCAAAAGGGGATAGGCTGTTGATGCGGGCAATTTCGAAGCCCTTCACCCGCGTCATCACACCCGATAGGGCAATGGCCAACAGATCCATCATCATGCCCGGATTGACACCGGTGCCGAGAACGGTCTGGCCATGTTTTTTGGCAAGCCTGTCGATCTCCCTGGCCAACTCGGGGTTGGCAGCCTGAGGATATGCCATTTCCTCCGCTGTCGAGATAACATCGACCTGATGCTCGAGCAACAGTTTGATTTTGGGAAATGCTGTCTTGGTGAACGAATCAGTCGCAAGCAACACGACATCCGGCCGATTGCGATCTAGGATCGGGACGATTTCCGGTTCGACTAAACAATCATGTGGGTAAGGGTTTTGACATCCAAGCAAGGTAAAAACGCTCTTGCCAATGATTGCCGGATAGTTGTCACATACACCGACCAGATCGAAACCAGGTTTGTCAAGAAGCATTCGTGCCATCCCGGAGCCCATGGCACCGAAGCCCCAGATCGCGACTTTGACTTCCTTGCGCATCTTCAAGACCTCCTCTGGTTCAATTATGAATATGGGTTCCGGCTTTGCCGGCAAGGGCGTCTGCCGCCTGCTCAAGCGCGGCGATGATCGCTGTCCGTTTGGCGTTGCCGTTGATGAATGCCATCGCCGCCTCAACCTTCGGGAGCATGCTGCCACGGAGGAAGTGCCCCTCCTGGACAAGTGCGGCGAGTTCAGAAGCGGTGATGTCATCGATATCCATCTGATTCGCACGGTTGAAGTTGATCTTGACCTTGTCGACGGCCGTCAGAATGACCAATGTGTCGGCATCCAGCAACTCCGCCAGTTTCGCACTGGCGAAATCTTTGTCGATGACAGCAGGCACGCCCAAATGGTGATTGCCTTCGCGAATCACGGGGATCCCGCCGCCACCGACGGTAATGACGACATGCCCGGCTTCAACCAAGGTCTTGAT
Organism: uncultured Caryophanales bacterium; assembly: GCA_937958685.1. Taxonomy (GTDB): domain Bacteria; phylum Bacillota_I; class Bacilli_A; order Izemoplasmatales; family Hujiaoplasmataceae; genus JAAYZB01. Next base: position 4,842 of record CALGNF010000152.1, read on the forward strand.
GACGTCGATCTCGACGATATCGACCGGTTTGGGACTCGGAACGACGCGCCGGTAACCCCTGTTGGCATCCTCTTTCATGACATAGCCGCGAGCTTTCTCCAACTGCTCGGCCTTATCTTGAGAATAGAAAGCACCGATCGGTTTCGTCGGATCGGTGAATGCGGGATCATCGCGATCGACCTCGACCTGGGTCACGACCGTTGCGACGCGTTTATCGATCATTTGCGCCCGCAGTTCCGCCTGCAAGGCGTTTTGAAGATGATAACCGATATACCCTTGGCTCATTGCCCCGCATTCGGGAAACGGCATTTCCGGAAGATGGGAATCAGACAGGGATACAATTTCAAAGGCCAGATTGATCATCCCGACCTGAGGACCATTGCCATGAGCAAGGATGACCTGGTGTCCATCCTTGATCAAATCGACGATCGGTTTGACGGCGTGGACAACCTTCTCTTTTTGTTCTTGGGGAGTATTGCCCAAGGCATTGCCTCCCAGGGCGACGACAATTCGCTTCATAGTTGCTCCGCGAGTGTGGCATACATGACCGCCTTGATCGTGTGCAGACGGTTTTCGGACTGGTCAAAGACCACTGATTGCGGTGATTCGAACACCTCATCGGTGACTTCCAAGCCCTCAAGCCCGAATTTTTTGTGGATATCCAACCCGATCGCTGTCTGCAAATCATGGAAAGCGGGGAGACAATGCATGAATATCGCTTTTTTGCCGGCGTTCCTCATGACCTTCTCGTTGACTTGATACTTGTGCATCTGATGGATCCTCTCCGCCCAGGCGGTGTCGGATTCGCCCATCGAAACCCAAACATCGGTATACACGACATCGACATTCTTGCCACCAGCCTTGACATCTTCGGTCAGCGTGATCTTGCCTCCGGATTTATCGGCGATTAGCTGGCATCTGTCGACTAGCTCCTTGCTCGGCCAGTAAGCCTTGGGAGCGACCGCCCGGAAATCCATTCCCATGACGGCGCACCCGATCATCAGCGAATTGCCCATATTGTTCCTGGCATCGCCGAAATAAGCAAGCCTGATGTTGTCCAAACGCCCGAACTTTTCCAAAATTGTCAGGAAATCCGCAAGAATCTGTGTCGGATGATACATGTCGGTAAGCCCGTTCCATACTGGCACACCGGAATAGTCGGCCAGAATGTCGACGGTTTCCTGCTTGAATCCGCGATATTCGATGCCGTCGTACATCCTACCCAAAACCCTGGCTGTGTCCTTGATGCTTTCTTTCTTGCCCCTCTGCGAGCCTGTCGGGCCAAGATAGGTCACGTTCATCCCCAAATCGAATGCGCCGACTTCAAAAGCGCATCTGGTTCGGGTGGAATCTTTCTCAAACAGCAGGACGACGTTCTTGCCAAGCAGCGGCTTACCCTCGGTGCCGGCTTTTTTCTCGGCTTTCAATCGAACGGACAAAGAGAGCAGTTCAAGGATCTCTTCCTTGGAAAAATCCAAAAGGGTCTTCAGGCTTCTGCCTTTGAAACGGTTATTCATGTCGCATACCTCCATGATATCTGATTGTTGTCGGGCAAAAAAAAGAATAATTGCTTTTCCATGAAAATTATAACATAAAGCGCTTACAAATAAACACCCCAAAACCATAATCTCCGGTTTGTTGTCGGCATGACAAGTATTTTGTCACTTTTGCGATTTTCTTGTATAATAGATAATGAGGTGATCATATATGGCAACAGACAATATCATTACTAAATGGAGCAACGAATTTGTCGGCGTGATGGAATCGCCGACAGGTAAGGTTCTTCTGGGCGACCAGCCTTATGGCATGTCGCCGTATCATTTGTTGTTCGGGGCGCTTGCATCTTGCTTCTATGCAACCTTTTTGTCAATCGCCACCAAGAAACGACTCACGTTCACGTCGGCCAAAGTTGAAGTTTCCGGCAGGAAGCGGGATGATAAAGTGGCCACGTTGGAATATGTGAAACTGGAACTGACGATCAAGAATCCGAGCGATGAAGCCCAAATGCTGAGAAGCGCCGAATTGGGTGCTCAGTATTGCTCCATCCACGAAACCGTCAGCAAAGTCGCCAAGATCGATCTCGAAGTCAAGTTCGTTTAGCCCCCAAAAGCGCGCTTTTTCTTGAAAACGATTTCATTTCCGGTTTTTTGTTTTTCAGGGGTTGTGTTTTAAAAATGTGTTTGGTATGATATGACCAGTTAGTATCATATATGATCGAAAATAAGGTTCGATTGTCTCTACCCCGCAGCCGTAAACCGTGGGACTATGATATCTAAGCATACCAACATAGAAGAGACTGTTCTCCTTTTTTTGTGTGAGTGTGATACTAACAAACAAAAAGAGGGGGATTTTTTTATGCAGTCTTTGAAAGCGTTCTTCAAACTTGATGAACGCAAAACCAGCATCAAGACGGAACTGCTCGCAGGTGTGACCACATTTCTGGCCATGGCTTACATCCTGCCCGTGAACTCCGCGATGCTGGCGAAAACAGGAATGCCTTTTGGCGGCGTCTTCTTTGCGACGGCGATAGCTTCGGCGATCGCGACGCTGATCATGGGGCTGTATGCAAACTATCCAGTATCTCTTGCGCCAGGCATGGGCATCAACGCTTTTTTCACCTACACGGTCTGCTTGATCTATGAGTTGACCTGGCAAGCGGCCTTGGCGGCCGTGCTGATCTCCGGTGTCCTGTTTCTCATCATCTCCGTGACCGGACTCAGACGCATCGTGATCTCCGCCATTCCCAAAGGGTTGAAATACGCTGTGGGGGCGGGCATCGGCTTCTTCATCACCTTTATCGGTTTGAAGAATGCCGGCATCATCGTCGACAACCCGGCAACCCTGGTCGGATTAGGCGACTTTTCGCATCCCACCGTCATGCTCGGCATCTTCGGTATTATCTTGGTCGTTGTCCTGTATGCTGTCGGTTTCAAGTTTGCGTTGATCACTTCAATCATTGCCACGGCAATCGTCGGCCTGTTTCTCGGATGGATCGGCGTCGAAATGATGCCGGCCTATTCCAGTCAAGGGCTTGATGGGCTTTGGAGCGGCGCCGGCCAGACGATCGGAGCCGCGTTCACCGGATTCGGCGACCTCTTCACCCATCCGGAAGTTATCGGCGTCATCTTCGCTTTGCTGTTCGTTGACTTCTTCGACACGGCCGGAACATTGATGGCTGTCGGCCATGAAGCCGGTCTGATCAACGAACAAGGCGAATTGGTTGGTGCGGAAAGGGCTTTGCTCGCGGACTCTGTCGGAACAATCTGCGGCGCGGTTTTGGGAACATCGACCGTCACTTCATACATCGAATCAGCTACCGGTATCGAACAAGGGGCGCGAACGGGATTAAGTTCGATCGTGGTTGCGGTTCTCTTCATTCTCTCGATCATCATTTATCCGTTGCTCAGCGTTGTCAATGGGGTTGTCGTCGGCTTGGATGATTTCGGCGACGTCATCGTTTACAGCCCGGTGACCGCCATGGCGCTTGTCATCGTCGGCGCGCTGATGGTCAAACAGCTCAAAAACATCGATTGGGACGACAAGCCGCTCTTGATCTCGGCTTTCCTGACGATCATCTTCATGATGCTCTCGTTCTCGATCGCCACCGGCATTGCCGTCGGCTTCGTCTTCTATCCTCTGGCCATGTTGGTCACGAGAAGATACAAGGAGGTCCATCCGGTCATGTATGTCCTGGCGGGATTGTTCGTCCTTAGTTTCGCATTTGGCATCATTTAGCAATTTAAGGAGCAGAAAAGTGCTCCTTTTTTTTGAAAAAAATAGGAGGAAGAAAAATGGAAAAACAGCTTCTGATCGGCATCAATGAAAGACCAAAGTCAGTCTGGAAATGGATCGTATTGAGTTTGCAGCATGTGTTCGCAATGTTCGGCGCCACCGTGCTCGTCCCGATCCTGACCGGCCTCGACGCCAGCGTCGCGCTCGTCGCCAGCGGCGTCGGCACCCTCATCTACATTCTCTGCACCAAAGGCAAGGTCCCCGTGTATCTGGGTTCGAGCTTCGCCTACATCGCCGCGATCAGCGTCGCCGGCAGCGTCAACGGTTTCAGTTCCGCATATGTCGGACTGATGGCTGTCGGTATCGTCTACGTGATCGTCGCGCTCATCATCCGTTTCCTTGGCAAGGATTGGATTGAGAAACTGCTGCCCCCGGTCGTCATCGGCCCGGTCATCATCATCATCGGTCTCAGCCTCGCCCCGATTTCGATTGCCTCCGCCGGTTTCGACGGCTCTGCCGGCTGGGCGACGCCGATCGTCGCGATCATCACGTTCCTGACGGTCGTTGCCATCAGCATCTTCGCCAAAGGCTTCTTCAAAATCGTTCCGTTCATCTGCGCGATCATCGTCGGCTATATCGCCGCGGTCGCCTTCGGACTCATTGATCTTTCCACGATCTTTGCCGATTATACATTCCTGCAGTTTCCCAGCTTCACGTTCATCGGCACTTATCAACTTGATTTTGATGCGGTCTTGATGTTCCTGCCGATTGCTTTCGTGACGATTGCCGAACATATCGGCGACCATACCGTCTTGGGAGAAGTCTGCGGAGAAAACTTCCTCGTCAGCCCCGGATTGGACAAGACCCTGATGGGCGATGGCATCGCCACCTTTGTCAGTGCCGCGATGGGCGGGCCAGCAAACACGACCTATGGCGAGAACACCGGCGTTGTCGCCATCACCAGGGTCGGATCGGTCTATGTCCTCGGATTGGCGGCCTGCTTCGCTGTCCTTCTGGGTTTCTTCGGGTATGTCCAGGCATTCATCAACAGCATTCCCCAAGCGGTCATCGGCGGAATGACGATCGTTCTCTATGGCCTAATCGCCGGCAACGGTGTCAAGGTTTTGATCAGATCCAGGGTCAATCTTGCCAAGACGAGGAACCTGATCATCGTTTCGACGATGCTCGTGCTTGGTCTGGGCGGTGCGGCGCTTCCCATCAACGCGGCGGTCAACCTGACGGGCATGAGCCTGGCGGCGGTGGTCGGCATCGTCCTCAACCTCGTCCTGCCAAAGCCCCATGAGGCAAACGACGACGTCATGATCTAATTAAAGGGACTGTAAGGAAATGAAGATTTGATTATCTTCATGGACTACACAGTCCCT
>CALGNF010000153.1 GCA_937958685.1 uncultured Caryophanales bacterium
AGATCGTATTCGGTGACTGGAGTTCAGACGTGTGCTCTTCCGATCTATATCCTTCTGATTTCCGGAAACATACAGATGCTCGTCAACGGTGAAGACGTGATCTGCGTTGACCGTCGGATAGATATGCTCATCGGTTCTGGTGGCGATGATGTTGATGCGGAATTTCTCCCTGACCCGCAGGTCGCGGATCGACATCCCGACCCAACTAGAGGGAACATCGATCTCGGTGATGGCATACTCGGGAGCGAATTCAATATAGTCGAAGATATGGGTGGATGAATATTTGACCGCCGTCCGCCAGGCCATGTCGCGTTCCGGATGGATGACGGCGTTGGCGCCGATCTGCAAAAGAAACTTGGCATGCATCTCCCGATCTGTTTTCGATACTATCTCCTTGGCGCCAGCCTCTTTCAGTTGCCAGGTGATCTCCAACGAGGATTGGAAATTATCGGAAATACAAACAAAACAGACATCGAAATTGCGAACCCCGATCGATTCGATCACCTGTTCATCCATGCAGTCGCCAATATGAGCCGAAGTCACGAATGGAGCCACGCGATTGACGGCGGCTTCGTCTTTGTCGATGACCATGACCTCATTTCCCAGTTCCGCCAGCTTCATTGCCAGATGCCTGCCGAAGCGACCGAGACCAATTACCAAAACTGATTGCATAATTAACGCTCCTTATCCAATAATGACTTTTTCCAGCGGGTTGCGCAAAGAGTCATTCTGTTTCTTTTCGATAAAGGCCATGGCGATCGACATGCTGCCGACGCGGCCTGTATACATCAACATGATGATGATAATTCGGGAAAGCGGACGCAAACTGTCGGTGATACCCCGAGATAGCCCGACGGTTCCTATTGCTGAGAACGCCTCAAACATCGTGTCGTGGAGATTGGTTCCCTGAGCTATCAAGAGTAGGAAACCGCCGATGAAACCGACCATGATATACAGCAAACCGAGATTGAAAGCCCGTTTGATGGTTGCCGGATCGATGCGGCGGCCAAACAGATTGATATCGGCGCTGCCCCTGACGTAACTGACAACCGAAAGCATAATCACCGAGAGGGTTGTGATTTTGATGCCGCCGGCGGTTGATCCCGAGCCAGCGCCAATGATCATCAGACCGAGCGTCAAAGTCGAACCGGCTTCGGTCATCGAGGTCATCTGCACCGTGAAGAAACCGGCGGTTCTGGGGGTGACGGCACTGAACAGCGAAGCCATGAGCTTCTCACCGGCCGCAAGGCCGCTATACGCGTTCTGCCACTCCAAGAAGGCAAAGACGAGCGTCGACAAGGTAATGATGACAAGCGTGGCAACCAAAACGATTTTCGTATGCAGACGGTATTCGCGCAGACGGAAGCGGTGTTCGGCGATATCGTTCCACACTACAAAGCCTATGCCTCCGACAACAATCAAGATGATGATCACAACATTGACAAGAACATCGCCGACGAACGGTGAAAGCGATACCGATGGAGCAATGATGCCCATGAGATCAAAACCGGCATTGCAGAAGGCCGAGACAGCGTGGAAGAGGGACATCCACAAGCCCTGACCAACGCCAAACAGCGGTATGAACCGTATCGACAGAATCGCCGCCCCGATAATTTCAAAGATTGCGGTGATGATGAGCACCCGTTTTGCCATCCGGACTATGCCGCCGATCTGCATCGAATTGACAGCTTCCATCAGGTTGACGCGTTCCTTCAAACCGATCTTGCGTCCGACAAACAGCGAGAACATCACAGCCATCGTCATGAACCCCAGACCGCCAAGTTGGATCAAGATCATGATCACGATCTGACCAAACAAGGTAAACTGGGAATAAGTGTCATAGACCACAAGGCCGGTGACGCAGGTTGCCGAAGCGGAAGTGAACAAAGCATTGAGATAGGGAATGGCCTGACCGCTCTTATTGGCAACCGGCAGCATCAGTAGAACGCTGCCGATCAGAATGATAACCGCAAACCCAAGTGCAAGGGTCTGCAAGGCCGTCAGTTTGAATTTGGAGACTTTCATCGCTTTCCTTCTTTCATCGTCAGGCTATTAGCGTTTGACCAAAGGTCAATTCATCGGGCATGATGACGATTGGCGACGAGGAACCAGGAACTTGTTCGTTGATCAAAATGATCATGATCCACCTCTGGTCCTTTATACAAATACTATTATACCAAATTTGCCTTGTTTGTAATCCTTTTTTTGGAATTGCCAACCGTTTTCACATTGATCATGGAAGACGCATCGATTACTTCCTTTCCGGGACTTGTTACCAACACGAAGACGATATTGAGATAATCGCTTTATAAATAACTGTAACAATGATAGAATGATAAAAAACAGATGAAGAAAAGGATACTCTCGATGGACACACTTCTTTTCGGCGTCAATGCCGTCTTGCCGCTCTTGCTATTGATTGGCCTGGGATACTTTCTCAGCCGGATTGGCTTTCTGAATGAGGAATTCCTCGTCAATGCCAACAGGTTTGTGTTCCGCATCGCCTTGCCGGCGCTGTTGTTTTTCACCATCTACAACGCTTCCGGACTGGAAGACATCAATTGGAATGTGATCATCTATGCAATGATCGGCGTTTTCGTATTGTTTGTCCTCGGACTGGTCAGTGTGGTGCTGTTGGTTAAAGGAGCGGACAAGAAGGGCGTTGTGCTGCAAAGCGTTTTCCGCTCCAACATGGCGATTCTCGGGATTCCCCTGGCTGAAGCTCTTGGCGGCGAACCGGCGGTTCTTGGGGTCGCGCTGATCAGTCTTGCCGTGATTCCCCTTTACAACATTCTTTCGGTGATCTCCCTGACGATGTTTCAAAAAGATGAGTCCGGGAAGCAGATACCCTGGCATAAAGTTCTCTTCAAGATCATTACCAACCCCCTGATCATCGCGATTGTTTTGGGAATCATCGTCTTGATGGTGAGAACCGCCATCCCCGTTTCCCAGATCTCCGGAGAACTGGTGTTCTCTTTGAAGAACAACCTGGAGTTTTTGTACACCTTCATCAAATGGGTAGCCCAAATCGCCTCGCCCCTGGCATTGATCATCCTCGGTGGCGGCTTTCAGTTTGCGGCTGTGAAATCCCTGCGCCGCGAAATCATCCTCGGCACATCCTGGCGGATTTTGTTTGCTCCGCTTCTGGGTCTTTCGGTGGCGGTGATCCTCTCAAGAAACACAACGTTCTTCCATTTTGCGAGTTACGATTATCCCGCGTTGATCGCCACTTTCGCAGCCCCGGTCGCCGTTACCAGTGCGATAATGGCCAAAGAAATGGGGGGCGATGAACGCCTTGCGGGACAGATCGTCGTTTGGAGCAGTCTCTTGTCGATATTCTCGATTTTTGTGATTGTCATCAGTTTCCGTTATTTGGGCATTCTGTAGCGGGCGGGTGAGATTATTGGCCGAAAGAAAACCGGCGGACTACAATTTCGCCTACTATCACAACCACGAACAGACAAATCAAAAAAGACCAAGCGGCCTGTTGGTCTTTGCGCTGTCAACGATTGTCATCTCGCTTACAGGGCTTGCGGTCATGATCACGATCGCCCTGGTGGAACCAATCATCCACGAAGATCCGCAAGGGGCGATCCATTCGGGTGTGATGGCATATTGTCTGGCATATGCTGGCTATCTGGCTGTCATGTTGGCGTTTATGGCGTTGGTCATGATCGGGCTGTTCCTGCTTGTCATCACCCGACGAAAAAAAAAGAAACGTTAGGTTGCCAATCGCAGATGGATCAAGTTGGCTTCACTATCCATTGTCAAGTACCCAGATTCGGTTTCTGAGACTGGCTTTCCAGCATCTTGAAGCCGTTTGATCACATTTTGGAGCACAACACAGTCCTGATAAGTGAAAACGAGCCGACATTGACCCGTATCACATGATTTCGCTTTTATCGGCTTCAGTGACAGAAGATGCGGGTTGGCCCGGTTCCCGATGTGGATCTTTGTTTTCTTGCTTTCATAGCCGACTTCCAAACGCATGATTTCGGTGTAAAAAGCTGTTTGTCCATTCAGATCGGTGACATTGAGAGAAACGTGGGCAATGACGGTTGAGTCTGGAAAGGCAAAGGGACATTCCAAATTGCTGCTCGCATAGAAGACGCCTGCATAGTCAAACGGTTCATGGGTTTGCTCATGATGACTTGACGGTGCCGGATCCTCCGGATTCTCCTTGTCGCAGGTCACTTCGATGCGATTATGCTCCGGATCCTCCAGGTAGATCGCTTCCGAAACGCCATGATCAATGGCGCCAAGAATCGGTGTCTGCGTCAAGATCAGATGATGCAGGAACATGCCCAAAACCTCCCTGGAATCAACCCTGAAGGCAAGATGGTCCAGCCGCCGGGAACACGATGATGCCGGAGTTGCGGTGCGATACAATGTGAGAAGTGCTTCCTGGAAAGGAAAACCAAAAGACACCGTCACAGCCGTTTTGTGCAACACGTTCAAGCGTAAACTCCGTTCATAAAAAACGGTCATCTTCTCCAAATCGTGACATCCCAATTCAAATCCACTGACAATGAAATCTGTTTTAGACATCGCTTTGCACCTCGAACATATTATACCCTTGCATAGGGGATAAAGCGACCGATATGCTCAAACGCCAAGGTGCTCAAAAACAGCGGTTTCCATAAATATCAGTTGCATTTCCGGGATGTATTTGATAATATATATAACGGCCTCAAGTTACGGAATTGCCTTTGGTAAGCATTCCCAATTCCTGATCGGGACCCCACGCGCGCTCATAGCTCAATTGGATAGAGCGTTTGACTACGGATCAAAAGGTTTCGG
>CALGNF010000154.1 GCA_937958685.1 uncultured Caryophanales bacterium
AGATCGTATTCGGTGACTGGAGTTCAGACGTGTGCTCTTCCGATCTAGTGCCGGGAACTTACCAGCTCCATTTCACATATCGCGACTTACCAGCCGTATCCATCAACGTCCATGTCGTTGCCAGCGATGCGATAGTCACCGAGAACCAAATCTTCCTCACCGCCGATCATGAATATGCCTGTCCCGTCGGCGCCTATGTCGAGAGCGCATACGCTTTCGCCACTGTCAAGTCCGCATTCCAACATTTGGCCAATCTGGCGCTGCCAAGCGACATCGAGAAGATCGTCCATGTCCGGGCTGGCACATATTATGAAAAAGTGACCCTCGCAGTCCCCAACGTGCGTTTGGTCGGCGAGAGCCGGGATACGACCATCATCACCTATGATGCGGCGAGCGGCCAACCAAACCCAACAGGCGGCACCTGGGGGACCCAGGGATCCGCAACCGTCGCCATCAAATCCGCAGCCACCAACTTCCTGGCGGCGAACATCACCTTTGCCAATGGCTTCGACTATCTGCAGGCAAACATCGCAGACAAGCAAGCGGTGGCGCTCGTGACGGAAGCCGATCGCGTCATCTTCTACAATTGCGCCTTTTTGGGGTACCAGGACACGCTTTATGCCAAGAGCGGCAGGCAATACTACAGGAATGTCTATGTCGAAGGTGTCGTCGACTTCATCTTCGGCAACGGCGGTCCCGCCTACTTCGAGGATTCGACGATCAAGAGCCTCTATCGTCCGGTGAGTGGCGGCGCGATCGCGACCAACAAAGGCTTCGCCACCCAAGAGAGCGCCTTGCTCGCGATCGGTTATGTCTTCTACCACAACGAACTCATCGCCGATTCAGGAGTTGCCGAGGGCACGATCTTTCTTGGCCGGCCTTGGGGGGCCAGCGCGGCGATCGCCTACATCGACAACACTTTCGGTGCCCACATCGCCACCGCAGGCTGGACCGAGATGTCCGGCAACCTTCCCGAGAACGCCCGCTTCCATGAGTATCAGAACCGCAACACCGACGGCGCCATTCTGCCAATCACCACCAAGGGACAGCCGCTTTCGGAGACGCAGGCGGCAACCTTCATTGACAAGGATACAGTTTTTGCACAGATCAACGGAGCGCATGACTTCGGCAGCGAATGGAATCATGCCAGCGATTATGCCCTGATTGTGGCTTTGGCTGAAACTTCATAAAAAGGGACGACCGCGGGTCGTCCTTTCTATGATCGCAGGCCTTTCCGGTCGCGGTGCCGGAAATAGATGCCGGCGATCCAATAGACCAACAAGAACGCCAGAAATACAAGCGTGGCGAGGACGAACATGTGGTAACCGTGGGGAAGCACGTTCAGGAGCGGTACCGGACCGCCGAGAAAGGGATTTTCCATCAAATACATGTTGTTGGCGCCCGGATCAACGACGAGGTTGCCAAACATCGCCCACGCCGTCATCAACAGCGCGCCGATGAAGGTGTTGGCCCAGTTGCGGCCTTCAAGGCGGAACTCGCCGGTTGCCATCAGGAAACACGGCAGGAACACGAGCAGGAAGTGGACGACAAGACTCCGCAAAATCGGAAATGTGAAGTAAAACGGATCGCCGTAGAGCACGCCGACGGGATAAAGAATCACGGCCAGTCCGCCGATGATCGACGTTGAATAGAGAAAATCCTTCATCCGCTTCCAATCAAACCAGATGACAAGCGGCAATAGGACGTTGTTCACGCCGCAGAGTTGAAACGAGATCAGCGTGCGAAAATCGAGGAAGGGATGCGAAAATGACGACAACTGATCCCCATAGTGCGACCATTCCCAGATAAACAGCGCTTCGCCGGCATACTTGAGGATCAACATCGTCAAGCAGCAAATGGTGACAAAAATCTTTCTGGTCCGCAAGGAGCGGTTCCGGAACAGTTTCATCAGCACGAAAAAGAGGATGATCGCCAAAAGGATATAGAGCAGGTGAGGCCATTTGAACAAATACAGTTCCGGATGATCGTCCATTCCCTGGCTCGTAAAAAAACGCGACAGCAACATTGCCATTCTCCTTTTGATGGGGTTATTAATATTATAATCGAAATGTCGCCGAATGGATGGCGATTTTCCATTTTCCGCTTTTTTTTGGTTATCCCTAGCAAAAAAGCGACAAAGTAGTAAAATAATAATACAAGCGTTTTCACAGGAGGTCCAATGATGATTACCATCAAGGTTGGCGACGACATCCACCGTTTTTCCCAAGGCGTCAGGCTCGAGGACCTTGCCAGGCAATACCCAGGCGCCTATTTCGGCGCGAAAGTCAACAACCGACTGCGCGAGCTTGCCTACGTCGTCGAGGACGACGCCAATGTCGAGTTTCTGGACTTCACCTACCAGGATGCGACAAGGATCTACGCCACCACCATGCGGTATCTCGTTTGCATGGCCTTTCATCGCGTCTATCCGCAGCTGCAGATAAAGTTTTCCAACAGCATTTCCATGGGCATCTACGGACGAGCCGTCAATGGCGTCATCACACCGGCGATGGTCGAGAACGTGGTTGCCGAGATGCAGTCAATCATCGCCGCCGATTACCCGATTGTCCGCAAGAAAGAGACGATCGCGAACGCGCGCAAATATTACCAGAGCCAGGGATACACCGATAAAGTTGAAACCCTCAAATACCGCAAGGAAATCGTGAATATCTACGAATGTGACGGCTACAAAAACTACATGTACGGTTATATGGTGCCCTCGACCGGTTATTTGACCGAATTCGAACTTTTTTATTACAGCCCCGGTTTTCTTGTCCGCTATCCGCGCATCGAAGAGAAAGGGCAGATTCCCGAATTTTCCGATTCCCCCGGATTCCTGCGGGTCTTGACCCGTGCCGAGCAATGGGCGATCAACTGCGACAGCGACATGATCTACAAAATGAACCGGAAGATCGAGAACAAGAAACAGGTGGAGTTCGTCAACATGTGCGAAACGAAGCACAACAACCAACTGTGCGAACTTGGTGATATCATCTCCCGCGATGTCGACAACATCCGCCTGATCGCGATCGCCGGCCCTTCGTCATCCGGCAAGACAACCTTCTCCCGCCGACTGGAGATCGAACTGCTGACCCGCGGAATCAAACCGCTGATGATTTCGATCGACAACTACTATCTGCCGGTCGAGAAAGCGCCGATCGACGAATTCGGCATGCCTGATTTGGAACATGTGAACGCCCTTGATCTCGACATGTTCAACCGCAACATCACCGACCTGATCAACGGCGAACCCGTCGCCCTGCCTTTCTTTGACTTCAAGACCCGCAAGCGCGGTTTCTCGGCCCCATTGACGATCTCCTCCCACAATCCGATCATCATCGAAGGCATTCACGCCCTCAACGATCTCCTGACCGAATTCATCCCCGCAAGCCAAAAGTTCAAGATCTACATCTCGCCGCTTTCCCAGATCAACATCGACTATAACAATCCCATCGGCCTCACGGACATCAGGCTTTTGCGGAGAATCGTCAGGGACCTGCAGTTCCGCAGCACTTCTCCTGAAAAAACCCTGAGCATGTGGGGTTCGGTCAGACGAGGCGAATACAAATGGATCTATCCCTTCATCGAAAGCGCCAACTACATTTTCAATTCCGAACTGACGTATGAATTGTGCGTCCTCAAGAAGTATGCCCTGAATGCGCTTCTGCAAATTCCGAATGACTCGGAATATTTCATCCACGCCAACAGGCTGATCAAGTTTCTGAAGTACTTCCGGGAAATCGACCAGTATCTCGTGCCCTGCAATTCGCTCCTTCGCGAGTTCATCGGCAAAAGCGTCTTTGAACACTAATCGATTAGTGTTCTTTTTTTTCTTTGCGAAAACGGGCGGAATTGCCATCGGGATATGGAAAAGGATCGCTGATATGATATAATTACATTAGCACGAAAAAAGGAGGAGACCCATGAACATATTGCATGTCAGCGCTGAATGCTACCCCTTTGTGAAGGTGGGAGGGCTGGCGGATGTTGTCGGATCGCTCCCGCGCGAGATCAAGAGGCTCCGCAATGCCGATGTCAGGGTGGCGCTGCCCCTTTATAAGATCATCATCGACAAATACGGC
>CALGNF010000155.1 GCA_937958685.1 uncultured Caryophanales bacterium
ATACGAGATCGTATTCGGTGACTGGAGTTCAGACGTGTGCTCTTCGATCTCCTCGACAAAGAGGAAATGCGTCAGCTCCGCCGAAAACTGCAAATCATCTTCCAAGACCCCTACTCCTCGCTTGACACGCGGATGACCGTCGGCCAGATCATCGGCGAAGCCGTCGCCGAACATGGCCTCTACAAAAAAGGCTCACAGGAACTGGAAGACTATGTCATCGAAACGATGGCCAAATGCGGTCTGGACCATTATATGCTCCATCGTTTCCCGCACCAGTTCTCCGGTGGCCAAAGACAACGGATCGGCATCGCCAGGGCGTTGGCCCTGAAGCCGGAATTCGTCGTCTGCGACGAGGCGGTCAGCGCGCTTGATGTGTCGATCCAATCGCAGATCATCAACTTGCTGATGGATCTGAAGAAACAGGAGAATCTGACCTACCTCTTCATTTCCCATGACCTGAGCGTCATCAAGCACATCAGCGACCGCATCGGCGTCATGTATCTCGGCGTCATGGTCGAACTCGGACCTTCCGAGGAAATCTACACCAATCCCCTGCATCCCTATACCAAGGCGCTGATGTCCGCGATCCCGACGACTGATGAGGTCCAAATGGAGCGGATCCTGCTCAAGGGCGAGATTCCTTCCAACATCTTCCCGCCGTCCGGCTGTAAATTTCGGACCCGCTGTCCGCTGGCGCGCGAAAAATGCGCACAGGTTGTGCCCGAATACCGCGAGATTTCCGCGGGACATTATGTCGCCTGCCACTTCTTTGAAGAAACGAAGGACATGAAGTAGGCTATGCGTTACCGGGAATCAAAGGCGGAAAGAGAGCGGAAGATCGAGCAGGCCAAAAAACTGATCGCGGAAACGCCGCCGGAAAAAAACGATGTTCTCGCGATGATTATCGCCGCCTTCATCGTCTTTCTCCCGGTTCTCATCATGGTGCTCGCAGTTTTCATCATCATCATCGGCATAATCTTTCTCTGGTAAGAAAAAAGATGATCGGTCTCGATCATCTTTTAATTTGCCCGTGACAGTCGCACGTACTTGTACTGGCCGACAGCTCCGGTCTGATAGCCCTGTTTTCCCAATTGATCGACGACGAACTCGCCGACAGACTCCTCGGCGATGTCGTAAGTTTTGGCGATGTCATTGTAGAACATCGTCGGCACCTGCTCAAGCAGTTCTCTTAAAGATGGTGTTGGTGCCAAAACGAGTTTCTGTTCCTCGCCGACAAGCTTGACAAGCGCTTTTTTGTAAGTGTCATAGCTTCTAGCACCAGTGATCTTGATGCCTTCGTTCTTTTCATTGACCATGATCACGGTCGGAAAGCCGGTGATGCCGAACTCGAGCATCGGCCGGTAGTTTTCCTGCAGCAGCAGCTTGCCTGCCTCGGAATAACTCAGCTCGAGAATCTCGCCGGTGTCGACGCCAAGTGAAGCGATCATGTCCGAGAGGACCTCGCGGTCGGCGATGTTCTTGCCAAAGGCAAAGGCTCCCTCTCTGACGAGGCGGAGAAACTTGGCCGCCAGATGCGGATGTTTCTCTTTGATTGCCAAGAAGGCGATGCTGGAAGGAAACGATGAGGTTATCGGATTTTCATGCCAAATGTCTTTGTAGATCGGAATGCGATAAAAAAGTCCGACTTGCTCCCAATGTTCAGCCTGTTCCGTGGCTTCTTTGCCGTGAAGATCGGCAAAGTGATTGCCGTCCTCGACCATTCCGCCCATAACGGTGATGATCTCAAGATGATGATGATATTCCAACTTGAAACGCGTCAGGTTGTAATCGAGTGCCCAGCAATGTGAACAGAGAGGATCGGTAAAATAATAGAGTTTGATTTTGGTATTCATGGTCGTCCTCCTGAGGAAATTTCCACACCTATTATAAACAAGGCCACCCAGCAAGTCAAAGGATATGCACTCGTGACGCTTTGGGTCTGGATGACCACGTCACAACGGATCATGCACACAAGAAAATCCTGCTGGAACGGATTTCATAACAACGCTTTCATTTGCGGTTGTTTATGTTATAA
>CALGNF010000156.1 GCA_937958685.1 uncultured Caryophanales bacterium
CCACCGAGATCTACACTCTTTCCCTACACGACGCTCTTCCGATCTGGCGGTTCCCAGATCGATGATCAGACAGGTGGGATTATAGAGATTCGTGGCGGCAATGGCGTTCGCGATCAGATCCGCCCCGACTTCACGCGGGGTATCGGTCAGGATCTTGACGCCGGTTTTGACACCGCTTTGCATAAACAGCGGGATAATGCCGTGTTCGCTTGTGAAATAGTCGCGGAAGACTTCATTGAGTTCCGGAACCACCGAGGCGATGATCGCCCGCTCGACATCCTTGACCATCCGGTTCAAGGTGATCGCGTATTCGTCGGCTGAACGCGCTTTTTCGGTGTTGATGCGATAGACACGCTTCAGTTTGGTTCCGTCTTCGGAAATGCCGATGGCAATCGTCGAATTGCCGATGTCGATCAGAGTGATCATCGGCGTCTAGTCCAGCGAATCGGGCGCTTGGTCCGAATCAGGATGCCGGTGATAGACGGGATAGAGCCTGAGAACGACAGTGGCGCCGACTAGCCCGGCCGCCAAAGCCTCGATCGGTGCGGTGATCGGCACGCCGGAGGCATTCAGGGCGACAAGATACGGGATGAACGCCTGTCCCAATGAATCATATTCCAACACCATGGCGAACGAGGTCCACAGCATCGGCAACACCAGTAGTGTGTGGATCAGCGACAGCAGGAAGAAACTGATGCCCAGAGCGAGAAATCTGGGTTTGATGAGCTTTTGGAAGAACTGGACGACATCGTAAATGACGAGTCCGAAGATGATCCTGGGCAAGACCGAGACCCAGGGATAAACGAAGAACGGACTGCTGTAGATAAAGGCGCCGATGAGCGAGACGACGCCAAAGGCGAGTCCGAGATAGATGCCGACCTTTCTGCCCAGAAGCGCGGCGCCGATCAAAACGGGGATGTGGATGATCGTCGCCTCCAGATTGGCCGTGATCTTGATGAACCCAAGGGAACCGCCCAACCCGTTCGGAACGAGTCCCAAGACGGCGATGATGGCGATGAACATCGCCAGAATCGTCATCTCCCTTGTTCTTTCCTTGACGCTTTTGACATTCTTTTCCATGATTTTTCCTTTCCAAGCCGCATATTGCGGTCTCCTAAGTTATTTCCTGATCAGACGTTCTGTCTGATTTCGGTGATTTTGGCGTGGTCCAATTCCTTGAGCATGGCGAGGATGATCGCTTTTACGGCCTCATAATCATCCTTGTGGATCATCGATGTCGTGGAATGGATGTAGCGGGAGGGCATCCCGATCGTGCAGACCAGCACGCCGTCACGGGAAAGCTGGACTTCGGCGGCGTCCGTGCTGCCTAACGATTTGTAGTATTGGTACTTGATGCCGTGCTTGTCCGCCGTTTCCTCGATGAATTTCCGAACACCCTGATGCAAGATGCATTTCGGATCGTGGAAACGGATCATGAAGCCGCCACCCAGTTTGCCACCGGTGTCGGAATCCTCGAAGGTATCCGCACAGGGGGAGCAGTCGACAGCGATGAAAAAATCGGGTTTGATCATGTAGGAAGCCGTTTTCGCTCCCCGCAGGCCAACCTCCTCCTGGACATTGGCGCCTGCGAACAAGCGGCAGGGGATCTCGTCCTTGACGATCGATTCCAGAACATCAAGCGACATTGCCGCTCCAAAACGGTCATCCCAGGCCTTGGAGAAGATTTTCTTGCCGTCTTTGGTTTCCCGGTAGTTGTTTTGAAAGACGATCATCTGTCCGATCTTGATGCCCATGGCCTGAGCATGTTGCTTGTCATCGGCGCCAATATCAAGTACAAAATCATCAAAACTGCTGACTTGTTTGCTGGTCTCATCGCGTAACAGGTGGGGAGGTTTGGCACCAACGACACCGACGACGGATGATCCGTCCTCAATGACGATGTTCATCATCTGCGACAAGGCCACCGGCGCATTGATCGAGCCGACGGGAATCATCTTGATGAAGCCCTTGTCGGTGATTCCGGCAACCATCGCCCCGACTTCATCCATGTGGCCGGCGAGCATCACCGTCGGTCCATCCTTGGCTTCGTTGATGACGCCGAAAATCGAACCAAGTTTGTCCTGATGGATGCTTTCGCCGAGTCTCTCCAAATGAGCGCGCAGGTAGGCGCGGATGTATCTCTCATGTCCGGATACTCCCGGAAGGTTGACCAAATCCTGATAATATTGTTTCATCGCTGTCTCCTTTGCCTGATTGCCTCAAAGTGAAAGATTGGTTGACCAAGGTTGGTGAAACGGTCTTCAAACTCCGTCTTGATGTTGAAAATCCCGCTGTTTGCCAGATCGAGACTCAAACGGCTGATCGCAAAGTCCTCAGCTTTATTGAACTGCAGCAGTGAATAGCGATACATGCCGAAGTTGTCGGTTTTGAAACTGACATGCCCGTCATCTTGCAGGATATCCCGGTACTTTTCCAAAAACGCGGGATGGGAAAGGCGCTTTTTTTCCTGGCGGCGTTTCGGCCAGGGATCGGAAAAATTCAGATAGATCTGGCGAACTTCGCCGGAGGTGAACATCTCCCCAAGCCGCTCCGCGTCTTCCAAGACCAGCACCAGGTTGGGCAATGGCTCGCCAAGCAGTTTCTGCAGGACCCTGACCAACACAGAATCGTACTTCTCGATGGCGATGAAGTTCGTGGCGGGAAGCCTTTTGGCCATCTCGATCACGAATTGGCCTTTGCCGCAGCCAATTTCGAGTGCAATCGGGCCGGTATTGGCAAATAGACTGTTCCAGTTGCCGCGATGTTGCTTTGGCTCCTGGATGACGAGGTTCGGGTTGGCGGCCAGAAGTGCGCCTGCCTGCTTGACCTTCCGAAGTCTCATTCTGCCTCTGGCCCGGCGAGGCTGATGATGCTTTCAGCATAGATCGCCACCGCCTTCAGCATTTCGTCGATGTCGAGATACTCATCCGGCTGATGGGCAAGATCTTCCCGCCCAGGGAAATTCGGACCGAAGGCGACGGCTTTCTTGAGTTTGCGGGCGTAGGTGCCGCCCCCGATCGTGATCAGTGGCGACTTGTCGTCGCCGGTATACTTGATGTAGGCTTTGTGCAACTCCGCCACGAGCGGATCCTTTGGTGAAACATAGTGGTAAGGGGAGTTGCCAAGTTCGATGAACTCCAGAGAGAAAGAGGCCGCCGCGGCACGAATGGCAGCGCAGCCTTTGGCAAAATCATAGCCTTTGGGATAGCGGATGTTGCAACCGATGCGGAATTTGTGTTCGAGATAATCAACTTTTGCCGTATTGATCGTCAAGTCTTTCATTTCCTCATCATGATGGTCGATGCCCAATTTTCTGCCCAGATGATCGTGCAACAAATACTTTTCGATAAAGGCGACAATCGGACTTTGGGTGTGCTCTTTCAAAAAATCCATCATCAGGAAAATGGCGTTGACACCCAAATGTGGCCACGCCGCATGGGCGCTCCTGCCATAGATCGTATAGCGATTGCCAACCACCTCGCCCTGATAGGCGTGTTTGTGCAGAAACTCCCGGAACGGTTCCGCGAGGTCTTTGGCCAAGTGGGCGTCGCAGCGGTCGGGAACGACATTGTAACGGTCGCCCGCCTTGAGGGAAAGCACGAGATCGTCCGCGAACTCGCCGACGATATCGAAGCTGAAGATGCCTTTTTCGCCATAGATCAAGGGAAAATCAGCGTCTGGCGCAAACCCAAGATCCGGCATGGCTTCGTGTTCCAGGTATTTCTTGATGCAACGCATCCCCGACTCCTCATCGCAACCAAGGATCAACCGGACCCGTTTTCGCAGGGGCACGCCCAGATCCTTGATGATTTTCATGGCCAGATAGGCCGCGATTGTCGGTCCTTTGTCATCCATGGCGCCTCTGGCATAGATACGTCCGTCCCTGAGGGTTGCGGAAAACGGGTCATCAGTCCACTTGCCGCCGGCGGGGACGACATCGAGATGACCGAGAATTCCGAGGATTTCCTCACCTTGACCCATTTCGATATGCCCGGCGAAGTTGGCGATGTTCTTGACTTCAAACCCGTCGCGCATGCCAAATTCGAGCATCAGATCGAGGGCTTTTCTGATTGCTTCGCCAAACGGCTCTTCGACATTGCTTTCATCGAAATGCTCCAAAACGGTCGGTATGCAGAGCAACGCGCGCGCTTTATCGATGAATTCGGCTCTCGCCGTGCGCGCCAGTTTCTCAAAGTCCATTGGCTTCACTCCCTGTCGCTTACTATTTTATCATATCACATCCGCAAATCAAAGTCCAAACATCAAGCAGAGAAACCCTTTTGAGGCGTTTTCCCTTGGCAGACAATTGACTTTTAGATAAAATAAAGTATAATGTCTCTATAATGGACAAATGCCGTATTGTTAGCATATGCCCGAAATCGCAGGTGTGGATGATGATTCGCAAAATCGAAATGAAGAACTTGACTTGCACCAATTGCATCGCGAAAGTTGAGCGCAGGGTCGCCCGACTTCCCTATGTGAACAGCGCAAGTTTCAATTATATGAAACAAACATTGCTGGTTGATTTTCATGATGACTACAATGAAGAGCAGGCCTTAAAAGAAATCAAGGCGATCGTTGATGTTCTCGAAGACAACGTCATCACGAGTTATCTCGGGCAGCAGCAAACGGAGAAGAAAGCGAACTTCATCAGGGAGTATCTCGTTGTCTTGATCGGTGTGCTTTTGATTTTCTACACTTTCTCCGCCTACCGGATCCCGCAGATCATCAACCAGATGTTCGGTACCAATTATGTCCTCTATCCGCATTGGATCACCCAGATGCTCTACTGGTTCGGATATTTGTTGCTGATTTCCAAGCTTTTGATTGTTCAGATCAAAGGCATCCGCCATTACAATTTCTTCAACGAGAGCACCTTGATGATCATCGCCACCCTGGCGGCAATGCTGGTCGGCAAGCACGAGGAATCGATCGCCGTTGTGATTTTGTATTCGATCGGCGAATTCCTGCAGTCGCATGCGATCCAAAGATCCCGCAAGGAGATCACATCCCTGATCGACATCAAGGTCGAGTACGCCAACGTCCTTGAGGGTGAAAAGGTGATCGTCAAGGATCCGTCACTCGTGAGACCTGGCGAGACCATAGTCGTCAAGAAAGGCGAAAGGATCCCGATCGACGGCATCGTCATCAAAGGGTCGACAAGCCTCAACACCAGCGAATTGACCGGAGAGGCCAAACTGCAGACCGTTGATGTCGGCGATGAGATCCTGAGCGGCAACATCAACGTCGGCAACGTCATCCATATGCGGACGACGAAACTATATGACGAATCGACATTGGCCAAGATCATCGACCTGATTGAAAATTCCACTAACAAAAAGTCCAAAACGGAGATGTTCATCTCCCGTTTTGCCAAGGTCTACACGCCGATCGTCGTCGGTCTGGCGGCGCTTCTGGTGGTATATGGCTTGATATTCCATTTCGATGATGTCTTCACCGACACCGGTTATCTCTACCGTGCCGCCATCTTCCTCGTGATTTCCTGCCCATGTTCTTTGGTGCTGTCGATCCCATTGTCGTATTTTGCCGGCATCGGCGTTGCCGCCAAGAACGGCATCCTGTTCAAAGGTTCCGCTTATCTGCATACGATCACCGATGTCAAGACAATCGCGTTGGACAAGACCGGCACGCTCACACACGGCGCCTTCTTCGTCAAGGAAGCAACCAATGAGGAGGTTCTGCAACTCGCCGCCTCCATCGAGAGATACTCGTCGCATCCGATCGCCAAGGCGATCGTCGAGCATAACCGGCTGCCCTTGGTCGAAGTCGGCGACATCGAGGAGATTCCCGGCTACGGCATCAAAGCCAGGCAGAACGGCCACTGGATCTATGCGGGTTCCCGCCGGTTCATGGAAGCCAACGGCATCACCGTCACCGACTCGAAACTGCCGGTCGGATCCTACACGTTCGTAGGCAGGGATGCGGAGTATCTTGGTTTCATCATCATCCAGGATGAGCTGAAGGAAACATCGATGGCGACCGTCAGGGATTTCACCAAGGAGTACGATACCGTGATGCTGACAGGGGACAACGAGGATTCCGCCGCCGATATCGCTGCCAAACTGGGCGGTATCGAGTATTATGCCGAGCTCTTGCCAGAACAGAAGTTGGAAAAATTCGATCAGATCCGCACCAATTCGATCAGTTTGTATGTCGGTGACGGCATCAATGACGCCCCACTTTTGAAAAATGCCGACATCGGCGTTTCGATGGGCTCCGCCAGTGATCTCGCGATTGAGGTCTCCGATGTCGTCATCATCAACAACGACATCCGTTTGCTCGACAAAGCGATCAGGATCGCCAAACGGACCCGGGGCATCGCCAAGCAGAATATCGCATTTTCGTTGGCTGTCAAGATCGTTTTCATGGTCCTCTCATCCATCGGATTGATGTTCATGTGGCTGTCGATTTTCGCCGACGTCGGCGTCGCCTTGCTCTGTATCCTCAATTCACTCAGGATCATCTATCAGAAACGGTATCTCTACGCCAGCCGAAATGTGAAGAACGAAATCTAAAAAAAACGGGAGATCCCGTTTTTTTTATTCGTGTTTCACGATGGCGTAGGTCTTCTTCCCCTTGCGGATGATAGTGAAGACCGCCCCGATCGCTTGCCGGCGCTCCACCACGTGCCCAAGATCGGCAATCTTGAAACCATTGACGGTGATGGCTCCGTTTTCGATCAGTTCCCGGGCCTCACGCTTTGACGAGGCGAGATTACAGCTGAGCAACAACTCGACCAATGGGCGGTCCTCATGGACATGGGTGGCGATCACATCGCCAAAACCGATTTCAATCTCGGTTTTGTTCAGGGTGTGGATCTCGCCGGAAAAAAGTGCTTCCGAGATCTTTTTTGCTTCCTGGTAGTTGTTTTCGCCATGGACGAGCGTCGTCACCTCACGGGCAAGCGTCTTTTGCGCCAGCCGCTCGCTTGGCGCCGCCAAGAAGGCTTTTTCGATGCTCTCGATCTCGGCTCTGTTCAAAAATGTGAATTGCTTGAGCCTGGCGATGACGTCCTCATCGGCGGTATTGATCCAAAATTGATAAAACTCGTAAGGTGAGGTCTTCAGCGGGTCGAGCCACAAATTTCCGCCTTCGCTCTTGCCGAATTTGGAACCGTCCGTCTTGGTCACGAGCGGGAAGGTCAGGCCGTAGGCCTTGCTGGCGAAACCATGGACCTTGCGGATCAGTTCCATGCCGGCGGTGATATTTCCCCATTGGTCCTGGCCGCCGATCTGCAGCGTGCAACCGTGGTTTTTGAACAGGTGCTCGAAATCCCAGGCTTGGATGACCTGGTAGGAGAACTCGGTGAAGGAAAGGCCGGATTCGATCCGGGATTTGACGCTTTCCTTGGCGATCATGTAGGCAACGTTGAAGTGTTTCCCGACATCGCGCAGGAATTCGATCGCGTTCAGCGAGGACAGCCAGTCATAGTTGTTGACGATCAATGCCTTGGGCAGCAGTCTTTCGACCTGGCGTTTGATGCCTTCCGCATTTTTCAGCGAGGTCTCGATCGAAAGCAGTTGCCGCTCAGTGGCTTTGAAACTGGGATCACCGATCAGACCGGTGCCACCACCGATCACCAAGATCGGTTTGTGACCGTGGTTCTCCAACCTTTTGGCGACCAGATAGGCCAAAAGATGGCCGATATGCAGACTGTCGGCAGTCGGATCCGCACCCATATAGAATACCAGTTTTTCGTTGTCCAATGCGAAGGACAGCTCCGGGTCGGTCAGATCATAGATCAGACCCCTCCACTTGAGATCGGCAAACAAACTCATGGCAAACACTCCTTTTCTGATGTCAACTAAATAAAAATCGCCCTTTGTCAAAGGACGATTCAAAACCGCGGTACCACCTTAATTCACCTTTCGGTGCGCTTCAAGAGATAACGGATCAACCGTCTGCCCCGAGGCAGAGACTAAGCAAGGGTAATTCGGCACAATCGGATTCCGGCTCGCACCAGCCGCCGGATCTCTGCTTTTGATCCTGATTCGTGTCTACTCAGGCTTGCTCTTCGTCGTATTGGGTTGTGTTTCTTTCAATGATGCTGTGGGGCAGGACGTTGAATTTGACTTCCACGGTTTCCCCGTCGATTTCCTTTTTAAGAAGAGCCATCGCCTTGGCGCCGATGTCGATGATCGGAATGTCCACCGTCGACAGTTTCGGACGCGAGAGCGAGGCGGATTTGGTGTTTTGGAACCCGTAGACGGAAATGTCCTTGGGTATCTTCTTGCCCTTCTCGATCATGCTGTTGATGAACGAGACGGCGATCGAGTCACGGACGGCCACGACGCCGTCGATCTTCGTTCCCTCATCCTTGAACAACTCGTTGAAATGGACCGTGTTGATCGAGATGTCGCCGCTCGTGCGGATGAATTTCGGCTCCAGTTTGGCTTCTTTCATCGCCTTTTGGTAGCCTTCCTCCTTGAGATCGTTCACCATGTATTTTCGCGCCGTCGTCAGCATGTAGATGTGTTTGCGACCCTCGTGGATCAGTTTCTGGGTCAGTTCATAGGCTGCCTTGAAGTAGTCGATGCAGACGGTGACGAGCTTGTTGTCATAGGGATAGAGCGTGTTGGCAAGGACAATCGGGACCTTGTATTCATCCTGGATCGTGTTCAGGAGGGCGTATTGTTCCTCGTTGATCTCGTCATTGAGGTAGAGGATGCCATCGACCTGGCTCGCCACGACTTCCCTGAGCATCTCTTGCTCGTCGGCCTTTTCGTTCAGCATCACATACAACAATAGAGAATAACTGTATTTGCGGGCTTCGACGGAGATGCCGTTCAGCATCTCGGCAACCGAGGCGCGCGACATGTCGGGGACGATGACGCCGACGGTGGTGCTTTTCTTGCTGGCCAGTCCCTTCGCGAAGGCATTGGGTTTGTAACCAAGTTCCTTGATCACGCGCAAAACCCGCTCCCTGGTTTCCGGTTTGACCTTCTGGGGGTTGTTCAAGGTCCGGGAAACGGTGGCTAGCGAGACGTTGGCCGCGTAAGCAACATTGTAGATTGTCGCCTTGTTCATAATCAACCCAATCCTTTCGTTTTTGTTTTCACATTATTCTACCACTTATGAAAGCGTCTTTCAATGCCTTTGCAACAAAATGTAAGAAATCGGATTTTCTTACATTTTATGCGTTTTTGCCGGGTTGTTTGTGAAAAAAGACGATCCCGGGGATCGTCTTTTTCGTTAGCGTTTTTCCTTGATGCGCGATGCTTTCGCCGACAGACCGCGGATGTATCCGAGATGGGCGCGTCTGACTTTGCCTCTGCGGGCGACTTCGATCTTGTCGATCATCGGGGAATGGACGGGGAATGTCCGTTCGACACCGATGCCATAGGAGATCTTCCGGACCGTGAACGTCTCGCTGACGCCACCACCCTGTTTCTTGATGCAAAGGCCTTCGAAAACCTGGATCCGTTCCCGGTTGCCTTCGGTGATCTTGACCGACACCTTGACGGTGTCGCCGGGGCGAAAATCGGGAATGTCGTGTTTGACGAACTCGCTCGTCACTTTCTCGATCAGTTGCTGCGACATTGTGGTCAACTCCTTTTTTTGTAACCCGGCATTCATGGTAGACCCAGCGGAATGGCGAGCAAGATGATTCTCATTCTAGCAGCGGAAGTTATTATATCATATCCGATTGGGGAAATCAATCTTTTTGTTGCTTGATCTTGAGCAGGTCGGGACGCCTGGCTTTAGTCCTTTTCATGGCCTCTTCCCGGCGCCATTTCTCGATTTCCTGATGGTTGCCGCTCAAGAGGACATCGGGAACTTTCAAACCTTTGAAATCGTATGGTCTGGTGTATTGGGGGTAGTCCAACAAACCTTCGTAAAATGAATCCTGCCGGAATGACTCCTCATTGCCGAGAGCTCCGGGAAGCAGTCTGATGAGGGCGTCCATCACGACCATCGCCGGGATTTCCCCGCCGGTCAGGACATAATCGCCGATCGAGATCTCCTCGTCCACAAATTCATTCAGGCGTTCGTCAAACCCCTCATAATGGCCGGCGATCAGGATCAGGTGCGCTTCCGCGGCCAGCTGCTTGGCTCTTTCTTGGTGAAATGGCCGCCCTTGGGGCGAAAGCAGGATTTTGCGGGCTTGCGCATATCCAGGGACACTGGTGAGCGCGTTATAGACAGGTTCGACGGAGATCACCATGCCGGCACCGCCGCCATAGGCGGAGTCGTCCACCTGTTTGTGCTTGTTGGTCGCATACTCGCGGAAGTCGATGATTTCAATGGTAACGATCCCCTGATTGATCGCGCGCTTGATGATCGATTCGGTCAAAAATCCGGAAAAAAGGTCAGGAAACAGTGTCAGCACCGTGATTCTCATAAGAGCCCCTCCATTTCCACGACAGTCAGCGTTTTTCCTTTCAGGTCGACTTCGGTTACCAGTTCGTCGATGAAAGGCACCAAGGCTGTCTGTTGGTCGGTTTTTCTGATGAGGAGATAATCGCCCTGCGGCAGTTCCCGGATGGCTTCGACAACGCCTGCCGGCTTGCCGCCCTGGATGACCATTAGACCGATGATCTCCTGGACGTGGAATTCGTTCGCCGGCAGATCCGTGATGGCAACATCCTCGACATACACATTTCTGCCTTTGTATTTCTCCACGAGATTGATGTCGTCCAGACCTTGGAAACGGATGATGTCGCAGCCTTTCTGCACCTGAAAACCGGCAATCGCGAGAACCTCGTAACCCTCATCCATTTGCACATAGATTTTGTTGTCGGGGTGATAGCGCTGGGTCTTGAAATCGGTCGCGGAAACGACCTTCAGGTCTCCCTTAAGGCCCCGGGTGTTGACAATCCTGCCAATACAGATCAGTTGCATCCTGTGCCTCCTTATCTAGCCTTTGACGGTGATTTCCCCGGCCTTGCGCAAGGTGATTTTGGTGGCGACCGGGCCTCCAAGCTCATAGATCAGCGTCGCTGAGAGGATGATCGTCCGAATCGCCATGCCCATCTCCGGATTAAGGACCTGGGTTGCAATCAGGCTTAGCCCGATGGCCACGCCGGCCTGGGGAATCAGGGCAAAGCCTAGATATTTCCGGATCAGTTTGTCAGCTTTGGTGATTTTCGCACCAAACCAGGCACCGAATATTTTACCACAAACGCGGATAAAAATATAGACGAACCCGATCAATCCGACGATTCTCAGGACCGAAAGGTCGAGTTCGGCGCCGCTCAAAACGAAGAACATGATGAAAATCGGCGGTGTCACAAAATAGACAAGGCCGTTGACCTCCTCGTATTTCTTGCTTAGGTTGGCGAAGACGCCGCCCAAGGCCATAGCCGCAAGCAAGGTCGAACCGCCGGCGAGATCGGTCAGAAAGATGGTGAAGAAGATCGCGGCGACAACCAGACTGATGCGGTTTCCGCGGCCGGTGAACCACACGCAGCCAAGCGTCAGGATCAGGCCGATGCCACCGCCGATGACGAGAGCGATCAGGATTTCCCAGAACGGGGTCAGGATTTGGCGGATAAGCGGGGCGGTCGCAGCCATCGGGGCGATGGCGTTGCTGATGGCGACCATCAATCCGAACAGGACGATCGCGACCGAGTCATCGATCGCGACGACGCTCATGAGCGTGTCCGTCAGCGGTCCGCTGGCCTTGTATTGCCTGATGACCATCAGCGTCGCGGCGGGAGCGGTTGCCGCCGCAATGGCAGATAGCACCAGGGAAAAGCGGATATTGGCGTTGTTCAGCTCGCCAACGATGAGAAAATACAAAATCAATGCCACAAACACGAACAAAACGGCAAACAACGCCTCCATCACCGCAATCACGATCGGTTTGGCGCCGACATTTCGGAAATAGGAGAGCTTCAGCTCATTGCCGATCGAGAAGGCGATGAAACCGAGCGCCACGGTCGAAACCAGTTCCAACCCGGCGAAACTTGCTTCCTTGATGATGTTCAGCACGCTTGGTCCGATCAACAGCCCGCCAACGAGATACCCGGTCACATTGGGCAAATGAACGTACTTCGCCAATTTTCCAAAAAGAAGACCGGTGGCGATTAGCACCCCGGCATAAAACAGTACCGTCAAATCCATCGTCTCTGCCCCTAATTCTTGAAGCCTTTCACGTTTTCGATCGGGAGCGTGAAGGCGATGCCCGAATTAGGCTGGCTGAGGTCTCCGGCCACTTCCTCGATGACCTTGTACGCGGTATCCGTCTGCTCATCCGGCAAAACCATCAGAATCACGTTCGACTCGACACGGGGATTGTCAAACAGCACCTTGAGGGTGCCGATGAACCTCATGTCATCGTTTTCCAGCAGTTTCCGCGCCATTCCCGTACTGGGGATGATTGTTGCCCCTTTGATATTGTGCTCGTTGAGTCTTCGCAGGAAGCGATCCAGCAACGTGACATTGTTCATGACATATACGACCAGTTTCATACGCCTAATTTCCTCCGCACAATGAAAGATTATACACCCCGAAAAGCAAAAAAGCAACGTCAATCACCGGTGATTTTTGCCCAGGAAGAATTTCAGAAACAGAGCGAACCGATCTTGCCAGAAAAGTTCGGTGTGCCGCCCCTTCTTGTCAATCACGCACATGCTGTTTTCCGGGGCAAGACCTTGCCCTAGCAGTTGTTTGTGGGTGTGACGCGCCTGCCAGACGCAGACCGGTGAGAGGAGCCCGTTCTCCTTGGCGCCCATGTCGAGATAGATGCGCATATTTTTGAGATTTGCTTCCACAAGTTGTTTTTTCAAAGTCCCCCGGATAAAACGATATGCGGGTGAAAAGGCACCGATCACGCCGAAGCTTTCGGGATGGGCGAGCCCCAGCAGCAGGGAAATGTTGCCGCCGCAGGAACTGCCGGCGACCGCGGTGGCCGAGGCGTCGCTTCGGGTGCGGTAGTGCTCATCGATAAACGGCTTGACGCTATGGGCGACAAAATCCATGTAGGGAAACCCTTCGCCGGTCACGGTTTCCATTTGCAGGGCTTTGGCGAGGCCTTTGCGCATCCCTGGTGGTACTTCGGGTGTGTATTCCAAGATCCGCCGCTGGGGATCGAGGTCGATCCCGACGATGATGGCCGGGGCGATCTCCCCGCTTCGCACGAGCCGTTTCCTTGTCCTTGCCACATCCCAGGAATAGCCGCTGAAGGGTGATTCCTCCAACAGGTTCTGGCCGTCATGCATGTAGATGACAGGATAGCGGTGAGTGGAATCATCATAACCGGGGGGAAGGATCACCCGAATGATTCGTTTGCGGTTCCCTAGTTTGGCGATCGTCAGTTCATGAAGGATGATTTGGGGATCCATTCGTCTCTCCTGTGGGGTAAAAATTGGCGACTCTCATATCAAACAGGACTTGCTTGGTATATAATACGAGTATGGGCAAAAAACCAACATGTCTCAGCTGTTTCCGCCATCTATGCCAGGAAGCCAGCGATTATCGGTTGGCGCGCTTTCCTAGATGCTCAGAAAGAGAATCGCAAACGCGATCAGGAGTTGGGCAGCATAATATGTTGAGAGGTTATAGGCCACCAACACTTTCGGCGCCCCTTCCTTGAAATAGATCTGCGAGAGAATCAAATCGGAAATCAGGAAAAGGGTCGCTCCTGCGAACAGCAAGGTAGTGGTCATCGTAAAACCCAGGGCGATCGCATTGATCAAGGCTTGACCGAAGATCAAAAACAGGATGAAGGCGTAAGCCAGCGAGGGGATCCGCAATTGTTCCCATTTCAGTTTCATGACCTTCGCCCCGATAAAGATGATCACGGCACCGACGACACCGATCATCAGCGGATAAACGCTGAAGGCATTCAGTTTCAGCAAGGCAAAATAGTAAAAGACATGGCCGATCGAGAAACTGAAGATCCCGGAAGTGATGATCGTATTGTTGTCGCTTGCCGGACGCAAGGGTCGCAAACCCAGAAGGAGATCGCCGATCAAGCCGGCAACCAAACCCATGAAGATGAGAAATGCCGTTCCCATAAAGGGGACAAAGTCTTCACCGACATAATAGGCGGAGGTTGGTTGTCCCGTCTTTTCACTGATCACAATCGAAAAAAGCAGGATGAAACTGAAACTTGCCAACGCCTTGAAGAACAGCGAAAACAATGATGCCTCTTTCATCTCGATGAAGATGAACATCCCCACGATCACAACTGCCATTCCCAAAAACAGATAACTCATCAGTCATTCCCCCATTCACCTGATTCTGTTCCTATTATACCAATTTGCCGCAAAAAAAACGCTCTCATCAAGAAAAACGCCATCAATATCCCGCGCGAAAGAAGGTTTGCCATGAAGATCGTTGTGAAAACTCTGCTTGTGATGCTCATCACCATTATTGGCCTGTTCTCGCTGTATATCCTGACCCTTCAGATATTTGAGTATCGCCCCGAGGAGGTGATGGTTCTGGAGATCATCGACAATCCGGAAGCCGAGAACGCCAACTTGGTGCCGCTCGCATCGGCGATCACGATCCTTTCCTTCAACATCGGTTATGCCTCCCTGAGCGCAACCGAGGATTTCGCCATGGACGGCGGTACAAAGGGCCGCATGGATTCACGGGCGGAAGTCGAGGCGAATCTGGCGGGGATCGCCACGATTCTTACCAACGCCGAGGCTGATATCTATCTGCTTCAGGAAGTCGACGACGGTTCCGCCCGCTCTTATCGCACGCTTCAGCAGGATTACTTTCACGAGCATCTGGGCGTCTCCTCGACTCTTGGTTACAACTACCGCTGTCTTTTCGTCCCTTTCCCCTTCAATCCCAGCCAGATGATGGGCCAGGTGAGATCAGGCATCGGCAGTTTCATCCCCTATCATGTCGAGTCGGCGATCCGCTATCAACTTCCCGGGAGTTTTTCCTGGCCGATCAGTCTTGCCAATCTGAAGCGTTGCATCGTTGTTTCCCGCCTGCCGATCGCGGATTCCGACAAGTATCTCGTCATCGTCAATGTCCATCTATCGGCATATGACGACGGTTCGATGCGATTGGCGGAAATGGAAAAATTGAAGGAGATCATCCTTGAGGAAGCTGATAACGGTAATTACGTCATCGTCGGCGGCGACTTCAACCAGACCTTCCCCGCGGCGGTGACAAGTGCCGCTGAAGCCGATCCTGAGTATTTGTATCCCTTGCGGGATCCCTCATTCTGGGAGGCTTTCCCGATGGAATCCGCTTGGTTTTTGGAGAACGGGTTTGTCTTTGCGGTTGATGTCGCCACGCCGACCTGCAGGCTTCTGCATCAACCCTACGACAGTGACAATCCCGAGAACAACCAGTATTATGTCATCGATGGCTTCATCGTCTCCGCCAACGTCGAGATCATCGGCGTGGAAACCTTGGCGGAGGGATTTCTCCACAGCGATCACAATCCGGTCCGCCTGACCATCAGGCTGGTGCCGTAACTACTCAGATAAAAAGCAGACGGGTCCGTAACGGGCCCGTCTTTGCGTTTGTCATTTCTTTTCCTTTTTGAAACACATGAACCAGTCAAGGCAATAGATGTCGTCGCGTTTGCTTGCCATTCTTTCCTTGGCGGTTCCGCATGATCCGGCTGTCGGGACGATCGTGTCGTCGCCGGGACGCCAGTCGGCGGGAGTCGCGACTTTGTCCTTGTCAGCCTTCTGCAAAGCCTGGATGATCCGTTTGATCTCGTCGAAGTTGCGGCCCATCGAAAGCGGATAGTAAAGAATGGTCCTGATGACGCCCTCGGGATCGATGACGAAGACGGCGCGGACAGCCTGGGTGTTCGACTGGCCCGGCTGGATCATCCCGAATTTGTGGGCGACATCCATCGTGATGTCCTCAATCAGCGGGAAGGTCACTTCCAGGTTCTTCATGCCTTTCCATTCCAGCTCATGAATCTTCCTAAGCCAGGCGATGTGCGCATAAAGCGAGTCGACTGACAGTCCCACGAGTTCGGTGTTGAGCGCCTTGAATTCGCCCATCATGCTGGCAAACGTCATGAATTCGGTGGTGCAGACGGGAGTGAAGTCGGCCGGGTGCGAGAACAGAATCACCCATTTGCCAACGTAATCCTCAGGGAAATTGATCATCCCTTGAGTGGTCTTGGCGGTAAAGCTCGGAGCTTTCTCGCCAATCAAAGGCATTCTTGCGTAAGCTTTTTCTTCCACGATTTGCTTCCTCCTATTTTTATAAGATTATTTCTACCGTTTCGATTATAACGTTGATGGCTCCTTATTTGAAGCGATTTGCTCATGAAAGCCTCAATCATGATGGTGGTGAAGGTGTTCGCGACACACAATGTCGGAAGCGTTCAAGCGCCCATTGACGTAATTGTCGATTACTTCCGCGGCAGTGCCGCTGATACCCCGGAAAACCTCGATGCCCAGGTCAGTGAACATCTTGACGGCCATTTCGCCGATGTTGCCGGCAATGACGACGTCAACACCCTGCTTCTGGAGGTATTGCGGCAAGAATCCCCGCTCGTGTGGAGGGTTCGCAACAATCTGGGTCGCCACGACCTGCTGGTCGCTGATGTCATGGATCAGAAAATACTCGCAATGACCAAAATGCTGGGTGATCATGCTGTTGGTGACCGCGATCGCCACTTTCATTTTTCCCCATCCTCCTTTGGCCCGCGCTGTTGCTCGCGTCTTGCTTGCGGCCAATTGCAGGGATCACAGCGCCTGCCGCAGAGGATATAATTGCCACCTTCGATCAGAATCTGCTTGCCATTGACCAGCGCATCGGCCAGTTTCCGGCGCGCTTCGACATAAATCCGCTGGATCGTGGTCCGGGCAACCTGCATCTGTTTGGCCGCTTGTTCCTGGTCGTATCCCTCATGATCGATCAACCTGATCGTCTCATACTCGTCAACAGCCATGATCACCGCATCCCGGGGGCGTCCCCGCATGCCGTATGGTCCGAAACGGCGCTCATCAGGAAGCCAGCAGACACTTCTGGGTTTTTGAGGTCTGGGCATGGATATCACTCCTCATCAATGCTGATTATACACTTATAATTGACATATGTCAATAAAAAACCGGGTTTTCACCCGATTTTCTCTCAGTTTGCTTCTATCTGCGAAACCAGTCTGCCCTTGGTTTCGCTAGTGATCTGTTCGTAGTACTCCTCGGTGATGATGTATTTGCGCCTTAAGATCACCATCGCTCCGAGGATGAGGATGGTCGGCACCACGGTGATGGCGATCCGGAGGAAGATCCGCATCGGATTCGTGGCCTTGCTCAGGAAGACGCTGTCGGCGGCGGTGTTCACGGTCATACTCCAACCGTCGGGGATCGTGTCGTTAGGATCATTGTTGAAGGTGAACACGGCATTCGCTGGCTCTTGGAGGGCATAGAACAAGGTGACAAGCTCGGTATCCGCCAGCGTGCTTTTGTCAAAAGTGGGGATCTCCAGTTTCAAAGTGGCGATGTAGACGTCCTTGTTGGCCTCGCTCAGAAGATGGAAGTCCTCGAGCCTGATGGCGATCACGTCATTTTGGACGCTGTCGACGAAGTCGGCTTTTTCCGCTTGCGACATCTCGTTGAACAGGTTAAGTTGGCTTTCAAGCGCGCCGACATTCTGGCTCATTACGTAGATGCCGGACAGGACCAGGACCAAAGTGGCGATCAATCCTTGCAGGGCGCTTGAGAATTTGGCAACGAATGGGCGAAGTGAGAAGACGATGGCTTCGTTCCTCTCGCCGGTCTTGTATTCGTTGTATTCGATCGTGTTTGTCATATTGACGATGACGACCATGTAGAAGATCGCCTGGCCGCCAAAGATGAAGAAACCGAAAAGGCAGGCGGTGACGATGTTGACGGGGAGAAAGTCCGCCCAGCCGAGGGATAGCATCATCATGTATCCGAACAGGAGGGAGATAAAACTGTAAGTCATCAATTGCCGGCGGGAGAAGCGTTTGGCCAACAGGGAATACAAACTCTGGATCAGGATGTTCGAGACGGCAAAACTGATGACGAAGATCATCGTCAGGGTGCCGTTATAGCCGATTTCTAGCCAGAAGAAGTTATATCCCAACGCCACCAGCAGTCCCGAACCGACGCTGTAGAGCATGAGCGCGAGCGACGACCACAGCAATTGGTCGTTCTTGGCGATGACCTTGAACATCTTCTTGATGGTCACCCGCTCCGGCTGTGCTTCAGCGGCGGTCTCCTTTGGCTCCTTGACACCGAAAACCGTCAGGCAGGTACAAGCGACGAAGAAGATGACGAAAGTATAGGAAATCACGCTATAGCCCCTGACCATTTGACCGACGGTCGTCAGGGTGATGATCGCATTGCCGGCAAACGCCCCGACCGCGGCGAAGACGACGACCATCGTCGTGACCATGTCGCGATCCTTCTTGTTTTTGGAGAGGGCGGGAATCAGCGACCAGTAGGGGATGTCATTGAGGGTGAAAGCCGCCTCCCAGAAAATGTAGATGACGAAGAAGAATGCGACGAAGGCCCAGCCGGTCGGCCGGAAGTTGAACATGAAGATGATGACGATGCCCGACAGCAAGGCTCCAATCAGGATCCAGGGACGGAACTTACCCCAGCGGGTGCGCGTGTTCTCGACAATCGTGCCCATGATCGGATCATTGACTGCATCCCAGATCCGGCCGACGACGAGCATGATGCCGATGACGGTGAACTGCGCCGCTGTCAGTCCCAATCCGGAAAACTGGACGTAAGTGATGAAAAAAGTCGCAACGAGTTGATAGATCATGTCGCGGCCGATGCCGCCGACAGAGTAAAACCATTTGTTTTTGCGAAGCAGTTTCTGCTCAAACGTCAGTGTATTCACTTTTTTCCCTCTCTTGGTCAAGATCTTTATCGGCTTGATTCTTTGATATTATAACATAAACAACCGCAAATGAAAGCGTTGTTATGAAATCCGTTCCAGCAGG
>CALGNF010000157.1 GCA_937958685.1 uncultured Caryophanales bacterium
CTTTTCTCTAGTTGAGCAACAGCAGAAAGAAGCTGGCGAAAAGCGAGACAAGGTTTGCCGCAAAGCCATACAAGACAGCGGTCCTGATGCGTTTTTCCCGCAGCCATAGGCCATAGACCGTCATTTCGGCCAAAAACACCACAAACTCGCCGAGGATCAGGATGATGATCGCCCCGACGATCTCGCCAAACAGGTAATCGCCCATTAGGACCGCGGCGGTCAAGAGCGCTTGGGTGAGCAGGTTGACGAGGCCGACAAGGGCATAGCTGCGCCTGCACCGATAGCCGAACAGCCACAAGATGCCGACTTCGAGCAGCACGGTCACCGCCAAGCGAAGGATGAACTCACCCGCGATTCTGGCGTAGGGGATGGACTCGGCAAGCGTGCCGACGCCAACCTGACTTGCTGACAGATCAACCCCCCGCAAATCGAAGGTCATCTCACTATTGAATAGCCGGCGATCCATGATCTTTGACGTAAGCATGACCCCGGCTTCGGTGTAGATGACAATCTTGAAACGGGAAGGCGGAGAAAAATAACCGACGCGAAAGACTTGCATCATTGTCTCGGATGATACCAGATGGATGTGCGTGGGGGAACCCCAATACAATTGGTAGGAAACGTATCCGTCCTCATCTTTGAAGCCATTCAGGCTTTCCGGATAATCGTCGCGATAGTAGAAACCGCCGATTCTTTCGTCGACATGCGAATCTGACATAACCTCCGCCTCGCCTTCGCGGTAGACGAGCAAATCAAAATAGTAAGGCTCAGCGACACCAAGGATTGTGACCGTCATCGTCGGCTTGGCGAACATGTCCGCGCGGATGATGGGCAAACTGGTCAAAACGGCCAACAGCAGGGCGATTAGCATGACTAGTCTTTGTTTCCGGTTCATAAGCGCAGCGACAATCTCCTTCATCAGCAATCGATAATCAAACAGTATTTTTTATTAGTATAGCAATTTTTAACCGTAATTTCAATCTGATACGCGATTTTGTCGCCGGAGACAAAAAAAGCCGACACTCAGCAGAGTCGGCTTTTATCAGCGATGGTGGAACTGACGAGGATCGAACTCGCGACCCCCACAATGCCATTGTGGTGCTCTCCCAGCTGAGCTACAGTCCCGTATGCGGCCGGCCAGGGGCCGCCGCTAATCACCTTAGATATTATAACACTACTACCGCGATTTTGAAAAGAGAAATGTGATAATCATACGCAACTGGCACCGTCGGCGTGAAACTGGTGCCGTTGGCCGGATTGAACTGGCCGATCGCATTCTCGAGATCGTTGGCCAGAAGGTCGCGCATCATGTACGGGGTCGTCGTGATGTTTTCGCCGTCAAGGAAGATGAAATTGTCCTTGTCGAAGACATAATCGACCGCCCCGACGGTATAGAGTTGGCTGAGAACCACGGGAACGCCGTTCTTGTAGAGGACGCCGCCGCTATAACTGACCTGATCGTCAAAATAGAGATCATACGGAGCGGAAGCGTAGAAATCGGTGAGTTGCTGTCCTGTCAACTCACAGGTCCTGATCGTGTTGTCAAAAGGATAGATGACGACCAGATCGCCGTTGGTGACGGCGCCCTGATCCATGGTGACGCGGAAGCCACCCCCATTGACAACGCCGAAATCGACGCCGGCGTAATCCCTGATGACGGAAGCTCCCCAGGGAGCGAGCGCCGAGCGGCCGAAGCTTGCTTGGGCGGTGGCCAGCACATGGGTGACGAAACTCTGATAATCCTCATCGCCCAAGAAAACTCCCAGCATGGCATCGATGGCCGGGTTGGCAGTCGTTAGCTGCACCTCCCGGAAGACCTCAGCCCCGGCTGAGGTGATAGTCTGCATCTGGTTGTCGTAAACAAGGGTGATTTTCGTGAACAGGGAACTGGAGTAGTTGCTGGCCTGCGCATAGGGCACATTGGTTCCGGGGACAATGCCTGCGACCGATGTGTGCGAATGGCCGTTGAAGATGGCATCGATCCGGCTGT
The DNA here is from genome assembly GCA_937958685.1 of uncultured Caryophanales bacterium. GTDB lineage: Bacteria > Bacillota_I > Bacilli_A > Izemoplasmatales > Hujiaoplasmataceae > JAAYZB01. Next base: position 1,991 of record CALGNF010000157.1, read on the forward strand.
TGCCGGTCAGGCTTGCCAACTGGTAGTTCGTATAGGAATTGTAGTCATGGGCGGAGACGATGACAATGTCGCAATCTGCTTCGGTTCTAAGGAATTGCGCGTAATCCGCGACTGTGTTGACAAGATCCAGGAAAGTGATGTTAGTCAGCCTGGAGGCGGATATCGAGCCTTGCAGCGGGCCAATCACGCCGATCACGCCGATCCTGACCGGACCGGATTCGATGATCGTATACGGTTCAAACCAAGGCAAAAGTTCTTGGGTGTCGGTGTAGACGATGTTGGCTGCGAGCAGCGGGTAATCAGCCTCGCCGTTAGCAGGATCGCCGTCCCGGTAGGCTCCCACCATCTCGATGCCCCAATCGAACTCGTGATTGCCGATCGTGAATCCGGAAAAGCCAGCGATATTGAGGGCTTCGATGATTGGCAGACCGTAATAATAGTTGGATAAGGCGGTGCCTTGAAGCATGTCTCCGTGGGCGAGAAAGATCGCATCCTCGTTCAATGCCTTGCGCTGGATCAGGAAATTACCGATCTTCGCGATCATTGAGGGGTCTGTATAAGCACCGCCATGGAAATCGTTCATTCCGTAGATCTCGATCGTCTGATATCTGGCGGTGCTGATCGTGGTTGTGATCGTCGTTGATGCTGTCGGCGGCGGCAAAGTGGTTGCCGGTATCGTCGTCGCCTCGGTCTGCGGGGCGGTCGTCACGGTCGTTGGCGCTGCAGTCGTTGTTGTTATCGTCGCTGCCGTCGTGACTCCGGTCAAGGTGGAAGTGGGCTGGCTGGATTCGGTAATCGCTGTCGTCTGGGTCGTTGCCGTTGTTGTCCCGGAGGTCGGCAAATATTCGGTGCAACCGCCGAGCAGGACAATCAGCACAGCAGCCAGCAGCATCAGGATCTTTCTCATGGGGTACCTCGCTTTCGTCACCTATTTATTATACATTATCAAGTGGCATTAACCAAGGATTTTTTATCCAAGAAAACAGGGGAGCGGTTGCTCCCCTGAAATGCTGATGCCTGGTGCTTATTCGTAGTGCAGGATGATGTCTTCGAAAGTTGTCTTGCGCAGGAAGGTGCTGATATCGTCAAGCTCATAATCGGTGGCGATCAGGTTGTAGATGGGCGGTGTGGCTGCACAGAAGATTTCGGTTTCCGGCGTGATCTTGTTTCTCACGATCATCGAGTCGAGGATAACGCTCTGCTGAGCCTGGTCGAGCGCCAGCAGACCGGCAAACGAGAAAGAAATCTGTGTGAAATCATCCCCGGAACTTTGCGCGGTCGCCAAGGTGTCGGCGGCCCGGATGAAAGCGATGATCTCATCCTTGGTGGTGACATTGTTGATGTTGTAGATCACGTCGTGGCGCGCGAGCGCGGGGATCGAGCCGCTGATGTTGGGATTGTGTTTGATCATGTTGTCGAGCGTGACATGGATCGAGGCGCTGTTGGTGAAAATCACCCGATCATCGGCATCGTCGAAAATGGCGGTGACAGCAGCCGGTTCGAGAGCATCTCCGAAAGCGGACAAGCCAAGCATTTTCAGTGAGACCAACAACCGATTGAGTTCGGTCTTTTGAATTTGGACCGCGGTTCCCAGACCGACATTGATCGTCTGGCGGTGGAACAAGGCGACAACCAGGTCGGTTGCGGCCGGAGACTCGGTTTCGTCTTTCGCGGCGTCGAGGATATTGGCGGAAATCGTGGCTTGCATGATCTCTGAGGCCAACAAACCGTCAAACGAAGCCAAAAGGAAGATATTGGTGGGGGTGAAGCTGAACGTGGCGAAATCGTCAAGTCCGAGCAACTCGAGCGCCGTGATGAAGGCGATCAGTTCGGCGGACTCGATGTAGGTGACATCGGCCTGGGCGATGACAAGCGGATTGCCGGAAACGTAGTAGGTATTGGGAATAACGAGCGAGGTGCCGGTGTCATTGAGCAACCGGTCGGAGAACATCGCCTGCATGATGGAACTGGCAAAGACGGCCGCTGGGTTGGCAAACAGGTCATCGGAAAGCGCAAACTCGGAAGCGAAACTGTCGAGATCGGTGAAACCCATGATGAGCAGCGCATCGATCAGCGCCTTGATCTCCGGCTTGACGACGAAGGTCTGCTCAAATCCCAAAGGTCCGGATTCCACCATCAAAGCGGTGAGTCCGTCTTGCTGCGTCGCCGGCACGAAGAGGATGTCGTCATCGACATCGAAGAGTTGCTCCGAGATCGTCGCGTGCATCGCGGCGGAGGCCAGCACGGCATCCTGATTGGCGCCGGTGGCCAGGTTTGTTAGGGTAAATGTTCCGGAAAAGGCGTCGACAGATGTCAGCGTCCCGCCCGTCAGGATGTCAATGGCGTTGATGATGGTTTTGATCTCCGCCGCCACAACATATTCGACCAAGCCAACAGTGGTTCTGATGTCATCACCGGCGGCATTCTCGTATGGCACGATGAGTACGGATGCGCCAAGACCGAGGATCTGTTTGGAAACTGTCGCATGGATGGAAGCGGAAGCCAGAAAGTCGTTTTGGTTGCTGGCGTAATCGTCGGGAAGCTGACTGGCAAAGAGATTTGCCAGAGACAGCGTTCCGGCAAAATCAGCCAGCGAGGTGATTCCCAAAACATCCAACGCCCGGATCAGCGCCTTGATCTCTTCTGAAAGCAGAAACTCGGTTTCCTCTCCCGCATCACCGGTTTCGTAACGGATGACGGTGGTCCCGTCAGCCGCGAGGGCGGGCACGACAAGGATGTCATCGCCAAAACCGATGATCTTGGCGGAAATCGTGGCGTGGATGATCGCGGATGCCAGCAACAGGTCTTGCTCGCTCTCCTCGTTGATATCGGCAAGGCTGAATTCAGCCTCGAAGGCGGTGGGGTCGGCAAAGCCAAGCTGATCGACGGCCGTGAAGAAGGCTTCCAACTCGAATGTGGCAATGTACTCGGTTTCCGCCTGGGTGATGCGGATCGCCACGGGAACATCGTCGCCGCTGACATAAGGAACCGTCAGCACGTTGGCATCGATGCCCAGAATCTGGTCGGAGATCGTCGCATGCAGGATCGCCGAGGCCAGCAGGACGGTGAGGTTGTCGAGCAGGAGCGCCGTATCCTCCAGGTTGATGTCGTCAAAATCAGCGAGATCGAGAACCAGAAGCGCCTGAAACAGCGCCGTGATCTCGGTTTCACTAAGATATTCGGTCGACCCGACATCGGTGATGAGCGGATCGCCAGCGACGGAGAGTGTGGGCACGGCAAGCAGCGGGCTGCCCCCCGAGCCCAGGTCGATGATCATGGCGCTGACGCTGCCGTGGATGATCTTGGAGTCGAGGAAGGTCGCGATCTTGTCGTCATCGATGGCGTTGGGGTCGGCGGTTTGCGCAAATTTGCCGATGATACCGGCGTCGAAGGCAAGAGCCGAGAAATCCGTGATTTCCAAAAGCGCCAGCGCTTTGAGCAGGGCAGCGATTTCGTCGCTTTCCACGACGGTGGTCGGGATGTCGTCGACATCGATCAGCGTCACGACTTCATCAGGAACCACCAACAGGTCCACATCAAGGTCGATGATCAGTTTGCCGATCGTTGCGGCGATGATTTCCGAAGCCAGAAACACATCGATATCCGCTGCGTCCATGGAGAGCGCTTTGGTGATGTCAAAGGTTTCTGCCGCTTCCTCGTCGATGATGAGAGCGATCGCTTTCGCCAGAGCTTTCAATTCGGCGGCCAGGATGTAGCCCTGGTCATCGAAGACATTGTCGGGAATCAGAATCGGCGTATCCCCGAAATCAATGTCGGTTATCAGTTTCGAGATTGTCGCCACCAGGATATAGGAACCGAACAAATCATCGATTTCGGTGTCGGACATGCCGGCAAGCGTGCTGATGCTCAGATTTTCGAAATCGATCTCAGCGACCAGATTGACAAGGACCTGCATGGCAACAAGCAGGTTGCGCAGTTCGCCGAGATTGTCATCGTCCAGCCAGACGATGCCTTCGGGAATCTCCAGGAAGTCGAGACCTGCCAGACCGGTGTCCCCCGAAAGAATATTGATCAAAGTCGATGTGATCAGTTTTGAATCAAGCAAGAGATCGACATCGATCGAAGCGACGGCCTTCAAGAAGACCAGGGGATCATCGCCGAGCAGATCTTGGAAACTGACATCCTGATCGAAGATGGCCGCCAGAACCTCGCCGATCGCCACCAGCTCGGCCTCCCAGTCGACATCGGCGGGAATGCTGATGACACCGCCAAGACCGGCGTCCTCGCTCTCAAGCATCGGCACGAGGACGGCTTCGACCAACAGCAGGATCACTTGTGATTCGGACATGCTCTGGAACAGGTCGCGGACGACCTCGCCGGTGATCTCGATGTCTTGGAGCTCGCCGTCGCCGGCAATGACCCCGGCGTCGTTGAGAATATCAAAGAGCGCTCCGACGATCGCGCCGATCTTTGGCAGTTCTTCCGCAAAATCGATCGCGTAAAGGTCATCCTTGGAGATGGGAGATCGGAAGAGCACACGTCTGAACTCCAGTCACCGAATACGACCTCGT
>CALGNF010000158.1 GCA_937958685.1 uncultured Caryophanales bacterium
CCGAGATCTACACTCTTTCCCTACACGACGCTCTTCCGATCTGCCCTCGGCATCGCTTCCTGGATGCCGTATGATCTGGGTATCCGTGGCGCGCTTTATGATCTGTCCCAATTTGCGGATGATGCGGATTTCGCGACGACGCTTGCGCTTTATAATCCCGAGGCCCTGGTGCCGATGGTCTACGCCGAGACGTTGTACGGCCTGCCCGACACGCAGAACTTCTACGTGCTGTTTTATCGAAAGGACATCCTTTCGACCCTCGACATCCAGATCCCGGACACCTGGCAGGAAGTGACTGAGATCCTGCCTGTATTGAAACGCTACGGGATGAATTTCTACATTCCGCTCTCCAGCGCCACCTCCCTGAAAGCCTTCGATTCCACTTTGCCCTTCCTCTTTCAACACGGTTCGGAAGTCTACCGCGGCGATGGTTTCGCCACCGCGATCGACGACGCCGGCAGTGTCGAGGCTTTGACGATGATGACGGAATTATACACGATCTATTCGATGGATGTGACGGTCTCCTCTTTCTACAACGATTTCCGCCTGGGCAACTGCCCGATCGGTGTCGGTGATTTCGGCATGTATGTCACGCTGCTCAATGCCGCGCCCGACATCCAGGGCTTGTGGGGCATCGCTCCGCTTCCCGGCGTCGACAAGAACGGCGAAATCGACCGGAGCGCTCCGGGCGCGGCGACCGCCAACGTCATCTTCAGGAACACCGAGAAGGCGGCGGAAAGCTGGGCGTTCTTGAAATGGTGGGCCACCACCGCGACGCAGATCGATTTCTCGCGGCTCCTGCTTTCGACGCTCGGAAGGGAATACCTCTGGAACAGCGCCAATGTGGCCGCATTCAACGCTTCCGGCTTTGCGGCTGCCGATCTTTCTGTCATCGGCGAGCAGTGGGAGTGGCTAAGGGAGCTTCCCAAGGTCCCGGGCTCCTATCAGGTCGAACTCGAGATCTCCAACCTCTGGAACAAGGTCGTCATCGACCGGAAGAACCTGCGCGTCGAGCTCTATGATGCCGTGATCCGCGCAGACCGGGAAATCCGCAAGAAGATGAGCGAGTTCGGCTATCTGGACAAGCAGGGCAACGTCCTCAAGCCGTATGCGCTGGCGGCCAGGGCGTACGTCGAGCGCCTGCTCGGGGGTGATGCCGAGTGAAGCCATTCGTCGCCCGTCTTCGGGGCCTCTTCATGTCCAAACGCAAAGTCAGCGACCGCCAACGGATCGCCTATGTGTTCGTCTTTCCGTATGCCCTGATGTTCTTCATCTTCATCGTGGTGCCGGTCGCGGCCGCGATCGGGCTCGCCTTCACCTATTTCGACACCGTCAGGACACCCTATTTCGTGGGTTTTGAGAATTTCATCAACATTCTCACCAGCGACGTCGAATTCATGCAGTATGTCATTCCCAACACGCTCAAATACGCGGTCATCGTCGGCCCGGGAGGCTATATCCTCTCGTTTTTGCTGGCGTGGCTGCTCGCGCAACTGACCCCGAAAGTCAGAACCGTCCTCGCTTTGATCATCTATTCGCCCTCGCTGACCGCGGGCGTGACGATGGCGGTTTTGTGGAAGGTCATCTTTGCCGGCGACGAGACCGGGTATTTGAACATGTTCCTGATGAACATCGGGGCGATCAACGAGCCGATCGCCTGGCTGACTTCGAAAGAATATCTGATGCCGATCATGATCGGCGTCACCCTCTGGAGTTCGATGGGCGTCGGCTTCCTCGCGATGCTCGCCGGCATCCTCAATGTCAACCAGGATCTGTATGAGGCCGGTTACATCGACGGCATCAAGAACAAGTTCCAGGAGATGATCTACATCACGATCCCGACGATCAAACCGCAGATGCTGTTTGGCGCGGTGATGGCGATCGTCGGCACATTTGGCGCTTCCGGCATCGGCGTGGCGCTGTCGGGTTCCAACCCGACGCCCCAGTATGCCGGCCAGCTGATCGTCAATCATATCGAATTCTTCGGCTTCACCAAATACGAGATGGGCTATGCGGCAGCCCTCTCGGTGATTCTGTTGCTGGTGGTCTATGCGGTTTCGCGGTTTGCGTTCCGCCTGTTCGGGAGCAAAGACGAATGAAGCCGCCAAGCAAGCGCCGCCGCTCGAAATTCCAGGCCACGAAGATCAACCCGTCGCGGTTCCACCCGGTGCAGCTCCGGTATCTCGCGGTGTTGCTGCCGATCAGTCTCGTGATGCTGTTGCCGCTGCTGTTCATCTTCAATCATGCCTTCAAGCCGTTTGAGGAATTGTTCGCCTTCCCGCCGCGTTTCCTCGTCAAGAACCCGACGATGGCGAACTTCCGCAACCTGTTCGCCCTGACGGGGACTTCCGGCATCCCGATGAGCCGGTATCTGTTCAACTCGCTCGTGGTGACGGCGGTCGTGATCGTCGTTTCGATCCTGATCGCGACGCTCGCCGGCTATGCCCTGTCGAAACTCAATTTTCGCGGCAAGAAGACGCTCAACGAGATCAACACGATCGCGCTGATGTTCGTCGGCGTCGCCGTGACGATCCCGCGCTACCTCGTGATCGAGACCCTGGGATTGATCGATTCGTTCTGGATCCACATCCTGCCTTATCTCGCGGTCCCCGTGGGGTTGTTCCTGGTCAAGCAGTTCATCGACCAGATCCCCAACGAACTGCTGGACGCCGCCCGGATCGACGGGGCCAACGAATGGCAGATCTTTGGCAAGATCGTTGTTCCCCTGATCAAACCGGCGATCGCGACGATCATGATCCTGTCGTTCCAAACCGTCTGGAATTCCGCCGACACCAGCGCCACCTACATCAATACCGACGCCTTGAAGACGTTCGCCTTCTACATGGGCACCCTGACGACCAACACCAATCCCGTCGCCGGCCAGGGCATGGCCGCCGCCGCTTCGCTCATCATGTTCGTCCCCAATCTCGTCATCTTCATTTTCCTGCAGAGCAAGGTCATCGACACGATGGCCCACTCGGGCATCAAGTAGGGGGTGGCTGGAATGAAAAAAATGAGTCTAGTGCTGTTGTTGCTCCTTTTCACCTGTTCTTTCCTGCCTTGCATTGGGCACGTCAAGGCCGATAGCTCCTTCTGGCACGACGGTTACCCGTACGACACCTACACCGTCGACTATGAAGGGAAGCTGACCTACACGCAGACCGCCTATATCCCCCTGGGAAACATCAATCCCGCGGGTTCGTTGTCTTCACCGCAAGATCTCTTCATCAAGGATGGTCTGATCTATGTCGCCGACAGCAACAACCGCCGGATCGCCGTCTTCGACTATGAGGGCGACCTCGTCCGGGAAATCGGCAAGGATGATCTGCAAGAACCGACGGGCGTTTTCGTCTCCGCGGCGGGGTACGTGTATGTGGCGGACAAGGGCCAGGCGCGCGTCTTCAAGTTCGCCGCCGACGGGACGCTGATCCGCGATTACCAACGGCCGATGGAACCGCTGTTCGGCTCGTCCTCGTTGTATGTGCCGATCAAGGTCGTCGTCGGCGCCGGCGAAAACATCTACATTGTCGGCGACGGTTCGACCTCGGGCATCATCCAGTTGAACTATGATGGATCGTTTCTCGGCTATTTCGGGGTCAACCTGTCGTCGAAGTCGTTCTTGCAGCGGCTTGCGGACATCTTCGTCGTCGAAGACGAGTATGCGGCGAGCACGCCGCCTTCACCGACCAATATCGCCATCAACAACAAATCGCTGGTCTATACCTCGACGCCCAACACCGAGTTCGCGCTCAAGAAACTCGATGTCAACGGCAACAACATCCTGACGATGGCCAACTACAACCGCGAGCAGGACATCGTCGACTTGGCCGTCGATGATCTTGGCTTCCTTTACGCCGTCTATGACGACGGCCTTGTCGTCCAGTATGATCCCTCCGGCAACCTCTTGTTCGCCTTCGGACTCACGCAAGGCATCTCCAACCGCTTCGGCCAGATCAAGACGGCGACCGCGATCGCGATCGACGACAACAACCGTCTCTTCGTGCTCGACGGGACCGCCGGTCTCGTCGTGGCTTACCAGCCGACCGCGTTTGCGACGCTCGTCCAGGAGGCGATCGTCATGAACCAGCTCGGCCTCTACCAGGAGAGCCGGGCGAATTTTGAGAGCATCATCGCCCAAAACACCAATTTCGCGCTGGCGCATGCGGCGCTTGGCAAAGCCTATTTCCAAAGCGGCGCCCTCGAGGATGCGCTCGCGGAATTCCGTCTGGCCAACGATGTCGCCGGTTATTCGGAGACGTTCTGGCAGGTGCGCGACCTCTGGCTCAAGCAGAACCTGACGCTGATCTTCAGCCTGCTGCTCGCGCTCTGGGTCGTGCTCGCGATCCTTAAGCGCCTGAACCGGAAAACCTTGGTGTTTGCCGGCATCAACCAGCAGGTGAGCGCCATCAAGGCGAATCCTGTCGTAAGGGAGTACACGCTGATCTTCCACATGCTCAAGCATCCGCTGGACGGCTTCTTCCAGATCAAGCGGCTCAAGCGGGCATCGCCGCTCTCGGCGACGATCTTGCTTCTCTTCATGTTCGTCATGTATCTCTTTGTCCAGCGCTACACCGGCTATATCTTCAACCAGTATGCGGACACCATCAATCTGGGAGCGGAGGCTGTGAAATTCTTCGGCGCCGTGTTCCTGTTCGTCTTCTGCAATTACCTGATCTCGACGCTTTCGGATGGCGAAGGCTGGATGAAGGACGTCTATATCGGGACGATCTACGCGATGGCGCCGCTGTTTGCCGGCTGGATCCCGCTGATTCTGCTCTCGCGGGTCCTGACCCAGAACGAAACCATCATCTTCCAGCTGGCCAGTGCCGTGATCTACGGCTGGACGGGGTTGCTCGTGTTCCTCTCGACCAAGGAGATCCACAACTACGAGATCAGGGAAACGATCAAGAATCTCCTGATGACGCTGTTTGCGATGGCGATCATCATCCTGATCGGATTCATCGTCTATGCCTTTGGTTCGCAGCTGTGGAACTTCCTGGTCTCCTGGTTCAAGGAGGTGATCAACCGTGTCTTTGGCTAATGTTTGGAAAAAGGCCATGTTGGGCGGCTTGCTGGTTATCGTTATCCCGCTCCTTGCGGTGATTGCGAGACCCTTGCCCAACCAATTGCTCGATGGTCCGCCGGCTGCCGAGGCCACTCTCGACGAGGCGCTCTATCGTTCCAACCAGTACACGCAGTTGGATGACGAGACCCCGGTTGCCAACCACCTCGATATCCCCTCGACCTTCTCGCTCGTCGGCGAGAACGCCAAACTCGAACTCTATGCGGAAAACCCGAACGGGGCGATCCGCGTCCTCGCCAAGGAAAGCGGCTACATCTACGGTTCCTCCTTTGCGAAAAGCGGCGAGGACATCCCCAACTTCAACACCCGCTGGGAAGGGATCATCAATTCCGCCGCTGTCATCGAATACTATACGTACAATCCAAGTACAGGCGCTTACATCATCACTGAGGAATCCTTCTACATGAGTCCGGCGACGACGCTGGCCTACCAACTGATTGACAATGGTTACGAACTGGTGGTCAATTACGGTATTTCCGGCATCTCGCTCACAATCCGCGTCTATCTCGATGATGATTACCTGCGGGTCGAAGTGCCGGCATCGGAAATCAGCGAGGGCACGGCCTATCCGCTCCGCAGCGTCAAGGTCTTCCCGTTCCTCGGAGCCGTCTATGGCGATTCGATCCCCGGCTACGTTTTCGTTCCCGACGGTTCGGGTGCCCTGATCCGTTACAAGGAGATCGGCGCGGTCTCCGACATCTATGAGTTCCCCTATTATGGCGTTGACGCCGGCATCACCCGCACGGAGGCGGTCGACACCAATTTCAACTATCCGGTCTCCGGGATGATTCTGG
>CALGNF010000159.1 GCA_937958685.1 uncultured Caryophanales bacterium
CACCGAGATCTACACTCTTTCCCTACACGACGCTCTTCCGATCTGGCACCATCGAATCGCTGTACGAGGCGAACATGGACATGCTCGACGATCCGAACTATCTGTCCCTGAACGTCTCGAAGCATCTTCCCGTGTACTCCAAATCGCTCAACTACCCGCCGCACGTCGTGCTCGACGACGGCGAGATCAAAGGCTCGGTCGTCGCCGACGGGTCCTCGATCGACGGCGTCGTCATCCGTTCGACGATCGGCTATCGGGTGCAAGTCCGGAAAAACGCGCGCGTCGAGAACTGCGTGGTCTTCTCCAACGTCGTCGTCGGCGAAGGCGCACGGATCAAGAACGCGATCGTGAACAAGGACGTCGTGATTCCCGAGGGAACCGTGTTCGAACCCGAACATGTCGCCATTCTCGACCAGACGACCTTCGCCAAAGGCGGTGCGAAGCGATGAACAACCTGTTCATGGTCGTCGACGCGACCAACAAGGGATCCTTCGGGAAACTGACCCGGCACCGCATGCCCGGCGCGCTTCCGTTTGGCGCGAAGTACCGGCTGATCGACTTCGCGCTCTCCAATTGCAAGAACTCGGTCGTGACCAACGTCGCGATTTTTCCCTACGGCAACTACCGGTCGCTCGCCGATCACATCGGCTCCGGCGACCGTTGGGACCTGAACCGGCGCAAGGACGGGATCTTCATCCTTCCGCCGAAAAACCTTAACCTGACCTATGATGATCAGATCAGCTTCCAGCGGATGTACGAGCATCTCGAATATTTCGTCCGCAGCTCCCAGGACTACGTCATCGTCAGTCCGGCGAACATCGTCTGGAATGTCGATTACAACGTCGTCCTCCATCACCATCTCGTGCAAAACGCCGACATCACCGAAGTGTTGAACAAGGACGGCGAACGGCTCAGGACGTTTTTGCTTTCGAAGGCGATGCTTCTCGAATACGTCCGCCATTACGACGAAATCTCGTTCCGCAACCTGACCGAAGTCTACGACTACGCCCACGGCATCCGGCGCACCTCCTACGTGTACGATGAACCGTGTTTCCTGATCGACGATCCCGCGGAATTGTTTCGCGCGAACATGGCCCTGCTTGATCCCGAACTCAAAGACCAGATCTTCAAACTTTCGAGACCCGTCTTTTCGAAAGAGACGATGTCGTCTCCTTCGCGCTACGGGCTCCAGGCGTTCGTCAAGAACAGCCTCGTCGCTTCCGGCGCGGTCGTCGATGGCCGGATCTACCGCAGCGTCGTCGGTCGGAAGGCGCAGATCGGCGTCGGCGCGACGGTCGATCATTCGATCGTCATGAACCAATGCGTGATCGAGCCGGGCGCCGCCGCCGCCGTCGCTGCCGCGCCCCAGGGCCGGATCGGTGTGCTGGCCACGGAATCAACCGTCGGCTCAGGCGCATATGTCAAGGCGATCAAGGCCTTGTCGCCCGATGCTGATGTCCGGCAACAGGCTTGTTCGGTCTTCGTTGCCCTGGCGGAAGAAGGCTGGACGGCGGGCGATGTGGTCGAG
>CALGNF010000160.1 GCA_937958685.1 uncultured Caryophanales bacterium
ACCACCGAGATCTACACTCTTTCCCTACACGACGCTCTTCCGATCTATTGGCTGTGATCCAGCGGGAAGATGTCGGCGATCGTCCTGTCCGCAGCCGGGATCAGCTTCGGATAGAGATGGATCGTCTCGGCAAGCGAAAATCCCCCGGCCGGCTGCGTCAATTCGGGATCGAGATACCAGCCTTCAAACCAGTAGCCATGCTTGTTGGAAATCGCCAGCGCGGTGTCAAGAGCGGGCGAGATCCAGTAGTTAGCCCCGTACGTGACGGTTGTGACGACGCCGCCGATACTCGTGTCATGATGCCAATGGACATCATAGGTCAGGGCGCCGGCTTGAATCTGCCAAGCGTAATAGAAGGTCAAGTCCTGGGCCACCGACATCCAAGCGGGAGCGGGACGTTGGAAATCCTGATCTTTGTATACGCCGAGAAAATCATAGTTCTCGAGGGTGTAGGAGTTTAGGAACACGGTCTGTCCGAAGCGATAGTATTCGGCAAGGCTGTTGTCCGGTTCGTAATCATGCTTGACGACGAGGTAGGACGGATAGATCAGATCGTCAAGCGACTTGCCGAATTCAGCCGCGTAGATCAAAACATAACCGCAACCACTCGCATTAAAACCGAAGAAATGGATGGCATCCTCGCGGAGATTGACAGATGGCGCTTCCATGCCAACCACTTCACCATCAAGATAGAACGTCACGAAAAAGTGGGATGTGCCCTCGGGAAACTCCGCAAAAACCACATAAGGATTACTACTTGGGATGATTCCGTAAGTACCACCTTCAAAGGTGATGGCATAATCATCGACAAAATCCCAGGGAATGACGATGGTCTGATAGATTAGCGTCTCCGTCTCTGCGGGCACAAATGTTCCCGGCACGGCGAAGACGATGTCTCCATACCAGGCGTAGACGACGGCGATGCGGCCGGTGGCGCCGACAAGCTCAGCCACGGGATGGACATAACCGCCTTCGCCAAGGATGTGCGTGCTTTGGGAATGGAAGTAGAACACTTCTCCCGAGGTCGTTTGGATGAAGTAGCGGGCCGTGCCGTTGGAATTCATCTGTACACCGATGGTGCCGTCGATGTAATAGAGTTTTTGGTTGAGAAGTCCCACACCGTAAAGGTCGTCCAGGATGTCGGTGGCGCCGCTGTAGTCATAATAACCCGTGCCGAGATTGGTGATTTCCAGGTCCACGCCCAACATGTAGGTCGTGGCATCGAAAAACGGTTCCAAGGTGCCGGTGACAAGCAACTCGTCGCCGAGCTTTGGCACATAACCATCGATCAAATACTCGTGACTGACAATCAGTGATCCGGTTCCGTCATTGATGATGACGAAGAGCGGTTGGCCGGTATCGACGGTCGCGATGTAGAAGACAGTGCCGTAGACAGAGGCATGGTAGCCCTCGCGAACCTCAGGCAGATCGGCGATGGTCTTTTCGGTGGCACTGACAAATTTCGGGTATAGATGCACATCTTGAGACAAAGTGAAGTCCGCAAGGGGAACCGTCAGCTCCGGATCCCTGTACCAGCCTTCAAGCCAATAACCGTGTTTTCTCGACAGTTCCTTGGCGGAATTCATTTCCGGGCTGATCAGATGCCCGGCGCCGTAGGTGGTGATGATGGCCGGGCTGGATGGTGATGGTTCGTCGTGCCAGTAGACATTGTAGGTAATAGCATCCTCCCGCAGTTCCCAGAGATAGTAAAGCGCCAGATCGGCGGTGACGACGTAGACCGGCGTCGCGGGGATCGTGAAATCGGGATCGAGATACAAACCCAGAAACTCATAATCAGCGGAATAAGGAGGTTCGAATAGCAGAATCGTCCCAAAGGGGTGAGTTTGTGTTTGCGAATAATCAGGGAGATAATCAAGCAGGTAGACATTGTATTCCGAATTGATCAACGCACCGAGGCTTGTGCCCCACTCGCTGGCATATCTTGTGACATAGTCAACCGTGCCATCGGGACCGGGACCCGGAAGATGGATCGCGTCTGCTTGCTGGTCAACCATGCGCGTGAACGTGGTGACCGCAGAACCTTCGAAATACCAGCTGACATAGAAGATTTCCGTGCCGACCGGCAGTTCGACCATCAGCACATTGGGATTACCGGTCTGATAGACAGCGGCAGAACCGCCGTCAAAACTGACATCATAAGTGAAATATTCGGTGAAGACGACAATGAACTGGAAGATTTCCGTGACATCGGTGATGATATCGATCATTCCGGGGACAAGCAGCACTTCCCAGATGAAGCCGTCAAAATCATGGAGCAGCAACGTCACTTCCAGATGCTCATCCACAAGCGCTGCCAGTTCGAGATAGGTGGCGGTCACGGTCTTGGGTGAAATCAGGAGGTAGGCGCCGCTGTCGTCATCGATGAGGTAGTAGGCCCCCTCATCCAGCATCAGGCGGCCGGTGGTCCGATAAACCGAGCCGTAGGCTTCGAAGTTCCCCGGGCCTGTCGCGGCAAGATGCGGCAGATTCGCATCCGGCGCAAAGCCATAGTCGAAGCCGAAAGCCGGCATCAGGACCTTGATCTCGGCGGAAAGGATCTGTTGCAGGTTGTTTTGCAGATAGCTCAAGCCGGCTACTTCGATCTTATCGCCCACCTGCAGTTGGGAGATGTCGTTGCCATTGGCAGCGACATAGATCGAACCGCTTTCATCGACGATATAAAAACCGGTTTGCGAGACGTAACTGACGACGCCCTGCACCAGCACTTCGGTATCATCCGGCAGATAGTAGACGGAGGCGATCAGATCGAGGGTTGGTTCCTCATGACCGTCTGGCCCAAGACCTTCGCGCATGCCGGCCAGATACATCTGGATGAGGCCGGCATCGATGATCGTCAGTTGCTTGTCGCCGTTGACATCGGCCAAAAGCAGCTGATCGGCCGAAAAAGCGATCTTGTCGGCCAGATGCAGCTGGATCATGCCGACGTCGAGGATCGTGACCTGGCCGTCGCCGCTGACATCGCCATAGACGCCGGACTGGACCTTGTTGAAGGCGAAGACAAACGGATCGACGACCTCCAGGTCGCTTAAGTCATCCTTGAATCTGGTGATCTCGTTGTTGTAGGCGGTATCTTCCCAGAGCAGATCATGCTTGCCGATGGCAAGTGTCTTGGGAGTGAAAGTCAACGTGAACAGGTCGACGATGCCGTTGAGATGCGCGCCGATGAACGTGTAGTTGAGCAGAATGACGCCGGGCACATCGATGTTGTAGATGATGTTGGCGGGCAGCGTCGGCGCTTTCTGGATGCCATCGAGCGTGAACTCATCGGCGTCATAAAGGAGGCGCAGTTGGAAACCGACAACCTTGTCGGCGCCGGTGATCGTCACGGTTGTGGCAAACGGCACCCCCGGCGTCACCGACACTTCGGGCGTCGAAGTCAGGGCCACAGTCGGCGCGACGGCCTGGACTCTCAGTCCTGAAAGGCCGAGCGCCCCCGTGAGCAAGAGGGCAAAGCCGATAATGATCCGGATAATGGTTTTCATCAGGCGAACCTCCTAAGCTGGCAGCACGACAACCAAGCCCGAGGCGTTGGTGTCGGCGAGATCGATATTGAAGCTTTCATCGACAACCGTGGCTTCCACGATCGTGAGGCCGATGGGCGTTTCGCCCGCCGCGGTGATCGTGAATGTCAAGGTGAGAATCACGGTTTCGTTCGTGAAGGCGGCCATGATGTCGGAGTAGTTGAAGATGATGACTTCCGGATTCGTGGGATTGATGATGTTGCTGACGTTGTTCACATGGCTGGCGTATGCCAGATGCTCCGCATCATAGGTCACGCGGACGTCATAGCCATTGATTTTGAGTGGCGTTCCCCCCAGGACGACTTCCACTTCGACCGTTGTGGCGGTCTGGTTCTTCAGCCTCAGGAAGAAATGATTGGCGTAGGGTTCGAAACGGGCCGCATAGCTGAGCGGCTGGTTGACGGTTACCGGAAACACCTCGGCCGTGGGGCTGTCGACGGCAAACCAGCCAAGGAACTTGTGGCCCTCTTTGACCGGATCGGGCGGCGCCGCCAGGGATGAGCCTTCGGCGATGTCAACCTCGTAAAGCAAACCTTGGTCGACAAGGAACTGGACCGGATGGACGATCGGTGCGGCCGTTGTCGCCTCGGTGGTCGCCGGCAGCGTCGTTTGCGGTTCCGTGGTAGGCGGTGTGGTTGTCGGTTGGTCCGAAGTCACAGGCGCCGTCGTGAGCGTTTCGGTGGTGGGTGGTGCGGTGGTCACGGGATTGGTCGTCGCCGGCAGGGTCGTCGGGACAACCGTCGTGACTTGCGGATCAGTCGTGGTCGCACCCGTGCTGGGTGTCGTGGTCGTTTCCTCGGACAACGCGGTGGTCGTCTCCTGGGTCAGGGTGACGGTTGTCGGCAGGTAACCAGTGATGTCCTCGCAACCGCCCAATCCCAGCGCAATGATGCTCAAGATGATGATTATTGCATATTTCTTCATATTATCCTCCCAATATGATTTGTCAGCGGAACAAAACAACAAAAAGTGTCAAACAGACAGGTTCTGGTTGGCACGTCTTCCTGCAAAGCATCACTCCTTCGCAACCAAGTGGTCATTGTGCATTATCTAAGTGTCTCCCGTTTTGGAAAAGATTGGCTTCTCGTTGTGCGGGTTTCGCCCAAACGATTGTCAAGGATACGATACTATGTTATAAAAATCGCAGTGTCATCATCAAATTACCACATCGACTCCCGCTTGTCAATAAAGCCCGTGAATATTGCTGGCATTATAGACGCCGGCAGAGACTGCCGCGTGTCGCCTGAAGAGAGCGGGTTCAACGCCCATGTTTGGCCAACTTTCGCTGCCGGCCCTTTTCCTGTCGGGTTTAAACGGGTCCAAGGGATCGTGACGATGGCGATGTTCCTCGAGAAAAAAACCATCCCCGGACGAACCAGCAGACAGTTTATTGTTATAAATTATAAATATTGTTATAACGCAATCATGCGCTTGCGAACGACTGGTACCGGTGGTCGGACTCGAACCGACACGCTTTTCACGGCAATGGATTTTGAGTCCATCGTGTCTACCGATTTCACCACACTGGCATAGCAATAATTATTATACACTATTTTGCCAAAAAGAAAAGCCTTTTTTGCGTGAGAAGAAAGCGGCCGGGTGGACCGGCCGCCTTCTTGATCAGCGTTTGGACAGTTCGAGCATTTCCTCGGAGTATTGGTTGGTGTAGAGCTTGTAGTAGTGACCCTCGCGCCCGATGAGATCCTTGTGCCGGCCTTCCTCGATGACCTTGCCGTCCTCGAGCACGAGGATGCGGTCGGAGTTGACGATCGTCGAGAGCCGGTGGGCAACGATGAACGAGGTCCGGCCTTTGAGGAGGTTGTTGATGGCGGTCTGGATCAGTTTTTCCGTCTCGGTGTCGACCGAGGACGTCGCCTCGTCCAAGATCAGGATCTTGGGATCGGCGAGGATCGCCCGGGCGAAGGACACGAGTTGTTTCTGGCCGACGGAAAGCCTTGAGCCGCCTTCGCCGCATTCGGTGTCATAGCCCTTCTCGAACTTCATGATGAAGTCGTGGGCCTCGACGGCCTTGGCGGCGGCGATGACTTCCTCATCGGTCGCCGTCAGTTTGCCGTAACGGATGTTTTCCATGACGCTGCCGGAGAAAAGATGCGGGTCTTGGAGCACGTAGCCGAGATTGGAGTGCAGCCAGCCTAAGCTTCTGTCTTTGTAGTCGATGCCGTCGATCAGGATTTTGCCCGAGGTTGGCTCGTAGAACCGGCAGATGAGGTTGACGATCGTCGTTTTGCCGGCGCCGGTGTGGCCGACGAGCGCGATCGACTGCCCCGCCTTGACTTGGAGCGAGAAATCGGTCAGGACCTGTTCGCCGACATGATACTTGAAACTGACATTCGCGAATTCGACGTCCCCGATCAGCGGTTCGAAGTTTTCCCGCTTGTAGTCGAACAAGGTGCCGTATTTGGCGATGACTTCCTCGGTGTCGACGATGTCGGCCTTGGTCTCGATCAGCGAGACGATCCGCTCCGCCGAGGCCTGGGCCTGCTGGAACTGGGCGTAGATCGAGACGATGTTGTTCACCGGATCGAAGAATTGCCAGACATAGTTGGCAAACAGGTAGAGCGTGCCGACGCTGATGGCGCCGGTCAAAACCAGGGAGCCGCCGCTGTAGTAGACGAGCGAGATGCCGATCGCGATCAGGAAGATGACGGTCGGGAAATAGAGGCCATGGAACAGGGCCGCGCGGATCGACTGGGTGCGCATGTCCGTGGTGAGATGGTCGAAATCGCGGAAGTTGGCGTCCTCGAGCACCAATGTCTTGGTCGTGATCGCCCCGGTCAGTCCCTCATTGTAGGCGCCGGTGATCTTCGAGTTGACCTTTCTGATCGAGCGGTAGGCCTTGAGGATGTGGGTCCGGAAATAGGCGGAGACGACGATCAGGACCGGCACGACCGCGATCGCGACCAGCGCCAGTTTCCAGTTGATGATGAACATGAAGATGACAAGCATCACCATGAGCAGCACGCTCCAGGAAAGGTCGACGACACCCCAGGAGAGGATGTCGCTCAGATTCCGGGAATCCGAGGTCATCCGGGCCATGATCCAGCCCGTCCGGGTGCGGTCGTAATAGGAGAAAGGCAGTTCCTGCAGGTGGTGGAAGGCCTTCTTGCGGATGTTGAAGGCGAGTTCGACCTCCACCTTGCCGGCAAAGATGATGAAGACGTAGACCATGACCGCCTGGAGGATCATGAAGCCGACATAGAGGCCGATGAACAGTTTCAGCTTGCTCATGTCGGGATCGAGAATGCCGATATTGGGGGTGATGATCTCGTCGATCGCGAATTTCGCGATGTAGGGATAGAGGATGTCGGTCATGGCGAGGACGCTGATCGCGGCGACGCCGAGGATGATGTATTTTTTGAGCGGCTTCATGAAGCTGAAGATTTTCTTCCAGACATTCATGTCCAGTTTCAGCGATGTAAAGCTCTCCTCATCGAAATCGAATTCACTCATCGCTCTTCACCTCCTTCGACTTGGAAGTCGATCCGGGACTGGATGTCCCAGATCGTCTTGTAGAGTCCTTGCTTGTGGATGAGTGTGTCATGGGATCCTGACTCGGCGATCTTGCCATGGTCAAGAACGAAGATCCGGTCCGCCTCCTTGGCGGTCGTGATCCTGTGGGTGATGATGAAGACGGTGGAGTTCTTCCACTCGCGCTTGAGCGCGTTGCGGATCTGGATGTCGGTTTCCGTGTCGACGGCGGACAAACTGTCGTCGAAGATCAGGATCGGCTTCGGTTTCAGAAGCATCCTGGCGATCGCCACACGCTGTTTCTGGCCGCCGGAGAGAGTCACGCCCCGTTCGCCGACCAGGGTCTGATAACCGTTTTCGAAGTGGACGATGTCGTCATGGACGTGGGCGATCTTGGCGACTTCCTTGACCCGTGGGTTTTCCTTGCTGCCGCGGTCGACGATGCCGATGTTCTCCTCGACCGTCTTCGAGAAGAGGAACGGTTCCTGGAGGATGATGCCGACGTTTTGCCGAAGATGATGCTTTTCAATCTCGGTGATCGCGACATCGTCGATATAGATCGTGCCCTGCTGGTAGTCGAGCAGCCGGACGAGCAGGTTCATGAGCGTCGATTTGCCGGACCCGGTCTTGCCGATGATGGCGATGGTTTCGCCCTTCCTGACGTTGAAACTGATGCCTTCGAGCTGATGGTAGGTCGAATCGGGAAATTTGAACGAGACGTTTTCAAAGCGCACGTTGCCGCGGATATCCGGTGTTTGCGTGCCGCTGTCCTTGACGTATTCGTCGTCGCGGTGCTTGATGTCGTCAAGACGCGAGACGGCGACCGTCGCCTTGGAGAAGTCGCCGACCAGGCGCCCGAGCTGACGCATCGGCCAGATGATGTTGCCGGCATAGGCGAGGAAGGCGGTATAGACGCCGACGGTGATCTCGCCCTGGACGGTATAGAGGATCCCCGTCACCGCGATCAGGCAGAACTGGACGAAGCAGATCAGATCGGTCAGCGACCAGAACAAAGCCGCTTTCCGGATCAGCACGAAACTGGAGCTCGTGAACTTCCGGTTGAGCCGCTCGAACTTCTCGACTTCGTATTTCTCGTTCGCGAAGGCCTTGACGACCCGCGAGCCGCTTACGTTTTCCTGGACGTGCGTGGTCATTTTCGCCTCGTTGTCCTCGATCACCTCGAAGGTCTTCTTGACCTTGTGGAAGTAGATCGTCGCCACGACCAGGAGCACGGGCGAGATGCCGAGCGAGATGAACATCAATGCCACGTTCAGGCGCGACATCTGCCAGATCGAGAAGCCGACCAAAAGCACGAGGCGCATGACCTCGATGATTTGGTCGCTGATGAAGCGCTTGTAGGCCTCGACATCGGTCGTCACCCGTTGGATGATGTCCCCGGTCTCGGCGTGGGTATGATACGAATATTCCAGATTCTGCAGTTTGCGATAAAGACCGTTACGCAGATTATAGGCGACCTTTTCCGCAAACAGGGCGGTCGAGGCGCGCCTTAGGAAGATCGTGATCGACCGCAAGAGTTCGATCGCGACAAGCACGACGGCCGCCAGCATCAGCTGCTTGGCTTGGGTATCGGCCTGCATCAGATCCTGCAGCACCTTGGGCAGGGTGGAGCCGCGGTCGTTGAATTTCAAGATGACGTCGATGATGTATTGCCCGAAGAGGGGGACGATCGTTCTCAGGTACGACACACCGATCAGGAAGATAAAGGATATCATCAGGAGCGGCCAGTATCTGCCTGTCCACTTGAACATCAGGCTTAACATTCTGGTCACTCGCTTTTTGGTGTTTGTTTCCGGATTTTGCGCTTCCATATCATTCACCTCTTTTCCTGCGATATGGAGTCCAGGTAATTTGGCTTACATTTTTTCGATGACCTGCATGCCCAAAAGGCGCATGCCGTCATTGAGAATCGTTTTGATCATGTAAAGCAGATGGAGTTTCGTGTCCCTTTCGGCGGCATCTAGATCGGAAGAGCGTCGTGTAGGGAAAGAGTGTAGATCTCGGT
>CALGNF010000161.1 GCA_937958685.1 uncultured Caryophanales bacterium
CGTATTCGGTGACTGGAGTTCAGACGTGTGCTCTTCCGATCTTCTTCTTGAGGATGATGGCGCCGCCGCCGGCGCCAAGATTGTACATCATCGACATGTTCTTGTCGGAGAAGTCGACATAGTCACAGTTGCGATAACCGCCGACGACCATGATCACCTTGATGTCCTCATCGGCCAGCAGCATGTCTTTGGCGATCTTCAAGGCCGAGACCGTCGTGCAGCAGCGGTTGGCGAGATCGATGCCCCAAGCGTTGACGGCGCCGATCTTGTCTTGGATGTACAGTGCCGAGGTCGTGAGCGGATATTCCTTCCACTCCTCGCCGATGCAGAGGATGACATCGATTTCCCGAGGATCCATCATTGTGTTCCTGAGAGCGTCGAGCGCGGCCAAATAACCCATTTCCTGGGTTCCGTCCTGATCGCCCGGAAGTGTCTTTTCCCGGATGCCGAGTTTTTCGATGACCGCTGCTTCGCTCCAGACGCCCGCCGTCGCCAGGCTGATGGCCTTGGCCGACATGCGTCCTTGGGGAAGATAGATGCCCGTACCGACAATACCGACCGTCGGTGTCTTCATAGTCTCACTTCTTTCTCGGGGTATGTGGCGACTTTCTACAGGCGCATGCCGCCGTTGACGCTCAAGGTTTGACCGGTGATGTAGGAGGAATCGTCCGATGCGAGGAACAAAGCCGCCTTGGCGATCTCTTCCGGACGGCCGAGGCGTTTGAGCATCGTCAAGGCCGCGAATTTCTCGAGCAGATCCTCGGGAACGGTCTTCAGGATGTCGGTCATGATGTATCCCGGGGCGATGGCGTTGACCCTGACAGGCGCGCCCTTGCGGGCAAACTCCTTCGCCCAGGTCATCGTCAGCCCGAGGATGCCTGCCTTTGATGCCGCGTAGTTGGCCTGGCCGATGTTGCCGAAGATGCCGACGACGGAGGAGATGTTGATGATCGAACCACCGGCTGGTTGTTCTTCCATCTGCGGGCCGATATAACGGACGAGATTGAACAAGCCCTTGAGATTGACGTCAAGGACGAGATCCCACTGTTCGTCGGTCATCTTCCTGGTCATCGCGTCGCGGGTGATGCCGGCGTTGTTGACAAGGATGTCGATATGTCCGTATTTTTCCATGACCTGGTCGAAGAAACGCTTGCAGCCTTCTGAGTCGGTCACGTTAAGTTCGTAGGGGATGACGTTTTCCATTTCATAGGCCATCTGCCCCATGTCGGCGGCGATGACGGTTGCGCCCTCGCGGGCGAATTCCTTGGCGATTTCGGCGCCGATGCCCTTGGCACCGCCGGTGACGATCGCGATTTTATCCTTCAGTTTCATGGTTTGTCTCCTTTGGTCTAACGTTTCAAGATGATGGCTGTGCCCATGCCGCCGCCAATGCAGAGGCTGGCCAGTCCGAGGTGCAGGTCTTGCTTTTGCATTTCATGGATCAGGGTGACGACGATCCGGTTACCGGAAGCGCCGACGGGATGTCCGAGCGCGATCGCCCCGCCGTTGACGTTGGTCTTTTCCAGCAGTCCCGCCATCGTGAGGCCGTGTTCGGCCGCCAGTTCGGTGATGACGCCCAGAGACTGCGCCGCAAAGGCTTCGTTGAGTTCGATCAATTCCATGTCCTTGAGTTCAAGTTGGGCGTGGGTGAGCGCCGCGCGGATGGCCGGGACCGGTCCCAGGCCCATGTAGTTGGGATCGAGCGCTCCCTGACCGAGGCCGACGACTTCCGCCAGCACCGGGAGGTTGTACTTGGCGATCGCCGCCTCCGAGGCGATGATCGTGAAGCTGGCGCCGTCGTTGATGCCGGAGGCATTTCCGGCGGTGACGGTGCCGTCTTTCTTGAATGCCGGCCGCAATTTCGCCAACTTTTCGAGGGAAGTCGTCCGGTTGGGATACTCGTCCCGGGCGACGATGAGCGTTTCTTTGCGAGTGGCGACCTCGATCGGCACGATTTCGCTATCGAAACGGCCGGAATCGACAGCCCTGATCGCCTTTTCCTGCGATTTGATCGCGAAGGCGTCCTGTGCCTCGCGGCTGATCAGGTGTTTTTCCGCGATGTTTTCGGCGGTGATTCCCATATGAATGTCTCCGAACGCGTCGGTCAAGGCATCATAGATCATATGGTCGACCATCGTGAAATCACCCATCTTGACGCCTTCGCGGATGCGCGAGGTAACAAGGTAGGGCGCGCGGGACATCGATTCGACGCCGCCGGCGACCACGACCTCGGCCTGGTTGGCCTGGATGCTCATGTAGGCGTTCATGATCGCTTTCATGCCCGATCCGCAGGCCATGTTCAGGGAATAGGCGGGTATCGAGTCGGGAATCCCGAGATCGGAAGAGCACACTTCTGAAATCCAGTCACCGAATACGGACTAGTAAGCAGTCTTCTATTTGCAAAAACAACAAAACTTTTATTTGCAGGCATCCAACGCAAGTGCG
>CALGNF010000162.1 GCA_937958685.1 uncultured Caryophanales bacterium
CGACCCCCGAGATCTACACTCTTTCCCTACACGACGCTCTTCCGATCTGCTCCCCTGCTTGACCCTTCGGGAACTTCAACGGCGGTCGCAGTGAAAACACTTCGAGAATTGGTGCTTTTGCTTCACAAATAGGAAAATGGGAGTCCTGCGATGGGGCTCCCGTTTTTGATGATCAGGGCATCTTTGCCGTCGTTCCTCTGACCTTTTTGTATGGCGTGGCATGCCTCGGAAAGCACCGCTTCTAGGGGCGGTCGGCCTCCCTCATGCAGATGGCTTCGATTTCCACGAGGGCATCCTTGGGCAATCTGGCAACTTCAACAGCCGCCCTCGCCGGTTTGTGAGCCTGAAAAAATGCTTGGTAAACCGCGTTCATTGCGGAAAAATCGCCCATGTTCTTCAAAAAGACAGTGCATTTCACAATCTGATTAATCTGGAACCCGGCGGCCTCGACGATGGCGGCGATATTGGCAAGCGCCTGAATAGTCTGGGAGCTGATGTCCCCGCCGCTAAAAGACGCGGTTCCGGGTATCAGCGGCAGTTGACCGGACACGAAGAGCATATTTCCAATTTGGACGGCTTGCGAATACGGCCCGATGGCCGCGGGAGCATTGCTTGTGCTAATGAATTTGATATTGATCTCCTCCTTCGATGGTTTGGGGTTTGCCCGCGACAACCTGTTGATCGTCTTCCCTAGTTGCGACGATCCGGAACAGAAAATAGACAAAGTTGTGAATCAGGAAGAACATGGCGATGAAAAACACGGCGAACCAGTCGAAACTGTCAAGGAACTCCCTGATGATACGGAAGGGATTGATGACATCCCAGGAGTTGAATCTGAGGAACCGGCCCAAATAGATGGCGAAGCTTGCCAGCAGGAACACGATCAACACCGCAAACCAAGCTGGTAGCTTGTGGCACTTCGCCAAATGCCCCGCTCTTACCGACTCCAGGCTGAGAAGTCCCATGACGACGCCCAATCCGGCACCGATCAGGATATGAAACAGCCCCAGATAAGCCGGCAAGTCCCGTAGATACTCATAAGGTTGATAACTGATGGCGACCATGAATGCGTCTTTGTCGACATAGATGAAATCGGTCAATAAATAGAAGGCATTCGGAAACATGAATAGCCAACAGCAAAGCAAAATCCAGAGGAGCCATGTCTTGCGGATCGGCCTTTGCAGCAGATATGCCAGCAGGAATGGGATGTAGGCAAGGAAGATATTCCATGCAAGCATCACATGCAGTCCCTCGAGCGTGATGGCAAAGACAACCGGTGAAACCGCAACATAAGCCAGAGCCACCATGCTGATGGCGACAAATCGGCGCCGGCTGATCATATGTTCAACAAGAAGACCAGAAGGTTGACCACGATGACGATGGCAAGAGCCATCGGCCACCGTTTGTTGCCCCCGGTCGTACTACCGGCACCGATTTTCAAGGACAGAAAGATCTCGATTGCCACCAAGAGCCCCAGCCCCAGCGGTTTTGGCATCGTCGTGGCCGCACTTCCAGATGCGGCAATCTGCATCACCAGTGGATCGGGAAGCAGAATAAAAGCGACGACATTGAGCCCGATGCACACAGCGCATAGCGCATAACCAATGAATTTGCTGGATCTGATCATTCCAACTTCCCCGCCTTTCGCAAGGCTAATTTCCGATCGATGGCGACAAGTCCGAAACCAAGGGATAGCGCCAAGACCGCCAAGGCGAGGATGAGCAACGCGACAATCCCGTTTCCCAATAACTCTCGGTTCAAGAAGAAATACGGATACCTCGATTCGGTGCCATCGAAGAAGAAACTGCCGTCGAGCGCGACATAGACTTCGACGAAGATGAGGTAAAAGGCCGGAAGCGCCAAAATCCACGGGGCATCTCGCCACTCTAACCGCACTTCCCGATCGAACAGCAGAAAATCACCCAAGACCAAGAGCGGGAAAAACGTATGCACGGGAAAGTCGAACCAGAAGGGATAATCGATTTCACCAGAACTGATGACAAGCGGATAGAGGATGGCATGATAGACGATGAACGTGATCAGGATGCCTCCGCAAGCGGCCAGTTTAAGGCGTTTTATCAGTCGAGGGAGCGGTTCTTTTGCGACCAGCAACAGCATCATGACCAATACGGCCAGGACGTTGCTTTGGAGAGTGTAGTAAGCCAGTGCCTTGGCTAATGCTCCCTGGAAGATGATATTCGCGATGATCCCCGCCAGGCCGGCTGCGACACCAGCCAGACGGCACCAGAACCGAATGCTTTTCATCATTATGTCAACCTCATGCCCAATTCCAAACGGATCTCCTTGTTGGCGTCATCCGCGTTCGAATAACAGAACAGGTCGAACCCTACCAGGGTAAAGCCACCCGCAAGATAAAAACTGACCGCATCGACGTTGGTCGCCTGTGTTTCCAAGACGATCATCCGGACTCCTAGCACCTTCGCCTCGCGGATCGCAAAGGCAAGCAATTCCCGGCCGATGCCCTGGCGCCGGCAGGTAGGATCGACCCAGATGTCGGTGATCCGGAGGCGATTGTTCCAGGTTTCGTGGTTGAAACCAAGCGCCGCCTTGAGTCCATCGTCAAAGATGCCGTAGGCAACGGCGTCGGGAAGATAATCGGGATACAGGTCAAGCGAGAAGGTCTTTGTCATTGGTTCCGGAAGATCCCTGATTGAAAGACCAAACCGGTAGTCACCCGCATCACCAACTTGAACAATTGCGTAATATTGGAAGGTTTCATAGGTGACGGGAAGCGTGAAACCCCGGTAGATGTCTTTATCCAGGGGGATAATCCGTTCATTCATTGCTGGACCTCTCGAGCATGACTTCCTAACAATAATTACCACAGATGGAAACAAAAAGCAAGTTCGCACCTGCTTTTTGTGTTGCTATCAAGTATCCGAATGTTTGTCGGCATCAAATGAGTCCGAGCTCTTTGCCGACTTTGGCGAACGCCCGCAGGGCGAAATCCAAATCTGTTTGTTCATGCATCGCGCTGATCATGACACGCAGGCGTCCTTTGCCTTTGGCGACAGTGGGAAAGACGATTCCCGAGACGAAGACGCCTTCTTCCAGCAAGCGGCGGGAAAACGCCATTGTGAGCGCCTCTTCGCCAATCATAACCGGCGTGATCGGCGTCTCGCTGTGACCGATGTCGAATCCGAGATCCTTCATGCCCGCCTTGAAGTAGCGGGCATTGTCCCAAAGTTTGAGGGTATATTCTTCGCTTTCCATCAGCAGTTTCACGGATTCGGTGATTGCCCCGATGGCCGCCGGCGGCAATGCCGTGGAGAAGAGCAGCGGTCGCGCCCGATGCAGCAGCCAGGTCTTGACGATCTGCTTGCAGGCGACATAGCCGCCGACGACACCGATCGCCTTGGACAGGGTGCCGACGATGAAGTCGATCCTCCCGTGCAGACCGAAATGGTCGACGGTGCCTCTGCCCGACTTACCCAACACCCCGCTGCCATGGGCATCATCGACGTATGTCAAACACCCATGTGCTTCCGCGATGGCGACGATTTCCGGCAACTTCGCCAGATCTCCATCCATCGAAAACACCCCGTCGGTAATGATCAGCACGTTGTTGTATTGATTTCTTTTTTTCTCGAGGACCTGTTGGAGATCAGCCATGTCCGAGTGTTTGTAGATAGCCCTGTCCGCCTTCGACAACCTCGTCCCGTCGATGATCGACGCATGGTTCAACTCGTCGGAGATGATCAGATCGCCTTTGTCGACGATGGCTTGAATCGTGCCGATATTGCAGTTCAATCCGGATTGGAAGCAGACGACGGCCTCCTCATGCTTGAATTCGGCGAGCAATTTTTCCAAATCTTCCAATATATTCTGATTGCCGACAATCGTTCTGACGGCACCGGCGCCGGCACCGTATTTCTCCACGGCCTCGATCGCTTTCTGTTTCACCCGAGGATGGTTGGCAAGACCCAGATAGTTGTTGGATGACAGATTGACGACCTGTTTGTGGTTGAGATCGATGATGTTCGCGCATGGTCCGTAGTTGATCGGAAGTTCACGGTAGACACCGGCTTGCCTGAGCCCCTCCACCAGTTTTTCGATGAGATCGGAAGAGCACACGTCTGAACTCCAGTCACCGAATACGA
>CALGNF010000163.1 GCA_937958685.1 uncultured Caryophanales bacterium
ACCGAGATCTACACTCTTTCCCTACACGACGCTCTTCCGATCTCATCATCGACAAGATGAGCTTCTCATTCACCATTCAGGAAGAAAGCTACGACGTCATAGAGCACACGTGGACCGTTTTGAAGATCGACCGGCTATTCGATGTGGCCGCCGTCAATGTTCCGGCCTACGACAGCACCTCGCTCTATGCCAGACGCTTCGACGATGTGGAGGCACGTCGAAAAGAAGTGGAGGCTTCTGAGCTGGAAAAGGCGAAGCGATCGGCCCTGTTTTGGATCCAACTTGGAAAACAAAATCAATAGGAGGAACCACGATGAACCCCAAAGAAAGAATCGAACAAATCAACAAGCGCCAACTCGAAATCACCGACCTCGTCAACAAGGCGACGGATCCGGCCCAGATCGAAGCCCTCACCAAGGAGGCGCTCGAACTGACGAACGAACGCGCCAAACTGATGGAGCAGATCCGCAGCCAGGCGATCAACGCCTTCAACAACGGCCAGATCGTCGTCACCCCGAACGCGGCCGCCGCCGCTCAAGACGCCGAACAACGCGTCAGCGCCTTGCGCGCCAACCGTTCGATCACGATCGACGCATTGGACATTCTTCACACCCAACAGGTGTCGAACGAATTGTCCCAAACCTTCAACCCCGTCTCGAAGCTCGTCGACCGCGTCCGGATCGTTCAAGCGCCGGGCATGGAATCCTACTCGAAGGGCTTCATGAAAGGAAACTCGACCGCCGACTACACGGCCGAAGGCGCTCAAGCGAATGCCGGCGAGCCGTCCTGGGGCTACGCGCAGATCACGAAGGCCAAACTGACGGTCTACACCGAAGTGCCGGAAGAGTTCGAGAAACTCGCCGCGCCGATGTACTTGGCCGAAATCAAGCGCAATCTGAGCGTGTCGATGCGGAAGAAACTCGCCATGGAGATCCTCAAGGGCGCCGGCGGAACGAACAAACTCGTCGGCATCTTCAACGCCACCTACGCGGCGGCGATTGAAACGTCCAAGGACATCCCGCTCGCGGCGATCGACGAACACACGCTGGACACGATCATGTTCGGCTTCGGCGGCGACGAGGACATGGAATACGGCGTTCTGATCCTCTCCAAAGCCGATCTGAAGGAATTCGGGAAGGTCCGGGGAACGGACAAGAAGAAGGTCTACAACATCGACTACAAAGCCGAGACGATCGACGGAATCCCGTACATCATCAACTCGAACTGCACGCCGCTCGCGTCCGCTGCTCCCGGCGCCTACGTCATGGCGTACGGCTCGCTGCCGTCCTACGAGCTCGCCGTCTTCTCTCCGATGGAAGTCACGAAGTCGACGGACTACAAGTTCCGCGAAGGCATGACCGCCTACAAAGGAACCGCCCTCGTCGGTGGCAACGTGACGACCTGGAACGGCTTCGTCCGCGTCAAGAAACCCACGGCGTAATCCAAATACATTCTCTGACTGGAGGCAATTATGGGCAATATTCTGACAGCTGCTGAAGTTCGGAAAGCCTTATGGCTTGACGACGACTTTGAAACCGAAGAGCTGGATCGTTTGTCCACGGTTGCCTCCAGTCGTATTTTGGAGACGACAGATCACGACTTCGGACTGGATACACCGATTGAATCGGTAGCCAAACAATTGGCGATCCTGTATTGCCGCGAGTCCTATTTCAACGCCAAAGGCGAGTACAACAAGGATCATGACTATGCGCTAGGCATCAGCTCGATGACCCACCTTCTGAAAGGGATCGCCAGCAATATCAAGGCAGCGCAGGCGGTCGACGATCTGATTGCCGCTATTCCGGAAACTGTGACGCTTGCGGACGAGGCCACCATCGTGGCAGCACGCAAAGCGTATACGATCCTGTATCAGCCCGAGAAGCGACGTGTCAAAACATTGGACACCTTGATCGCAAAAGAGACCGCTCTGGCCTTGCTCAAGGTGTAGCCATGAATCCCAATACCATCACTTTGAAAGACAAGAAAATCAAGATCTTCACGGAAACCAACCGTGAAGATCTCGGCATTTCGCAATCGGTCAAGATCTATCAACACCCGATCAATACCGTCTTGAAAGCAAACATTCGCCAACTCTCGGCGGATGAAACAAACGCCGACAATGCGGATCAAAACTCCGAGTACCTGGTAATCGTCGTGAACCATCGAATCCTTCCGGATAGCTTCTTTGTGGAGTTTCGCGGATCCACTTACAAGTCCGACGGCATCGACAAATTTGAGTTTTACAAAGGCGAGATCAAGTTTCGAGCGCATCGTGTGAATTCCAAAGAGTACGATGTCGTTGAATACAAGGAGTGGTCCTGATGCAGAAAACATCGAGAACTCTCTACCAGGCCGCCGAAGCGATAGATCGGAAGAGCGTCGTGTAGGGAAAGAGTGTAGATCTCGGTGGT
>CALGNF010000164.1 GCA_937958685.1 uncultured Caryophanales bacterium
CGGCGACCACCTAGATCTACCCTCTTTCCCTACACGACGCTCTTCCGATCTTGGCACCGTCGAAATAGTCGGTCAGGGCGCCAGCGAGGAAGATGATTCCCATGATCCAAAGATAGTGGGCGGGAAACAGTGCTCGCAAGAGATAGACAGCAATCAGGATCGGGATCATCACCACACGCACCAAAGTCAGTTTGTTGGGTAGATTCATCATAACACCTCGCTTACTATTATATCACAATCGGGATAAATCAGACAGCAGAAAACGCGTAATTCTCGGCAAAAAATGCCGAATACGGACAAAAGCGGGCTCATTCGTCCGCTGGGCGGAGATTGACGTTGTGATAGACTTCTTGAACATCGTCCAAGGCATCAGTCATCTCGAGAAATCGCCGGAATTTTCCATAGTCCTCGGGTGACAGGTCGACCGTCTCCTGGGGGATGAAGGCGACTTTGTCCACCAGAAAGTTAAGGTCTTTGCCCGTGGCGACAAGCGCATCCTTGATGCGATCGAGATTTTGGGGAGCTCCGATGATGGTGAGAACACCATCTTCTTCCTCGATGTCCTCGACATCGACTTCGGCGATGAGGAGCGCATCCAGGGCACTCTCGTCGTCGATGCCCTCGACACTGATCAATGAGGCATACTGGTATTTATAGGTGACGCTGTTTGCGAGCCCCAGTTTCCCGCCGGTTTTCGTGAAACAGCTGCGAACCTCGCCAAAGGTCCGGTTGACGTTGTCTGTGAGGCACTCGACGATCAGTGTCGCGCCTCCGGGACCGAAGCCTTCATAGCGGACGGGATAATAATCCTCGCCAGCTGTTCCTTTCGATTTTTCGATGTTGCGCTTGATCACGTCCGTAGGGACCTGGTTTTGTTTGGCGCGGTCAATCACGCGTTTTAACGTTATGTTGGTATCGGGATCAGGACCGCCACTTTTGGCGGCCATATAGATCTCCTTGCCGAATTTGGCGTAGAGTTTGCTCTTCAGCAAGCTCGTTTTGGCCATTGCTTCTTTTCTGACTTCATGGGCTCTACCCATAGTTTACACCACCGTTATTGGGATTTTAGTTTGGTCGCCGTCGGCGACAGTTCGATCGTTCCCGCTTTATACAGGGATCCGAGCGCCCGCTTGAAAGCTGATTTGCTCATTTTGAAAGCTGCCTGGATTTCCTCCGGACTGCTCTTGTCGGTGAATCTCATGCTGCCGTGATGCTTGTTGAGATAATCGAGGATCCGCTCGGCGTCGGGCGGGATCATCGTTTCTTTCTGTCTGATGAGGGTGCCGGTGCATTCGCTTGGTGAAATCACCTTCAAGATTCGTGGCTGGATAAGTTCGCCCAAGCGGTAGGATCGGCGCTGGTTGTTTTTATGGACGAAGATTTCCTGGCCGGTCTTCGTGAAGCAGATCAGCCCCTCGTCGGTCAGATACTGGACGTGTGCTTCAACTTCTTGTTGTTCTTGAAGGGTTGCCGCCGGGGGAAAGTAGGTTGCGATTTCCTTTCTGCCGACAAACTTGGCGAACAAGTGCTCTTTCTTCGCTTTCATCGTCACGAACAGCCAGTCGCCAACTTGCGGCCAGAGGTCGAGGACGAGCGGCAAGTCGTCCTTGGAGAGCAACAAGTCCTTGATGAGGCGGTTACCCAAAAAGACACCGTAGTCAAGGTTGACGCCCACAACTTCGAGAAAAGCGCCCTCGCCGAGGCAAATGACGGGTCTGCGGGTCGAGGCGGTTTTACGGCCGAGATTGTCGACATAGACAAAGACGCTCAGTCTTTCCTGGGCGAGATACGGTTTTTCCGCTTCTTTTTTGTGAAGAAAAACCTCTTCGCTGCCATCAGTGAGCAGGTAGGCGATGTCGGTTTCCCTGAGAACGGAAAGTTCATTGAGTTTGCCGATCTCGATCATTGCCAAAGCCTCGTTCCTTGCGGAGATATCCGTCAACATTATAGCAGATTGCCCCCTTGGTGTCCAACCTTTTCCACTAAGGAAAAGCGCGGGGTTTCCCGCGCCTTCATTCATGCATCTGCCAATCTAGGGCCGATAGTCGCTGATAAAGCTTTTGTAAAAGATCACGGCTTCCCCCAAGGCTTCGATGGCGATGCATTCATCGATGCCGTGCATCTTTTTGAGATCCTCATTGTCGATCCTGACCGGGGAGAACCTCAAGGCGGCATCGGTGATGCCGGTGAAGAACCGGGCGTCCGTCCCCCCGAAGATGATGTATGGGGAAATCAGGACGTCGGGGAACGTCTTTTGGATCTGTTCGACAAGATAGTGATAAGCCCGCCCCTTGGTATTCACGATCGGGGTTGCTTCCCGGCCTTCGAGGATCTCGCAGTCGACATCATACTTTCTGGCGATCGCGGCGAGCGTTTTCACCGTGGACTCGATGTTTTGGACCGGATGGGTCCGCAGGTTGCAGAGGATGTAGGCTTCCGAGGGAATCACGTTTTCCGCATCACTCCCCTTCATCATCGTGAAGGCGATCGTCGTCGAAAAGAGCGCCCGGCCATAGGGGTTGATCAATGGCAACAGCCAGGTCACCAAACCCTTGAACAGCCAGAGATTCCCAAATAGGAGCCGATAGGGAAAGGCCATGCCTTTGGCGGCTGTCTGAAACATCGCGGCGACCTCGGGGATCATCTTTGCTCGCAAGGGATAACGCCGCTCGACTTTGGCAACGAACTTCGCCAGTCGCGCAATCGGCGTGTTTTTGGGAGGCGTGGAGGAGTGCCCGCCCTGGCTCTTGGCGGAGAATCTGAGATTGAGATAGCCTTTCTCAATCACACCGATCAGGGCGAGATGTCGCTTCAAGGAAGGCAAAGCCCCCGAAACGATCGCTCCGCCCTCATCGAGAACGAGGACAGGCCTGATGCCTTGTTGTTCCAAATGGAGGACGGCTAGTTGAGCGCCACCGCCGGAAACCTCCTCGTCGGCGGACGAAGCGATGTAGATGTCGACGGCCGGGGTGAAACCTTCGGTGATCAGTTCCTCAACAGCCTGCAGCGAGGCATACAGCGTGGCTTTGGTGTCGAACGAGCCCCGGCCGATCACTTTGTCATCGGTGATCTCGCCCTTGAAGGGATCGCAGCACCAGCCGTCAACGGGCGCGGGAACCACATCCTGGTGCGCCATCAGCACGATCGGTGCCGCCGTGGTCGATCCCGGCCAGCGCAACAGCAACGACCCCCCCGGCAAAGCGATCCGCTCACAAGTCGCAAAGACATGCGGAAAGAGTGTCTCCATCTCTTTCTGCATGTTCTTGAATGCCGTCGGTTCCACGCCGACGGCAACGGCGATCGTCTTGTGACGGACAAGCCTCAGCAATCCCGTGGCATAGGCGGCTTGCGCCTTCTGATCAACGATTGATTGCGGTTTCCCCCTATCCATTTCCTGGATGAAGAAGGTCCTGACGATGGCGACCGCCAGCAAGATGATCCCAATGGCGGCAACTGCCGCCAATCCGTAAAGAACATAATCCATGACTGACCAGCCTTTCTAAACCCAGTTGCGGTCGTAGTAGATTTTCGCGAAGAGCACCGAGACGATCGCCATCAGGACGACAACGATCAGGATGTTGCCGTAGACGAACGCCGGCATCACCGCCGCCAGGATCAGCGAAATGACGATCGGAGCGATCGCAAAGATGGGCTTCCTGAGAAAATATTTGTAACCGAGGGCGCCGAAGAGGGCGCTCACGACCCAATTGAACGCCGGTTGCAGGTCGGGATGCTCCAAAATCGGCCGCAACGGCAACAACAGCATTACGCCGAGGGTCATGATCGAAACCGTCGTGAGTGTCGAGACCGCCACGGAAAGCAAAGCCACGACTTCATTCTCGGGCGTTCCGATCTCGGTCTTTGCCAGTTCCCGCGAGTTCATGACGCAGGGGATCTTGAGGTTCACGAGATTACCGGTGATGAAGGCAAGATACGTCGCTCCCGTTCCGAGAAACGGCGCGTAGGTGATGACTTCGATGATGCCGCCGGGGAGGAAGAGGAGACTGAGCCCGAAGATGGCGACCGCCAACTTGGCGGGATCGGGCCCGATGCCGGAGACGACCCAGATGATGATTGGCACCATCAGCATCACCGAGAGGCCCATGACCATGAAGATCCGGCCCTTGCGGTGCATGGAATCATTGTAGGAACGTTGGTTTTCCATCAGTAGACACCTCCGAGTCCGAACAGCACGGCAACCGCCATGCCGAAGATCATCGACAAGGCGAGTTGGAAGTTTTCCAGCCATTTCTGATTCGCCTTCTTGATCAGAAAATCCAAAAAGCCCATGAACAGCATCGACGACAGGAAGACGATCAAGGGCACAAAGGTCTTGTTGTCTTCGAGAACATAATCGCCAAACTCGTCGAGGAGGTATGTCCCATCGACGAGCACCCTGGTGTCATACTTGAAGATTTTGGCGAACGCATCCCCGAGATAGGCGGCGATCATGCCGATGAAGACAGCATCGAAGAGCAATTTGCCGAAACTTCTACCCTCGCCGGATTGAACCTTGTTCAAGACCCTTGCCTGATATTTCTTGAAAAAGAACAAGGCGAACAAACCGCCCCAGATGATCGAGATCGTCATCGCAAAGGCGATCGTGACGAAATTCTGGGTTGTCATCGTGGCGACGGTGATGCCGTCGGAGGCGACGGATACCGCCATCAGCTCATAATGAAGCGCCCCGACGACGGAGAGCCGGATCCACGGCAGGGGGATTCCGAGCAAACCGGCCATCGTGATGACGCCGATGAAGATTCCGATCGAGGGCAGCACGGAGAAGCTCAGCGAGCTCACGACCGCCTTTCTCAGGGTTTCCTTCGGCATATCGAGGCGGCGCGCCTGCTTGTAGCCCTCGATCAGGAAGTAGACGGAACCACCGACGATGAAGAGGGTGACGAACGCTCCAAGGAGATACATCCACCATGATTCTTTCAGGACAGTGACATCGGTTATTGCGAGCAGCATAGCTTTTCTCCTTTCTTTATTCTCATTCATTCTACTTAATCAAGCGGCAATTTGCAACGGCAAGGACAAAAAAACCGAGGTGTTAGCCTCGGTTTCGCGAATGGAGTTGCTTGCGGTGGCGGTCGGCCTCGCTGAAGACGCAGCCGCAGTATTTTTGCATGTAGAACCCCTGCTCGCGGGCACAGCGCTGCCCTTCGCGAAAGTCAGGCCGGAAATCGACGTAGTGAAACG
The DNA here is from genome assembly GCA_937958685.1 of uncultured Caryophanales bacterium. Lineage (GTDB taxonomy): Bacteria > Bacillota_I > Bacilli_A > Izemoplasmatales > Hujiaoplasmataceae > JAAYZB01. The sequence goes on from CALGNF010000164.1 coordinate 5,203, forward strand.
GAATCCCCACTTGGGCGGCAATCTGCTCCGCGATGCTCCTCAACCGTTCATGCTGCTGATAAGGGCTGATGAAAAGCGTCGATGTGAAGGCGGCAAAACCTTTGGCTTTGGCCGTTTCGGCGACGCTGCGGAGGCGTTCCTCATAGCAGATCTCGCAGCGGTTCGCCAGGTCGTCGATCACTTTCCCGACGAATGCCTCCAAACCGTAGAAATCATTAATGACGAGCGGCAAGCCGACGGTTTGGGCGTAAGCCTCCAGCTGGTTCAGGCGGGCGAGATATTCCGTTGCCGGATGGATGTTAGGATTGTACCAATAGCCAGTGAGGTCGTGCCCCTGGTCGCGGAGTGTTTTGACGCACATCACGCTGCACGGGGCGCAGCAAATATGGAGAAGAATTCTCATCCGCGTCACCTACGACATCATCAACCGGTCAAGCGCCGGCTTGTAGCGGAGCTTGGCGGCCTGTTCGAAGTATTTTTTGGCGATGGCCGGATTTTTGACCACCGATAGGAAGCCCTCCTGATGCAACAGACCGAGTTCATATAGCGCTTCCGGATCGTTAAGCTCCTCAGCCGCCCGGTGGAGATAGCGCAATGCCTGGTTGAACTCCCGGGCCTTGAGGATCCGGAACAATTCGACCATCGCCTTGGGATAGCCATATTCGGCAGCGACCTCGAGCCAGTAGCGCATTGGCCGCGGCGATGGTGGAGTGCCCTGACCGTTTTTGAAGATGTTGGCCAGATGAAAGCTCGCAAAGGCGGCATTGGCCTGGTTGGCCTGGGGATGGATCGCATAGGCGATCAACTGTTCCCTGGCCTCGACGAATTGCTTGTTGGCCTGGTGTTTCTTTTTGTTGGCCAGCGCCTGTTCATACAGCAAGGATCCGTATTTGTAGGCACCGCCAATGACATTGTGATGGAGCGCCCGCTGAAACGCTTTGAGCGCCAGCGCCACGTCTTTCTCGCAGCCGATGCCCTTTTCGAGAAAGATTCCGTGCCAGTAGTGGGCGAGATGGTTGTTTTTCTTGACGGCGCTTTCGACATATTGGTAGGCCAGCTCGTTGCTTGCGGACATGATCTCGCCGCGGTAATGGAGCAGGGCGAGATTGAGTAGGGCATCCTTGTTGTTGTGTTTGGCGGCCTCATAGTACCACTTCTTGGCCGTTTCCGGATCGGCCTTGACGCCGAGTCCGAGACGGTAGACCTCGCCCAGACGGGACATCGCGGCCTCGCTGCCGCGATTGGCAGCGATTTCCAGATGCTTGAGCGCTTCCGGGTAGTTGGTGGCGATGCCCAAGCCTTGCGCCAGGCAACTGCCGTAGCCGTAATGGCCAACGGTATTGTCGAGCCCGACGAGCATCAGGAAATACCTGACGGCTTTTTCCGGGTTCTTGCGGATGATGTCGGTGCCTTCGTGATAGGCTTCAGCCACGGCGACAAGCGCAGCCTCGTCACCGGTGCCGGCGAGCAGCTCCTCGTAATGGAACGCCAGTTCCCTAAGGGCTGCCTGGGAACGTTTCCTGAAGGCTGGATGCGGCTTCTGGTACAGTTCCCGAGCCTTGCGGATGGCTTCGCGATGGCCGGCTTGGGCGGCCTTGTCCAACCAGACGAGGGCTTGTTTCGGATCCTTTTTTCCTTTTGACGATTCCAGATGCAGAAGTCCGAGGCGATACATGCCCTCGGCATTCTCGCGATCAGCGGATTTTTGGTAGTATTCCCAAGTCTTTTTGTCGTCACGCTTACAGCCGATCGCCTGTTCGTAATAACGCGCCAGTTGGTTATAGGCATCGGTGTCACCTTGGTTGGCGCCGTCCATCGTGTAGCGGAACGCCTTCTTCTTGCTCTTGCGCATTCCCAGCCCGCGCATCGCCATGTCCGCGAGCGTCAGGTAGGCCTTGGTGTAGCCGCTGGCGAGCGCTTTTTGAAAATACTCGATGGCGCTGCGGTAGTCTTTCTTTTCCAGAAAATACCGGCCGACGTTGAAAAGGCCGACGGGATTGGCGGCATCGGCCGCCTGTTTGTAATAGGTGAAAGCCAGTTCGATGTTTCGCGGCGTTTCAAGTCCATGGAAATACTTGTCGCCAAGCTCATTCAAGGCTTTGGGGGAAAGGTTCTTATTCATTTTTGTACCCCCTGATCGCCTCAAGCTCGGTCTTGGCGGTCAAATTGCCGGTGGCGGCGGCCTTTTCGTACCATTTGGCGGCGCTGATGAACGATGATTCGACACCGTCGGCGGCCTCAAAGAGTTTCCCGACGGCGATCATTGCTTCCACATCGTTCTTTTCAGCAGCTTTCATCAGATTCTCAAAAGCCTTGGTCGCCGACTGTTCGACGCCTTTGCCCTCCTTGTAGGCGGCAGCCAGATGCTTGTAGGCTTCGGTGATGCCCTAGATCGGAAGAGCGTCGTGTAGGGAAAGAGTGTAGATCTCGGT
>CALGNF010000165.1 GCA_937958685.1 uncultured Caryophanales bacterium
GTATTCGGTGACTGGAGTTCAGACGTGTGCTCTTCCGATCTCTACATCACCATGAGCGGCAGCGACATCGTAGGGTTCTTCCTATCCGATGACAGCGGTTCGATCATGGTCACCAACTTCTGGGCGATGGACTATCTCCCTGAATTGGGTGATGTCCTGCTGGTCAGCGGCCGCAGTTACACGACCTCTTGGGGCAGCGTGATCCTGCATCTGGATGAGATGGAAGTGCTTGGCAACGGTGATGGCACTTATGAATACGGCGAACTGGGTGATTTGCTCACCGCCTTCAACGACGACGCGCTGGTTTATCTGAAGCCGTATTATCTTTATGGCGCCATCCAGACGGAGACCCTGCCATCCGGACTGCTGCGCTATTATGTCCAGACATCCGGCGGCGCCGTCTTCTACATCCATTCGCAGAGCACTTTCTTGGACGAGGACGGCGAATTTGTCCCCGCCCTGACGGGATTGGCCGGCCAGGAGGGTCGCCTCACGGTCATCTATGCCTGGAATGGCAATATCGTCTATGTCGTTCCCGAGACCTTTGTTGCGGCCACCATCGAGCCCTTGATGATCAATATCATCAATCATACCGACTGGCAAGATCTCTTCATCTATTATTATGGTTTCCATGCCAACGGCGACTTCTTCGAGGTCGCACCCTGGCCGGGCGTCCCGCTGAACCTGATCGACCAGGACGCCAATCTCTACGGCTATGCCATCCACCCCGATGCGGTCTCGTTCATCATCAACAACGGCTCCTATGGTGGCGACAACCAGACGCTGGATACTTTCCCCAACCAGGCCCATGATGCCTACGTGCTCGTCTACGACGAGTTCGGCGACCTGATTCTGGTGCCGATCACGAATGATGCGCAGGCGGCGACCGGCTTCTTCGACTTCACGACAGCCAGCCTCTCGCATCAGCTTGCTCTTTTGAGCACGCTGGAAGCCTATGTGATGGCCCAGCAGATCGCGATTCCCGTCCATGACGGCAGCTTGCACATCCTGGTGGGCGACCGCGTGGAGCTGCCTTTGGCTGCGGCGATGGACTATTTCGGCTTCGCCTTCCCCTATGCGACCTTGACCGCCCCCGATCCCGGCACGACTGACGCGTACACCTTCCGCGAGGGCGTCAGCGGCGGCGTCTTCAGCCTCAACCCCCTGATGGTGAGCTCGCCCACCGACCAGATGAAGCGCTTCTGGTGGATGGTAAGCGACGGTCTATACAAGTATTACGCCAACTTTGATGAGGACGGCGGCCTGTACGCGATCGAAAACGCCATGGCGCAGACGACCGCTTATGTCGAGGAGGGCTTTGACGAACTGACCGGCACGCCCATCTCCAGGACCTTCACGATCACGCTCAAGCAGGGACTCCACTTCTACGATCAGTTCGGCAACATCCTGCCGACCAACCATCCTCTCAACCACATCACAGCTACCGACTTCGTGGCAACCTTCAAAACCATCGCCGATGGCGCCGCTCCCAACGCCGGCGTGCGCACCAAACTGATCGGCATGTGGATCGTGAACATGTGGGATTACAAAGAAAGCGCGGCGGATTGGAGCGATGTCGGCATCACCGTCGACCCGCTCGACGAATACACGCTGACGATCGAACTTGCCAGCCCCATCGGTCTCCACGATTTCATGATGATCCTCGCCGATCCCGCGTTCGCGCCGATCTATATGCCCTATTACAACGGCGGCAGTTATGCCAGCTCGGCTGCGACCCTGGCCTACACCGGTCCCTTCCATCTCCAGGACAGCGATCCGGCCGCGCTTGATCTAAAACTCAATCCAGCGCACCCCGAAGCCTTCCGTTTTTCCCTCACCGGCTATCAATTTCTCTTCGGCACCAACCTCCACCTTGCTGTGGACGCCGGCGATCTCGACGCCACCACCATCAATCCCATGCTCGCTTACGAGGCGTCCACGTGGAGCGAATTCGGGATGCTGTATACCTTGCCCGGCCGCTCGACGGTCAAACTGATGGTCAACACCATGGATCAGGCTCGCTATGATTATCATGTGAGTTTCGGCACGCTCGATCCGGAGTGGGAACTCAAGCCGATCCTGCAAAGCAACGCTTTCCGCCAGGCCCTTTACTTTGGTTTGGACAGAGCCGCTTTGCCTTACGGTTACCAATCGGCGCTTGGTCAGATCTCACCCGCGTTTGTCATCGATCCCGTCACGGGCTTGCTGTATCGCGATTCGGTCCATGGCGAGGACGTGCTGCTGGATTACAGTCCAACCACAGATGGCTATGACTTGGGACGCGCGCAGCAGTACTACCTGGAAGCCCTAGGCTGGCTGATCGCCCAAGGCCTGCTTGCGCCCGGCGAAGCCCACGTGATCGAGATCGAACTGGCTGTCTACAACACCGCCGGCCCGATGGCGATCGGCGCCGTCATCGAGGCCCAGTATGAGGCCGCCTTCAACAATCTCCCCGGGTACGAGCACGTCACCTTCGACCTCGTCGTTGTGCCGCTGCCGTTCATCGATGTCTTGTACAACAAGGCTTTTGTCGGGTGTTTCGACCTCGCCTGGATAATGATAGCCTATGATGTTTATGATCCCTACAGCGTGATGGGAAGCTTTGTGGAAACGGATAACCAGATGTTCAGCACCTGGGGCTTCGACCCAAGCGTCATCGACATCATGTTCGAGGACATGTACTGGTCCTATGAGGCCCTCTATCAGGCGACCAGGATCGGCGGCGTGGTCCTCTATCAAGGCAGTGTCGTCTCCGACTACGTCTATCAATTGCTGGCCCTATCATAAGCGACTACTAGGAAGAAACGACCGCCCCATCCGTTTTGGGGGCGGTTTTTCTTGGAATCGACTGGAAGCATCACCATTAACCCCGAGAAACGGAAAAGACTTTGAAAAGCGGTCCTGGAGTGATAAAATATGCTTATGGCGGTTTTGATGGAGGTGTCCCGATGGCGAGCAACCGGGAGTTCATCAACTTTCTCTGCGACCAACTGCGCGGGGCCGGATGTGTCCGCTTCCGTCCGATGATGGGTGAATATTGCCTTTATGTGGACGAAAAGGTCGTCGGACTCGTCTGCGACAACCAGTTTTTCCTGAAAATGACGCCCAGCAACCGGGAGATCCTCAAGGACAATCCCCTAGGCTATCCCTACCCCGGGGCGAAGGCGGCCTACGTGATCGCCGACATCGACGATCGCGACTTTCTCGCCCTGGTCACCAGAAACGCCGCCAACGATCTGCAGGTCAAGGCCAAAAGGCATCCGGTAAAATGAAAAAGCCCACTGCGAGCGGCTGCTTGCCAAAGTGAAGGACTGTTTGGACCAAGAACGATCACAAGCCTTTCAATCCCTGCAGACAACGGGTAGCGACGGCGAGTATGCCGACCGGCTTTGTCAGAAGCTTTTGGCGCTTTCCGCCGCAGAGCGGGCACAGGTGCAAAGCGCTGGTCACTGCGGGCGGATCACCCCGCTTGCGGAAGCGCTCCGCGAGGCAGCGTCGCTGGCCGACTTTTCCCGCCGGCACGACGAACAAAATCCCCAGGTCCAAACCCGGGTGGAGGCGAAAGCGCTCATCGTTGCCTATCCGCGCTGCTATTGCCCGCTGGTTGCCGGCCACAGACTCGCCCATCCGAAGCTCTGGTGCCAATGCACCGTCGGCTACGTCAAGGAAATCTATGGTTTCATCCTTGGCCGCACGATCGAGCCGGTTTTGAGAAAAAGCATCAAACAAGGCGATCCCTTATGCGAGATCGCCATCCCCGATCTTTTCCCGACTTGAAGCCCATCCGAAGGCGAGGTCCTAGTTTGAGCAAAGCGCGATTCTTCTACAGCCTTCCCTATCTCCTCCTCGCCAGCGTCGCCACGCTGTGTTTTTGGTATTTCGGGCTGGAGGCTTACGGAATCCCGATCTTTCTTGTCTTGATGTTTCTCATCTTCGCCCTGATGCAGGACGTGATGCCGTCGATCCCGCTGTTCATGAACGCCCTGTTCATGGTCTCCAAGACCGATTGGGCGATCGACGCCATCCCGCTCTACATTTATCTGGTTCCTGTGATCATCATCGCGGGCATCGTGGTCCACGTGCTGCGCTTCCGGACCAAGTTGTTCAAAGGCGGGATGCTGGTTGGCATCGTGATGATGTTTCTGGCGATGATCCTCTCGTCCTTCAACGCGCCCGTCGTCAATCTCAACTACAGCTTCTACGCCGCGATCGGCCTCTCCTACGCCTTCGTCTATTTTTTCTACACCAATTCGCTATCCGGCGACCACCGGGAATACCTGATCCGGATGTTCTTCATCCTCGGGGTGCTGATCTCGGTGCAGACCCTGATCTACTATCTCCGGGTCGAGGATGTCATCCTCGCCCTCGAAAACAAGACCTTCAACCTTGGTTGGGGCTTGTCCAATTACGTGGCCACCTACCTGATCATGTTCATCCCGGCGACATTCTACTACGCCAAGAAGACGAAGATGAACACCTTCTTCGTCATCGTCGGTGTCTTCGAGATCGTGATGCTCATCTTCACGCTCTCCCGCGGCGGGATGATCGCCTTTGCCGGAGTCTTGGTGCTCCTGCTCGTCTATCTTCTCAAATCGAAGGGCTGGAAATACTCCCTCATCAATCTCGGGCTCGCTGCCCTGATCGGCTATGCGATCGTGATGATCAACCTGGAGATGTTCACGGCGATCTACGAGAGATTGCGCGAACTGATGCTCTCCGATACCGGCCGGATCGAGATCTGGAAAGACGCGCTCGCCAAGTACCTCGAGCATCCGCTCTTCGGCGGCGGCATCTTCGCCCGGACCGCCGATGTCAACGACTACCGGATGTACCACAACACCGTGCTCCATGTGATGGCGACCTTCGGCACCGTCGGGCTCATCAGCCTCCTGATCCAGATCTGGCAGATGTTCCGCATCGTCCTCAAGACCCTGGACGCCAAAACCGTGATCCTGGCGATTTCGCTTGTGGGCGCCCATGCGCATGGATTGGTCGACAACATCTATTTCATGCCACAGTTCATGATCCTGCTCTTTCTCATCATCGCCACCTGCGAGAACGCCAACAAGCTGCCTTTGTCGGCGCAAGCCGCCGGTTGACAAACCACAAAAAAAGGACGGGATGCGAAAGCCGTCCTTTTTGATTTCTAGAGATTGGCGCCGCCGGTTATGGGAAGCAAATTGCCGCGTCCGGGAGGATCGGGATTTCCGGGAACATCATCATTTCCGGGATCGTCATCGCCGCCGGGATCGTCGTTGTTTCCGGGGACATCATCGTCGTCATCGCCGCCGCCGGGTTGGCCTTGGGCTTTCTGCCGGCGCTCGCGCCTGATTTCACTGGCTGCCTCGGCGATCGAGCTTCTCACGGTATAGCGATAGGAATACGCGGCGGTTTCCTCGTCATATTCGACATCGATATCGATTTCACCGGTCTCATCCTCGCCGTCCATGACCTGATAACGGACCTGGAAAGCGTTTTGCGCCTTGGTCTTTTCCACCTGGAGCATGAGCTGCCTTGTTCCCACGGCATAGGCGATGGTCGCCTGGAGGGCGTTTTCCGTGGCGACCAGGCGGAGATCGGTGTTGTTGGTCATGACGCCGTTTTTGAAAATGTGGTAGGTGAAGCGTTGACGCTCGGTCGTGGAGAGATTTCGGGTCTCGACGTAGTTGTCCTCGTCGATTTGGACGCGGAAGACGCTTCTTTCGGCGATGTCGCCGATCGTGACGATCTCGCCGGCTACCGGATACTCCCGGTCGACGAAGACAATCTTGCCGACAAGGCTACGGTGGGTCTCACTGTCGGTGGCGTTGTAATAGAACCTGTAATTGATCGCAGTGGCGGTCATGTCGACGCCGCTGAAATTGATCAGATGCTGATAGAGCGGATCATCGGAGTCCGCCTGAACGTAGGTGAGATTGTCCTGGTTTCCGAGGATGACCTCGAGCATGTTCATGTAGGCGTTGATCGTCTCGATCTCCGTTTCAATCACCGAAACAGCGGCGATATCCGTATAGGAGAGGGGTTTGTACGCCAGCGTCGTGAAATCCAAACTTTCCAAAAGCGAGACCGAAGAGAGGGTCTGGAAACCGATGATCTCGGCTTCGGAGGCGAGCGGCGTATAGTTGGGTGTCTCATTATCATCGATGAGGGACAAACCCCAGATGAGGCCGATTGTGACGAGGATCGCGCTCAGGGAATACGCAAGGATGGTCTGTAGCGAGAGATGCGGTCGCTTGATGGGGGCGGTTTCGGGAATGATCTCGATCTGGTTCAGGTCGATCCGTGCCAAAATATCGGGGAGATCCCGCGCGGCCTGCTCTTTGATTTGGTGGAAGAGGTCCTTATTTTTCATCGCGTCTCACCTCCTTCGTTATCCCGTAGTTTCTTGATTGCCTTGTTGTATAGCCAAAGCACCGTTCCGAGCGGTTTGCCGAGTGCGGTGGCTATTTCTTTGAACTTCAGTTCGCCGAAGACTTTCATCAGCACGATTTGCCGCTCTTCGGCAGCCAGCGGCTTTAGAATCGCCTCGACTTCCAGATCGGAGGTCGGAGCGTCGCTTGTTTCCGTATCGAAGAGATACATGTCCGTTTGGGGATCATGGATCGTAATGCGCTTTTGTTTGCGGTAATGATCGATCGCCGTGTTTTTGGCGATCTGCATCACCCAGGCCGGGAAGTTGCGGCCCTTGACATAGGAATTGATGTTCTGGATCACCTTGATGTAGGCGTCCTGCATCAGGTCCTCGATCTGGTAGCGGTCGCGGATGATGCCGGCGATAACGGAAAACACGCCTTTTTTGGTGTGTTCGTAGATGATTCGGAATGCTTCGTCGTCCTTCTCTTTGAGCAGATCGACGTACTTGTCAAAATCAACCACCATTGCATCGCCTCGAAAATCATTATAGCATAATTTTGGGAGGCGGTTACAATTCGCACCATTTTTCACGAGATATACGTTTCGGGCGCGCAATTTATTGGTTTTTGGCAAGACCTCGTGCAAATCGGGAAAAAATGCTATAATAAAAGCACAAAAACGACTTCAACGGGTGAGAAGATGGCCAAGACAGAGCGCGTCCGGATTTGGGAACTAGATTTCTTTCGCGGTTTCGCGATCATCATGATGGTCTATGACCATCTGATGTACGACCTCAAGAGCCTGCCTCAGTGGTACGGCAACTTTGAAGTGGTGGCGAATCCCGCGGTGACTTTCGTGAGCCGGATCGCGCTTGGCTACTGGCTGTCGCTCGCCAGGGAGATCGGTCATCCGATCTTCGTCGCGATCTTCCTGCTCGTTTCCGGCATCAGCTTCAACTTCAGCCGCAGCAACTTAAGGCGCGGACTGAAATTCCTTGCTTTCGCCCTCTTGATCTCGGCCGTCACCCTGCTCGTGCAATCTGCGACCGGCGGGGGCTTGCGGATCGGCATCATCCACGGGATCATCCACATGTTCGCCCTCGGCACCCTGCTCACCTGGCTGTTGCGGAAGCTTTGGGACAATGATGTGTTTCTGTTCGCCATGGGTCTTGGCATCATCGGCCTCGGGATCGTCTTCAAGTTTTGGGAAGTCGCCTATGTGGCCGATACCGGACTCCAAGATCGGAAGAGCGTCGTGTAGGGAAAGAGTGTAGCTCTCGGTGGTCGCCG
>CALGNF010000166.1 GCA_937958685.1 uncultured Caryophanales bacterium
GATCGTATTCGGTGACTGGAGTTCAGACGTGTGCTCTTCCGATCTCCGCGGCTGGAACCGGCCGTTCCTCTTTGCCGGCCGGCATTCGTTCACGATTTTTCTTTTGCACCAGATCGTGCTCTTCTCTTTGGTCTATGCGATCATGTCCCTATTGGGCTATCGTTTATAGAATATTATATTTGGAGGTACTAACATGATCATCAACGCCACCATCTTCGAGGCCATCCGCGCGACCGCGAACAAATACCCGGAGCGCAACGCCTTGTATTTTCTGGGCAAGCACATCACTTACGATGCCCTGATGGACAAGATCGACATGGTCGCATCCGGCCTCAAGAAACTGGGTCTCGGCCCAGACGACGTCGTGACGATCGCGATGCCGAACACGTTCGAGGCGGTGTTTGTCTTCTATGCGGTCAACCGCATCGGGGCGATCGGCCATATGGTCCACCCGCTGACGCCGGCAAAGCAGATGCAGCGCTACATGGAGGAGACGAAGAGCAAGATCCTCTTTCTCCTCGATTCCTCGATCGCCGGCTTTGCGACGCTGCTCGAGGATCCCGAAATCCGCATCGTCCTCGCGAGCCCCGTCGGCGAGTTCTCGCCCGTCAAGCAGTTCCTCTACCGCCTGATCAACCGCAAGAAGCTGAAACTGCCCGAAGCGGGCCAGGACCGCATCATCCCCTTCAAGAGCCTGTATGTCAAAATCTCCGCCGACTACCCCGAGAAGCAGGATCCCGCGAAAACAGCCGTCTATCTCCACAGCGGCGGCACCTCGGGCGAGGCGAAGACGGTCGAACTGACCAACCTCAACCTGAACAGCCTGGCGGCCCGCTTCCCGGAGATGCTCCTGTTTGAGGATTGGAAAGAGTTATATGTCTTGTCGGTCTTGCCGATGTTCCACGGCTTTGGTCTTTGCGAATGCATCCACTCGATGCTCTTCTGGGGCGGTGTCGACGCATTGATGCCGAAGTTTGACGCCGGTAAGACGATCGCTCTCCTCAAGGAAGGCAAATGCCACGTGATCATCGGCGTCCCCTCGCTCTTCGAAGGCTTGCTCCGCCATCCGGAGTTCGGCGGCGAACACCTCAAGAACCTCAAGCGTTGCTATGCCGGCGGCGACTATGTCCCGACGGACCTCAAGCGCCGTTTCGACGCCGTGATGCAGCAACACGGCACCGAGGCGCGGCTGTTGGAGGGCTACGGCCTCACCGAAGTCGTCGCCGTCTGCACCGTCAACACCCCGAAAGCCCACAATCCGCAAACGGTGGGCAAACCGGTGAGCGGCATCGAGATCAGGATCGTCGATCCCGAGACCCGGGAAGCGATGCCGGTCAACACCTCCGGCGAGGTCGCGATCGCCGGCGACACCCTGATGAAAGGCTATCTCGACGATCCCGAGGCGACCGCGAAAGCGATCATGGTCGATCCCGAGGGCAAGCGCTGGCTGCTCACGGGCGACTACGGCTTCCTGGATGCGGATGGCTATCTCCATTTCAAGCAGCGGATCAAACGGATCGTCAAAGTCCACGGGATGCCCGTTCTGCCCTCCGAGATCGAGAATCTGCTGATGAACATCGCGGAGATCGCCGAAGTCTCGGCCGTCGGGATCCCCGATCCCGAGAAAGGCCACGTGATCAAGCTCTTCATCGTCCTCAACCCGGGCGTCGAACGGCTCCACGACGATGATTCGATCCGCAAGCTGATCCAGATGGAGATCTCCAACTACGCGATCCCCAAGGAGATCGTCTACATCAGCGCCCTGCCGCGGACCGGACTCGGCAAGATCGACACGCGCAAACTGGAAACGATGTGAAAAAGCGCTCCCGATTCCGGGAGCGCTTTTCTGGATATGGATGCTTAGAAGAGACGGGTGCTGATGTCGCGGAAGAAGAAGACGATCAGTTGCACGGTGGTGTCCTGGATCTTCTTGACGTCGTTCACATTCTCTTTGAGCACGACGAACAGCGACTGGATGAAACCGAAAGCCGTGATTTTCAAGAAATAATCATGGAATTTGCCGGGATAGAACTCCTTGATTTTCGTGATTACCAACGTTTCCAGTTGTGTCTTCACCTGATGATAGTGTGTTCCCGTCGAGTTGAAGATCATGATGAAGATCTCTTTCATGTAGGGTTTGAGCACGTTCATGACGTAGGTGACGATCTGCGTCGCGTCTTTCTGCGACTCGATATGCGTGATATGCAACTTTTGGTCAAACGAACCCAGATCATCGATCGCCTGTTGCGCCGGCAACAGCACGGCATTGAACAACGCTTCCTTGTTGTCGAAATAACGGTAGATGTTGCCCACGGTGATGTTGGCGCTGTCGGCGATCTTGCGCATGTTGGCGTTTTGGTATCCGTGCTCGAAAAACTCGGCGATCGCACCGTTGATGATCGCTTTGCGGACCGATTCTTTCAAAACTTGCATCTTATTCCCTCCTTCGGGCTTTGCCCAGCTGTTTTCGTAAAAAATATCTGCGGCTTTTCCCGGAAAGCGCAAAAAATAATTTACATATTCATTATATACGATTCATTCCCGACTTGCAAGTCATCCGTGCTACTTGGAGAGATAATTTTCATTTATAACATTTTTTTTGGTTTTTGGGAGCAATTATCAATATTTTCAGTGAAACTACCCACTTTTGATTCAGGTATCGGCAATCGTTGTCTGAACGCCGGGAAATCCCGAAAACTATCGGCAATAAACTTGAAACTCGGTTGACATCAATATGCACGCGTTATATAATTTTTATATACCATATTGAGGGGTGAAACAATGAAAAAGTTCTTTGGCAGCATCGTGATCATTCTCTCACTGTTGCTCGTCTCCCTGGTCGCCATCCCCTGGAACAATTTATCGCAATGGTGGGGCTTCACCTTCCCGTTGATGAGCGACAATGAGTTGTATATAAAAGGCGGAATCGGCGGGTTGATGTTCATTTTCGGACTGATCTTCCTGATCGTCGCCAACAAGGAAAACAAAAAGTACGGCCATGTCACGCCGGCGACGGCGGGAACCGCCTTCATCCCGATGTGGGCGTATGCGATCGCCGCCCTCTTGTATCCGCTCTTCATCTTCCTGTTCATCTATGCGGCCGCTCCCGTCATCACCAATCTGATCTATCTGATCGGCCTGGGTGTCGTGCTGCTCAACATCATCGCCTTCGGTCACATGCTTTCCGCCGGCTTCCGCCGGCAGACGAATTTCGGCAGAGTGATGCTCTTCATCCTGCTCTTTGAGCTGATGGCGATCGCGATGGGCGCCGCCTACTTCGTCAGAACGACGATGATCGCCGACGCCACCTACGCCGGGCTCTACACCTTCTTCTATCTCGGTGTGTTCGCCTTCACGCTGGTGATGGTGATCGTGCATGCGATCGTGCTCAAGGTAAAGGGCAAGACCAGGTCCGCGGAAGTCGCGCTCGAAGCCGAGATCGACGATTTGAAAGGCCTCAAGAAGCCTGCACCAGCCACTATGCAAGCTACCGGCAAAAAAGCCGACAAAAGGGGCGAGCAAGTAGCCCCGAGACAACCCGAAGGCAAGAAGACCCTGATCGTTTCCAAGGAACAGACGATCGTTTCCGGCGAGCAGAACCTCGATCCGACAAACATGCTCTATGAGGACGTCGAGGTCGATCCCGAATTCTCCAAGACCGCCAACCAGGAAAAACAGGTCAGCTCGATCGAATACTACATCGAGAAACCGAAGATGTTCAAACCGCTCGATCCGACCTTCGACCAACTCGTGGAATATGTCCGCGAACTGCCCCAGGTCGTGACCAAGCTCGCTGACGAGAAGATCACCTTCTATGTCGACCGCAAGCCGTTCCTGGTGCTGATGAACTTCGGCAACTACTACCGGATGGCGTTCAAGTACGAGCTGGAGAAAGGCATCCGCCTGATCATCAAGTATCCGACGATCTCCAAGAACAAGAGCACGCGCGACGATCTCTGGTTCAAGGCCAACAACTACGGGGATCTCCCCAAGGAGGTTGTCTATCAGATCGTCAAATCGGCATACGACAACGTCAACGCTTGAAAAGCAACTTTTTGAGTTGCTTTTTTTTATCCCGACTTAAGCCCCCATTCATTGTCACAGGCAACTGATTATGATAAAATATAATAGAGGTGAGCGAGTATGATTGTCCATGAAGTAGAAGCACTTAAAGAGCGGGTTCAGGACAAGATCAAAACCTTGTCCAAGGAAGCCATCAAAGCCATCACCGACGAATTTGACAAGCACTACATTTATGAGTCGACCAGTTTCGACAACGGGGATTTCAGCTATGAGGATGTCTGTTTCCTGCTTGAGGACCACTCGCGGCAGTTCCCGGACAAGAGCGAGAACATGCGCAAGGCGATCATCAACAACTTCCATGCGATCCAAATGGTGCACCGGCTGGTGGAGGCAAACACCCCGATCGACGAAACGATCGTCAAGGATCTGCACCAGCAGCTGCTCGAGGGGATGATGCCGGGCGGCGTCTACCGGACGCGCGACCTCTTCATCCTGGGTGCCAAACACGTACCCCCGACGTATTTGAAGATCTACCAGAAAATGGCGCAGTTCTATGCCGATCTGAACGATCCCGATCTGAAAGGACTCAAGAAGGCAGCCTTCGTGCACCTGCAGATCCTGAAGATCTATCCGTTCATGGACGCCAACGGGCGCATCGCCCGGCTGCTGCTCAACTATCAGCTTAAACTCGAGGGCTTTCTCCCGGTCTCGGTCTCCAAGGGCCAGAGGGACGAGTACTTCCGAACGATCGACGAGTACAAGATCAACAAGGACATCGAACCGTTCACCGAGTTTCTCGCCGGACTCGAAGCCAGAAGAATAGAAGAATTCCTTGCCAGAGAGTAGATTCTACTCTCTTTTTTTTTATGGTTTTATGGTAAAATACGATAGGGGTGCAACCAATGATCTACGTAGCCTATCCGTTTACCGAAACCAAAAAACTGCCGTTTTATCTTGCGACCGAGGAATACCTCGCCGAGCAGTATCCCGAAAACGAGTATTTCTTCATGTGGCAGGTCGTGCCGACCGTGATCTTCGGCCGCAACCAATTGATCGAAAACGAGGTCAATCTCGACTATGTCAAGGAAAGCAACATCCAATTCTACCGCCGCAAATCCGGCGGCGGTTGCGTCTATGCCGACTTCTCCAACATCATGCTCTCCTTCATCACCCCGACCTTCAACAAGGACTTTGTCTTCGGCAACTACCTGGGGAAGGTCGTCGAGCTGCTCAAGGGTCTCGGCCTGAACGCCGAATTCTCCGGCAGGAACGACATCCTCGTGGACGGCCTCAAGGTCTCCGGCAACGCCTTCTACCGCGTCAAGGACAGAAGCATCGTCCATGGGACGATGCTCTTCGACACCGATTTGTCGGTGATGGTCCGGGCGATCACGCCGGACAACGAGAAACTGATCACCAAGGGCATCGATTCGGTCCGGAAGCGCGTCACCAACCTCAAGGAGCACCTGGCAATCGACATCGAGGAATTCAAGCATTATCTCCGAAAGAACCTCTGCGATTCGGAGATCGTCCTGAGCGAGGCCGATGTCGCGCTCATCGAAAAAATCATGGCCGGCTATCTTGACCCCGACTTCATCTATGGCAAGAATCCCGACTACTCGCTGATCAGGAAGAAACACGTGAACGCCGGGATGATCGAGGTCAGCCTGGTGATCAAGAACAACATCGTCAAGAAGATCAACATGCTCGGCGATTTCTTCCTGATCGGCGATGAGGACCTGTTTTTGAGGAGACTCATCAACAAACCCTTCACAAAAGCGGCTTTCGCCGCCGCCCTCGCGGACGTCGACCTGGGTGAGTTCGTCTACAATCTCACGCTTCCTGATTTTCTGGAAATTGTTTTTTAAAGCCTTTGGCTTGTGATATAATTATCCTTAGCGGAGGTATCATGCGATGAATGGGACCCAGAAAACCTGCCTCTATGAAGAACACCTAAGACTGGGGGCGCGCCTTGAGGAATTCGCCGGCTTTTTGATGCCGATCGTCTACACCTCGATCCAGGAGGAACACCGCGCCGTCCGGGAGAATGTGGGGATGTTCGATGTTTCCCACATGGGCGAGATCATGGTCGAGGGCAAGGACGCCCTTCGCTATGTCGATCACGTCTTTTGCAACGAGATCACCTCGAAGCCCCTCGGCAAGGTCGTCTACGGCATGCTGCTGTACGAGAATGGCACGATCGTCGATGATCTGTTGGTCTACAAACTTTCCGAGACGAAATGTCTTTTGGTCGTGAACGCCAGCAACATCGGCAAGGACTATGCCTGGCTCGTCGACCAGACCGACGGCTTTGACGTGACGATCAAGAATCTTTCCGCTGATTACGCCGAGATCGCCGTGCAGGGACCCAAGGCCGAAGCCAAGCTCGACGAGCTGTTCGCCCTTGGTCTTGGAAGCCTCACCTTCTTCACCGCCCGCAAGCAAATGATCTTGGGCCATGAGGTCCTGATCTCCCGGACCGGCTACACCGGCGAGGATGGCTTCGAGATCTACGCCGACGCCGCGGCGATCACCGAAATCTGGAAGATACTCATCATAAACGGCGTGACGCCCTGCGGACTCGGCGCCCGCGACACCCTGCGCTTCGAGGCGGCGCTGCCGCTTTACGGCCACGAGATCTCCGAGACGATCACGCCGCTCGAAGCGGGCTTCAAGCTGTTCGTCGCTTTCGACAAGCCCGATTTCATCGGGAAGAGACAACTGCTCGAGGATCTGGAGAAAGGGCTCAGCCGCCGCGTCGTCGGTCTCGAGCTCAGCGAGCGTGCGATCCCAAGGCAAGGCTATCCCGTCCTCGCGGACGGCGAGGTCGTCGGCTACGTCACGACCGGTTATCTCTCGATCACCCTGGACAAGCCGATCGCACTCGCCATGGTCAGGATCGACAAGGCCAAACTCGGCACAACCATCGCCGTCGAGATCCGCAAACGCCAGTTTCCGGGTTTCGTCAGAGACAGGAAATTTCTGGACAAACACTATAGGAAGTAAATGAGAGGAGCTAGATTATGAGCACAGTGTTGGCAGGATTGAAGTATTCCGAAAGTCACGAATGGGTCAAAATCATCGAGGGCAACATCGTCCTCGTCGGCATCACCGATTTCGCGCAGTCGCAACTGGGCGCGATCGTCTTCGTCGACATGCCCGATGTCGGCGCCAAGATCGTCGCGGAGGATGAGTTCGGCGCGGTCGAATCCGTCAAGGCGGCTTCCGATTTGATCAGCCCCGTCACGGGCACCGTGATCGCCGTCAACGAAGATCTGGTCGGCGAACCGGAGCTGATCAATGAAGACGCCTACGGCGCCTGGATCCTCAAGGTCGCCGTCGATGACATGAGCGAACTCGACAACCTCCTGGACAAAGCCGGTTACGAGAAGATCTCCAAATAGGTGGGCTTGATGTTCAAGTACTTTCCCCATACCGAGGCCGACCTGGAGGCGATGCTCGCCAAAGTCGGCGTCAAAACCATCGATGATTTGTTCAAAGACGTCCCCAAAGGCGTCTTCTTTCAGCGTGACTTCGACGTTCAAGCAAGCTTGTCAGAAGTCGAGATCCGCGCCAAACTTAAGGAATTGGCCGCCCAAAACCGGCAATACACCTGTTTTGCCGGTCTGGGCGTCTACGACCACTACGAACCCTCGGTGATTTCCAGTCTGATCTCCCGGCAGGAATTCCTGACCGCCTATACGCCCTATCAGCCGGAAGTCGCCCAAGGCACGCTCCAATACATCTTCGAATACCAGTCGCTGATCCAGACCTTGACCGGAATGGACGCGGCGAACGCCTCGATGTACGACGGGGCGACCGCGACCGCGGAAGCCTGCTTCATGGCCGAGGCGATCACCAAGCGCAAGAAGATCCTCGTATCTGGGACGCTCAACCCGAACACGATGGCGGTCGTCAAGACCTATCTGCACTTCAAGGGGCTGGAACTGGAAATGATTCCGGCGGTTGCGGGCGAAACGAGCGCCACAGCCCTTAAGCACATGCTGGATGCAAGCGTCGCCGCGGTCTTGATCCAAAAACCCAATTTCTTCGGGATCATCGAAGATTGCCAAAAACTCGGCGAGCTCGCCCATGAAAGCGGCGCGCTCCTGATCGAAAACGCGGACATCGCGACCCTCGCGGTGCTCGCATCCCCCAGGGAAGACGGCGCCGACATCGCCGTCGGCGATTGTCAGTCCTTAGGGATCCCGATGGCTTTCGGCGGTCCGACCCTGGGCTATATGGCAACCTTGAAGCAGCACGTCCGCAAACTCCCGGGACGAATCTGCGGCATGAGCAGGGACGCAAACGGCAAACGCGCCTTCGTCCTCACGCTCCAGGCCCGCGAACAGCATATCCGCCGGGAGAAGGCGAACTCGAACATCTGTTCGAACCAGTCGCTGATGGCCCTCTATGTCACGATCTATCTGTCCGTGATGGGCGAGGCGGGACTCAAGGAAGCAAATGAGCTCAGCTACCAGGGGGCCCACTACCTCAAGGACAGGCTGGAGGCAACCGGCAAATTCCGTCTGGCTTATGCGAAACCGTTCCTCAAGGAATTCGTGATGGAGACCCTGCTTCCCTCCGAACTGATCCAGAAAGCGCTGCTTGACGCCGGCATCTTCGGCGCCGTGCCGCTCGCGGAATACGGGGAGGACTATGACAACCTCGTGGCGTTCGCCGTCACCGAGAAACGCACCAAGGCCGAGATCGACGGACTCGTGGCGACGCTGGAGGGACTCTCATGGTAACCTACGACAAACTGATCTTCGAACTCTCCGCCCCCGGCCGGAGGGCATACTCCCTGCCCAAGCCCTTTGTCAAGGGCTATGCGATGACCGAGCTGCCCGCAGCGCTCCGCAGAAAGACGGATTTGCTGTTGCCGGAAGTTTCCGAACTCGACGTCACCCGCCACTATAGCAACATCTCCCGGAAGAACTTCGGCATCGAGACCGGCTTCTATCCCCTGGGCTCGTGCACGATGAAATACAATCCCAAGCTGGGCGAGGAAATCGCCGCCCTGCCGGGTTTTGCGAATATCCATCCCCTGCAGCCCGCAGGCAGCGTCCAAGGCGCTCTCATGGTCTATGACGAACTGCAGAAGCTGCTCGCCGAGATCTCCGGTTTGGCCTGCTTCAGCCTCAATCCCTACGCCGGCGCGCACGGTGAGCTCGTCGGCCTGATGATCATGAAGGCCTATCACGAGCGCCGCGGCGACTGGCGGCGCACGAAGGTGATCGTGCCCGATTCCGCGCATGGCACCAATCCCGCCTCGGCGACGGTCGCCGGCATGCAGGCGGTCGAGATCAGGTCGAATCCGGACGGCCGCGTCGATTTGGCGGCCCTCAAGGCAGCCCTCGGCGATGACATCGCCGGGATGATGCTCACCAATCCGAACACCCTCGGGATGTTCGAAAACGACATCTGCGAGATCACCCGTCTCGTCCATGAGGCCGGCGGCCTGATGTACTATGACGGCGCCAATCTGAATGCCATCCTGGGCAAGGCGCGTCCGGGCGACATGGGCTTCGACATCATCCACATCAACCTCCACAAGACGTTTGCGACGCCGCATGGCGGCGGCGGCCCCGGATCCGGACCCGTGGGTGTGACCAGGGAGCTTTGCGAGTTTCTGCCCAACCCGCAAGTCAAAGCCAGCGATGGCCATTACTACGTTTTTGAAAGCGCCGAGGCGATCGGACGGATCTCCGCATTCTACGGCAATTTCCGCGTCTGGCTGAAGGCCTACGTCTACATCCTTTCCCTTGGCAGGGAGAACTTGAAGGCCTTGGGCGGCCTTGCGACCCTGAATGCCAACTACGTCAAGGAATCGCTCAAGGACGACTACGAACTGCCGATCGCCGGCGTCTGCATGCATGAATGCGTCTTCGACGGCCTCAAGGACAAGTCGACCGGTGTCAGGACCCTCGATGTCGCCAAACGCCTGCTCGATTATGGCTTCCACGCGCCGACGATCTACTTTCCTTTGCTTTTCCCTCAGTCGATCATGATCGAACCGACGGAAACGGAATCGAAGCAGACATTGGACGCCTTCATCGCCACCATGATCAAAATCGCCCGCGAGGCGGCGGAAACGCCGGAACTCGTGAAAACGGCGCCGCACACGACGCCGATCAGCCGGATCGACGAGGTCATGGCCGCCAAAAAGATGATTTTATCCTACAAGGACTACCTTGAGGATCGCGATAAACAGGGGGAAAACTAAATCATGGATCTCGGATTCTTTGGCATCATCGATGTTGTCATCGTCTTAAGCGTCATTCTCTTCGCCGTCATCGGCTGGAAGAAGGGTTTCCTGCTCAAAATCGTGGAAATGGCCTCGAGCATTTTTGGCCTGATCGCCTCGATCATCCTCGCCAGGCCGTTTTCGGCAGTGCTCGATGGGTGGTTCGGCGAGACGATCGACGGCAAGATCCATGAATATCTCATTTCCCGGCCGCTCTTTTCCGCCGAGCTCACCGAGATCAATGTCCGGGCGGCGTTCGCGGAGATGAGTTTGCCGGAATACTTGATCGACTGGATCGTCAAGGGGATCGATTTCCAGGAACTCGGACTCTCGATCGTCGATGCGATCCAACCGCTCATCAAAGGGCTGGTGCTCTTGGTCTTGGCCTTCGTCGTGCTGTTCATTGGCTCGATCATCGTCTTTTTCTTCCTCAAGATCCTGGCGAAGCTGGTCACGAAACTTCCCGTCATCAAGCAGATCGACAAGGTCCTGGGCGTGCTCTTCGGTTTGCTCAAGATCACCGTCTTGGTCTACATCCTGATGTTCCTGCTTGCGCTCGTGATCACCGTGCCGGCGATCCACGAGGCGATCGGCGGCTTCCTGGCAACCGACATGCAGCTCGGGGCGGAGGAATTCCGCCTCTCGAAATGGATCTACGAGAACAACGTCCTGAGGCACATCATCGGCGTGTTCTTCTAGCCAAACACCATGACAAAAAATGCTGGATGCGATATCCGGCATTTCTTCTTTCTGTTGAGCAAATACAGGCTATTCGATAAAAGCTGCCACCAGCGCCACGAAAGTTTCCACATCCTCCTGGAAGGGAAGGTGCGAGGCGTTCTCGATGATTGACAGGGTGCTGCCCGCGATCAGGGCGGCCATCGCCTCGCCCTGTGAGAGCGGTATCCAAGTGTCATGGCGGCCCCAGATGAGCAGGGTCGGCACCTGGATGTCTGGGATGCGTTCACGGAGAGTGTCGTCATCCTGATCCAGGGAAAACTGGCGGAAGACCTCGTTCGGGATACGGCTGTTCAAGTAGTACATCGGTTCGATGTTGTCCCTGGTCTTCATCTCGTCCTGATAATACGCGGAATACAGTCCCGCCTGCTGGGCGAAGTAGTTCTTGACGACGAGGCCGTAGAGAAATCCGGGAAGCGCCGGCGCGGTGCCGGACGCCATCCCGGCGCTCGCGACGAGGATGAGCTCGCTCACCGACTCGGGATAGTCCAGGGCGTAGCGGATCGCGATCTCGCCGCCCATCGAATGCCCAAGAAGCGCGAAAGCGGTCAGTTCCAGTTCCTGGACGAAAGCGCGGACGGTATCGGCCTGGTTGGCTTTGGCGTAATCATAGGTAGCGGGCTTGTCCGACAGCCCGAAACCGGGAAGGTCCAAGGCATAGACATGATAGGTTTCCGCAAGCAGCGGGATCACCTCCCGAAAATCGTAGGCGGAGCCCAAAAACCCGTGGACGATCACGAGCACCTTGGCGTTGGTCTCGCCCGCCTCGCGGTAACTGATCGCCACATCATCGATCACAACTTCCTGGACACCATCGCTCAAGATCTCCGCGTATTCGCGGGTGATCCTGGCGCCGGCGCCCACGCTCAGGATGTGCAAAAGCAGAAGCAGGAAGGCAAGCAGACTGAAGATCCCGAACATAAGGCGTTTGATGAGGCGTTTCATATAAGCACCTCCATGCATCGTGGTGACCGTCCGGGCGGCACTCCCGTCAGTGAGCGTCGCCGGGGCAAATCGATTTGTCCAACTGCCGACGGATAGGATAATATTGGTTGAAAACTTGTAAAGGAGTATCGTGATCATGAAACATATGGATGTATTGAGACGAAGAAGAAGCGTTTATGAATTCACCGACGAGTCAGTCGCTCCCCAGTTGATCGAAACCCTGGTTGCCGGGGTTTTGACGCTCACGCCCTCGGCTTTCAACGAAGAGACCCAAAGAGTGCTCTTGCTCTTTGGCGAGCAGCATCTGCTCTTGTGGCAACTGGTCGAGGACGAAATCAGCAAGACGGTGTCGGAAAAGGCGTTCGCCCGTTCCCAGGCCAAAATCAATGGTTTCCGCAAAGCCCAGGGCACGATTCTGTTCTTCGACGATGAGGAGGCGACCAAGGCCCTGCAGGCGGAGTATCCGCTCTACAGCGAGGCTTTCGCCCGCTGGAGCCTCGAACAGAACGGCATGCTGCAGATCAATGTCTGGAACGCGCTCGCGGAACAAGGCATCGGCGCCAGCCTGCAACACTACAACGAGCTGATCGCCAAAAAGGTCGAAACAACCTTCGGCGTGCCCGCCGCCTGGCGGTTGCTCGCCCAGATGCCCTTCGGCAAGTACCATGCCTTGCCCGCTCCCAAGGAGAAACAGGACGTTGCGACGAGAATGCTGATTCGCAAATGATGAGAAGATGCCGGAAAATCCGGCATCGTTTTTATGTTTCGGGATAGTCGAGGATGACCTGTTTTAAAACGGGCACGATTTCCTCGCTGTTCAGCTTGCGCACGATCTGTCCATCGACATACAACAAGGCGGCGTCCTTACCGCCGCAGAGGGCGATGTCGGCGTCCCTGGCCTCACCGGGACCGTTGACGACGCAGCCCATGATCGCGACCTTGACTGTCTTGGTCACGGTTTCGAGAAAGGCTTCGATCTCGCCCGCGACCTTGATCATGTCGTACTCGATCCGGCCGCAGGTCGGACAGGAAACCAGGATCGGCTTGGCATAGAGATTGAAGTTCGCCAGGATCTCCTTGGCGACCTTGATCTCTGCCAAAGGATCGGCGGTCAGCGAGACGCGGATCGTCGAGCCGATACCTTCTTCAAGCAAAACGCCGAGGCCGATCGCCGAGCGGATCGTGCCCGAGAAAGCGGTGCCGGCTTCGGTGATCCCCAGATGCAAAGGATAGGCGAAAGCCGCCGCCGCCAGGCGGTTGGCCATGATCGTGTCCTGGATCGAGGAGGCTTTGAGCGAAATGACGATGTCCTGGAAATCGAGCGCTTCGAGAAGGCCAACATGATAGCTCGCGGAGGCGAGCATCGCCGCCGGCGTCGGTTTGCCGTAGGCGGCGAGGATGTGCTTTTCCAAAGATCCCGAATTGATCCCGATCCGGATCGGGATGTGTTTCTCTTTGCAGGCGAAAACGACGGCGGCGACGTTCTCCTTACCGCCGATGTTGCCGGGGTTGATGCGGATCTTGTCCACCCCTTGGCGAATCGCCTCCAGGGCGAGCCGGTAGTCGAAGTGGATGTCGGCCACGAGCGGGATGGTGATTCCCGCCTTGATCTTGCCGATAGCTAGCGCGTCCTCCTGGTCAAGGACGGCGACTCTGGCGATGGCGCAGCCGGCCCGGGCCAGTGCGTCGATCTGCGCGATCGTTGCCGGGATGTTCTTCGTCTTCGTGTTGGTCATGCTTTGGATTAGGACGGCACTTGTGCCTCCGAGTTGGCGCGAGCCAACAAACACCGGACGCGTCTGTTCGCGTTTGGTCATGATGATCACCTGCAATCATTATACAACATCCCGGCGTTTTCGTGTACCGCAAGTGCGCCATCGCCCGCAATTTGCAGATTTTATGACTCCTTGCCCGCGATTTCATGATATGATAATGATATGACAAAGGAAGTGGTAGGATGACGGCTCTTAGCGGCGTGGTCGTCTTCGGGGGCGTCAACTTCGCCCCGATCAGCTGGCACAGCAAGGCAAGACCCACCTACGCCAAGGATTCATTGTTGGCTTTTGAGGCCGAGTGGCGTCGCATCCAGGAAGCAAAAAGCGCCCTGGAAGCGGATTTTTCCGCTTATGACCAGGACTCATCCGCTCACTTCCAGCCCAAGGCGATCTTCGCCGCCCACCGGGAAATGGCCAAAGACATCCTCCTGCTCGAGAAGATCAGAGAGCATGTCTTCGCCGGCCGCACGGCGGAATATGCGATCGAACAGGCAGGCAAGCATTTTTTCCAGGTGTTGGCGGCCGCCGCCGACGACTACCTCGCCGAACGGCGGTTTGACGTTTTGGATGTGTGCAACCGGCTGATCGAGAAACTCGCGCCGAGCCTGCCTCCAGAAGTGATCAAGCCGAAGGCCTTTTTCGCCGCCGGTGAGCGCTTCCTGCCCTCGGAGGTCATCCGCCTCAAGGAACAGGGGGCCTGCGGCTTTTTGGCGCTGAGCGACGCAAAATTCGCCCACAGCGCGATTTTGGCCCGCAGTCTTGGCCTCACTTACGTGATCCAGATCCACGGTCTAAGGACGCTTGCGGAAGGCACGAACGTGCTTGTGGATTTTTCCACCGGCGAGATCTTTGCGGAACCGGACCCCAAAACGTTTTCACAGCACAGCAAAAAAACGGCAAGCATTGATGAAAGGACGGATCCGTCAACCACTGTTGCGGGCAAACTCAGACTCAAGGTCAACATGAATTCCCTGGCGGAACTCGATCTGATCGCGGGATTGGCCCATGACGGCATCGGTTTGATCCGCAGCGAGCTTTTGTTTCTCGAGGACCAGGGCCTGTTTCGGCCAAAGCACCAGGAAGAGACTTACCGGCTGATCCTCAGGAAACTTTCCCCGAGGCAAGTGGTGGTCCGCACCTTCGACCATCGCGGCGACAAGAGTCTGCCGGCTGAAAGCAAAAAGGCAATCATCGATCCCGATGTGATCTTGAAATCGCAGCTGACCTCGCTCTACAAGGCGGCCCCTGCCGGCAATCTGGCGATCCTGTTTCCCTTCGTCAGCGATCTCAAGCAGGCGGAGAAACTGCTCGCCACCGCCAAGGCGGTGCGGGATGACTTGAAGGCATCAGGTTTCGACAACTTGGAAAAAGTCCCCTTGGGAGCGATGATCGAAACGCCCGAGGCCGTGATGCTCGCGGATGAGTTCGCCCGCAAGTTCGCCTTTCTGGCGATCGGCACCAATGACCTGATCCAGCATTCCCTGGGCATCGCCCGCGAGGAGATCAATCTCAAGACGATGCAGAAATACCAACTGGAAACGATCAGAAGGCAGATCCAGCTTGTCGCCGCCGGCGCCAAAAACGCCAACATCCCCGTCGGCGTTTGTGGCATCATGGCGGAAACAGAAGCGACACTGGCTTGCTTCGCGGACTTCGGGATCGCTTACATCTCAGTGTCCGAAGCGAGGCTCCACCCGCTCAGGCGGCACCTGGGCAAATTGAACAAAAGCGACTGAGCCGGCCCCCGGCTCAGTCGTTCTTATTGATGATTTCCCTGATGGCGCCGACGATTGATGCAAACTCCGGGTGCGTGCCCATCGCGAAATGGGGATTGATCTCGCCCAGCAAGGTGCCGCCCGCCCCGAACAGGCCGATGATCTCGACTTCCTTGCGGTCGATCAGTTTGGTTTGGATCCGGACCTCAAGGACGTTCTCTAGATCATAGAAGGTCTTCTGAAACACGGTGACCAGCAGTTTCTTGGCTTCGGGATCGATTCTGATCCGGGAATTGAAGATGATCAGGGTATAGATCGCACACAAGGCGACCACCAGCCCGAGGAAGACGTAGAAAACCACGCCCGGTGTGAACCCGATCAGGAAGAACGAGAGATAGAAAGCCCCAAAAAACAGGTCGATGAGGAGACAACCGAGTTTTTGGCGTTTGGACGTCAGGGAATAGACCTGCACCTGGATCACCTCATTTCCATTATACTACAGCCAATCGTTTATTGTGAAGTTTACCCCATTTTCGCCGGGGGGATTTGGCGAAAGGCACAGTTTATGATATAATAATAGGGGAAAATCCGTTTCTGCAAGGGAGGTAGTTATGAAAAAGTCAAAACGCCAAATAGCTCTCGACCGGGCCAAGGAACTCAAAGGCCGGATCGCCGACTACTTGGAGATCAGGGACCAGATCCCCCGAGGCCTCGCCCTCACCGACAGCATCAAGGCCAGGCAACAACTGATCATGAAAAAACTGCACGCCACCGAGGAAAACTGGAACGACTGGCACTGGCAGTTAAGACATCGCATCCGCGATGTCGAGCTCTTGCGCCAGTTCATCAACTTGACCGAGAAGGAGACCGAGGCGATCCGGGAGGTCACGAAGATCTACCGCTGGGCGATCAGTCCCTATTATCTCAGCCTGATCGATCCCGACGATGAATTCGACGCCGTCAAGCTGCAGGCGGTGCCCTCCGCGCTCGAGCTCGTCGGCGACTGCCACGACCTCGACCCGATGGCGGAGGAATACACCAACCCCGCCGGCTGCATCACCCGCCGCTATCCCGACCGGCTGATCATGAATGTCACCAACGAGTGCGCGATGTACTGCCGGCATTGCCAAAGGCGCCGCAACATCGGCGAAAACGACTATGCAACGCCGAAAAAGGAAATCCAGGAAGCAATCGACTACATCCGCGACAATCCCGAGATCCGCGACGTGTTGATCACCGGCGGCGATCCCTTCACGCTCTCGAACCAGAATCTCGAGTGGATGATCAAGGAACTTAGGAAGATCCCGCATGTCGAAGTGATCCGCCTGGGGTCCCGGACGCTCGTCACGATGCCGCAGCGGATCACCGACAAACTTGTCGCGATGCTCAAAAAATACCACCCGCTCTTCGTCAACACCCATTTCAACCATCCCCAGGAAGTCACCGAGGAAGCCAAAGAGGCGTGCGAGCGCCTCGCGAACGCCGGCATCCCCCTGGGCAACCAGGCGGTGCTTCTAAACGGCGTGAACAACGACAAGTTCGTGATGCGCTCCTTGAACCACGAACTCCTGAAAGCGAGGGTCCGCCCCTATTACCTCTTCCACGCGAAGACCGTCCAGGGCACGACCCATTTCAACACCTCGATCGACGACGGCCTCGAGATCATGGAATACCTGCGGGGCTACACCTCGGGAATGGCGATTCCCGCATACATCGTGAATGCTCCCAAGGGCAAGGGCAAGACCCCGATCCTGCCCGAATATGTGATCTCCCGGGGCAAGGATTTCTTCCTGATGCGGACCTGGGAAGGCACGATCATCAAATATCCGAACCACCAGAGCGTCGACCTCAAACAGGCGCTTGGCGAGAAGAACCACTGACTTGCTGGAAGCACCGATGTAAACGCCTGCAACAGGCGTTTTTTTTCGCTTATCGCTTGCCAGCCCCCGGGGGAGGAGCGGTATAATAATAATGAGAAAGCATCGAGGTGAATTTTGTGTACGTCAAGTTCAACGAAACAACAACAGCGGAACTGCCGAGTCTCAAGGCCCTCTGGAATGACGGCGAAGTCATGTACTATGTCGGCTATCCGGAAGGCCTCGGCATCACTGACGAAGAGACGCAAAAGTGGCTTGCGATGGTGGCCACCAAACCGAACACCAAACATTTTTCCATCATTGAAGAGGATCTGGGCTTTGTCGGGGAAACCTTCTACAGCTACCGTGAGGAAGGCGCTCCCGCGATCATCGACATCAAACTCCTCAAGAAAGCCCGGGGCAAGGGCATCGCCCATATCGCCTTGGGCTACGTCCTCGATCTGCTCTTCCGCAACACCGAGGCGCCAAGTGCGCTCGTCGATCCCGACACCCACAACCTGGCCGCGATCAATCTCTACCACAAGGTCGGCTTTGTGGAGGATCACCGCTTCACCTACAAGAATCGGGAACACGTGGCGATGCTGCTTGCCAAGGAAGTCTGGCGCCGGCAGCGCCGGGCCTCGATGTCGCTTCGGGAGATCACCAGCGGCAATTATCTGGAGGCTGTCGATTTGGCCGTCCGCGCCGACCAGATGGATTTTGTCGCCCTCAACTCCGTGAGTCTGGTCGAGGCGGCCTACGAGCGCGGACGGATGCCCCGGGCGATCTATGCCGGCGAGAACATGGTCGGGTTCGTGCTGCTTTCGCGCAACCGGCACACCGGAGTGTTCTGGATCAGCCAGTTGATGATCGATCAGCGCTTCCAGGGTTTGGGTTATGGGAGAAGGGCGATGGAGCTCGCCCTCGATGTCCTTTATTTGATGTCGGAGAAACCGAAGATCTGCCTGAGTTTCGCGCCCACCAACATCGTCGCCAAAAACCTGTATGAGAGTTTGGGATTTGTGTCGACCGGCGCATATGTGAACCAAGAGATAATCTATGAAAAAGATTGGTAGGATCCTGCCCGGATTCTTTGATTCCCATTTGCACCTCCTAGGGATCGGGATGCAATCAGAAATCGTCTCCCTGAAAGGCCTGACATCGATCAAAGCCATCCAAGCTCGATTGACGACCCAACTTGACAAGCCGATTGTCTTCGCTCGCGGCTGGAACGATGAGATTCTCGGCGATAAGAGAGCGCCTGAACGAAAAGACCTCGACCAGGCTTCTTTGGAAGTTCCGATCGTCGCCTACCGCGTCTGCGGCCATGTCGCCAGCCTCAACACCCAAGCGCTCACGCTGCTAGGTGATGGCTTGGACCGGGAAATCCCGGGCGGCACGGTCGACGTTGACCGCGGGATCCTCACCGAAAACGCCCTGGGGCTTGTGGGCAAACTCGCGCCCAAGGCGGATATCTCCCGGATCAAACACCAGTTTGTCGCTGCGGAACAGCTGCTCTTCGCCCAAGGCGTGACCAAAGTCTTTTCCGATGACTTCCTGACGTATGATCTTCCTCATGGCGAGATGATCGAGCTCCTTGATGAGTTGTACCGAGACGGACGCTTGAAGATCAGGATCCATGAGCAGGTCAGATTCAATGATTTTGACGAATTCTCTAGCTTCATCGCCAGCGGTTGGCACCGGCACTCAGCCGGCAATTGGCGCGTCGCCGCCCTGAAACTGCTTTTGGACGGGTCTTTGGGCGGAAGGACCGCGTTTTTGCGGCAACCCTACGCCGATGATCCGCACAACGCGGGCGTGAGGACATATCCTGATGCTGAACTGGAAAGCTATTTCGATCTGGCAAATCACAATCAACTGCCGGTCCACGCCCATGCGATCGGCGATGGGGCGATCGAGCAGTTTCTCGCTTGCATGGAAAGATCGCTCAAAAAGACAAACACCAAGGAACACAAGCATGCGCTCGTGCATACGCAGCTCGCAACAGGCGAGCAGATTGAGCGGATGGCGAGGCTGAAGATCGCCGCGCTCGTGCAGCCGATCTTTCTGGAATCCGACATCCGCATGCTCTCAGCGCGGATCGGAAAGCGCAAGCGGGAAAGCTACCGCTTCAAGTCGATGCATGAGGCGGGCGTGAAGGTCTGTTTTGGGACCGACGCTCCCGTCGAGGATTTCTCGCCCTTTGCCAACCTGTTCGCGGCGATCACGCGGACCTCGGTCCAAGACCATCCCCTGGGGGCGCATCTGCCGGAAGAGGCTTTCACGCTCAAGGAAGCGCTTCATTGTTATCGAAATACAGCCGATTTTCTGGCTGGTGATGACAAAGAGGCGAAAAATGATATAATTGAACTAGACAAGGACATCGATGAGGCTGACTTGAATCGACTTCGACAGGCGAAAGTGCGGCGGAGATCGGAAGAGCACACGTCTGAACTCCAGTCACCGAATACGAT
>CALGNF010000167.1 GCA_937958685.1 uncultured Caryophanales bacterium
GATCGTATTCGGTGACTGGAGTTCAGACGTGTGCTCTTCCGATCTTATCCCCGGAGAACGCGTCCAGCGTCTTGTTTCTGGGGATGAAAAGGTCCTCGCCGCCATCTTCCGCCAGCAAAAAGCCGTAACCGGCGGTCTTGAGGTCGAGGATGCCGCGGGCATAGTTCTTGCCTTCGGCCAGCTCGTATTTCTGTCTTTTGTTCCTGATGATCAGACCTTCGGCCTCCAGGGACGCAAGCGCCTGGACAACCCTGTCTTTGCTATCTTCCTTGAGTTCTCTTTGAAGCCAAAAAGAGTCGGACGGCTGATAGTTTTTTCTTTGCATCAGGTCAAGGATTCGCTGTTTCATGTCTGACTCCTTTCCAATCGCGAAAAAAAAGAACACATCGATGTGTTCTAGAAGATTATCGCCAGTATCGCCAGCGCGGCAAACAAAATCGTCGTGCCCATGGTGATTCGCGCCATCAGCAGTTCGGGACCGCGTTGTTTCTGGTTTTTGAACAACTCCGACTTTTCTCCGGAAAAGGTGTTTTTGACATCATCCTTCGACTCCTGGAGCATCACCAAAGCGATCAAGAATACCGAGACACTGAGCAATAGCCAATCTAGCCAACCCATAAGGAACCTCCTATATACATCGAACAAATCGATTGCACGATTGCTCGTGCCTTATTATTATATCACATCTTGCTGGAAATGGAACACCCAAAATTGCGATATTTGCACCCGTCAAATCATGATGATGACGATTTGCCGGTTGACAAGATATCGGTGAAAGTATCAAAATCAGCACATGTCGAAACAATCGCGAACAGGTGAGTTCCTTAGGCCAAAAGCGTGTTTTCGCGTGGCGTTGTCACTATCACGTCGCCGATTTTCTGATCGATAGCTCTTTATTTGCCGATCTGGTCGTCGGCGCCAACCAGTTCATGATGTTTGTCCAGAAAAGCAAAAATCGTGTCGATATCCGTGAATGCCAGGGCGACATAGCTGTCCGCCGCCCCATAATAGATCGCGATCCTTCCGGATGCGGGTTCGGCGATCGCAGCACAGGGGAAGACCACATTCGGGACAAACCCGACTTCCTCGTAAGGCATTTCGGGGGTCAGGCAGTAATCACTTGCCCTTTTCAAGACGATCGAAGGCTCGTCGAGGTCCAGCAAGGCCACGCCCATCGAATAGACATACCCATTGCAGGTGTTGGTGACGCCATGGTAAAAAAGCAGCCAGCCTTGGTCGGTCTCGATGGGTGCGGGACCGCCGCCGATCTTTAGATTCTGCCACCAACCGCCGCCACCCTTGCCCATGACATGACGATGTCTGCCCCAAAAGACCATGTCGGCGCTTTCCGATATGAAAATGTCGCCGAACGGCGTATGGCCGCCGTCGCTCGGACGGCTGAGCAACTTGTATTTTCCGTTGATTTTCCGGGGAAACAGAACCCCGTTCCGGTTGAATGGCAGAAAGGCATTCTCCAGTCTTTCAAACCGGTGGAAGTCGTTCGTTCTGGCGATACCGATCGTCGGCCCGTGAAAATCGGTGCACCAGATCACATAGTAGAACTCCTCGATTCGGATCACCCGGGGATCATAGGCATAGCCGGGATTCCAGATCGACCCGGAGTCGGTGTAGAAGGTGATCGGACTGTCGGCGAACGTCCAGTCGATGCCGTTTTTGCTCATACCGACGCGCAGATGGGGAAGGGAAGACGTCGTCTCGACTCTGAAGACGCCGGCATAACCGCCATCGAAAGGCACGACGGCGCTGTTGAAGATGCGGGCGACCCCCTTCAGCGGATTCCTCCCGATGATCGGGTTTCCCGCATAACGCCAAACCGGGCCGGCATAACCATCCGGTCGTTTCTGCCAGGGAATGCTATTTGGTGATGTTGGCGTGCTGACGATCTTAGCCATGATTTTTCCTTCCTTTCAGATGAGAGCGATTCTGTTCGATCAAGGCGAGGCGCTGCTGGATGCATTCGGTTGCCGTGAATGCCTCCGGCGGCGAATTGAAGACGTAATCCTGCAAAATGGCGATCGTGGTCCTGGCGACATAGGTCCTGGAGTCACTTCCCGCATAGTAGATGAAGACTTCGTTCGCGTCGTTGACCACCGCCCCGTTGCAGAAGACGACATTGGGGACATCCCCGATCCGTTCGTCCTTGTAAGGAGCGAGCAGGTAGCCGCTGGGAGCGGCGATCACCTTGAACGGATCGTTTAGACTCGTCGCGAAGGCGTAGAGCACGTAGCGATAGCCGGCGGCTGTCATTCGCACGCCGTGGGCGATGTGGATCCATCCCCAATCGGTTTTGATGGGAGCCGGTCCCTGCCCGTTCTTGGCTTCGTAAATGGTATGGAAGCGCCGGGGTGAAAGCAACACTTCCTCCGCGACCACGGGATGGTTGATGTCCTTGCAAAGTCCGAGGCAGATCCCGCCACCGCTGCCGGTTTCGATGAATCCGTCCTGTGGCCGGGTATAGAACGCGTATGCTCCCCCGATGAATTCTGGATGCAAGACCACGTTTCGCTGCTGGTTGGCGTTGGTTTTGATGATGCCGAGCATTTCCCATCTCTGCAGGTCGCGCGTGCGCACGAGCGCCGTCCGGGCGATGGCGGCCGCAACATTGCCCTTGTCTTCGTGATCCTTGGTTTCCGAGCAGTAGGTTCCGTAAATCTGGCCATCTTCGTGCCTGACCAGCCTGATGTCGTACATGTTGACTTCGTCAGCCAATGGCCTATCCCATAGAATGGGCTTCCCGACAAAGGCAAACCGGTCGCTGCCGCTTGTGCTTTTCGCCAAGGCGAAGAACGACTTCCGGTCGTTGCCCTCGACTCTGGCCATCAGGTAGTACGCGCCCTCATGGATGATCGCTCCGGGATTGAAGACCGAATTGACCCCGAGTCTTTCGATGAAGTGCGGATTGGTGACGATGTTCAAATCATAACGCCAATGAATGGGCACATGTTCGTTAGTCAGGACAGGATTCCGGTATCGATAAAAAATCCCGTTGTGAAAACCTTTGTCGATCTGGTTTTTTCGGTTGAGCAGTCGGTTTTGCCTGTTGGCCATACGACGGTAGTCGGCAAGGTTCAAAGCATGTCACCTCTTTGTAAAATCTCCAGACACATCCGGACATTGTGATAGTTGGCCTTCCAATTTTCGCTGATGCCGAAATCCTCGAGCGGTTTGCCGCTGCGATCGACCGACCAGTACCACTCCCCGCCCTCGCGGTGATCGACGATCTTTGTCATGATGACGGCAAGTGTCTGTCGTGCAGCCACAAGATAGTCGGGATCATGGGTTTTCAAAAAGTGGTTGAGAAACCCGACGACTGCCTCGGCCTGGATCCACCAGACAAGTGGAGAATTGGCCGCGTCGCCGCTCGCAATCACACCGTTGTCATATCCACGTCGCCACGTATTCTCCGCGATCGCGCGTGTCATTCCCATCAATTCCGCAGGATGATGATCGATCGCAGCCATGGCGCGATCGATCAACCAGCTGGCCTCGATGTCGTGACCGAAGGAGACACCATTGTCGATCGGACCCCAGTTGCCGTCAAATTCGATGTAGCAATGATTTTCGTCACGATTGTAGGCTTTGTTGTGGAAAAGATGCAACAGTCGCTGAAGACATTGGCGAACCTGTTCGTCTCCGGCGGCCAGAAAGAGCGCGGTATAGGCTTCGATCAGGTGGATGAGCGTGTTTGTCGTATAAGCCGGCAGTGCGGTGTTGTTTGCCAACAACCGGTTGTCCATCTGTCGCCAGTCGCGGGTGAATTGCTCGCCGTAAGCTTGCTTTTCCGGTTGGTAAGCCTTGGTTTCCACAACCCAGAAGATCTCCAGGGCTAGGTCGCGCGCTTCGGGGTCACCGGTCGCCAGAAAATATTCGCTAAGGCCGTAGATGGCAAAACTTTGGGCATAGATGTGCTTGGTATCGTTGATGATCTGTCCCGAGTAGGCGGATTTCCAAAAGACGCCCTTCCAGGTCTTGTCATACAAATGGTTCACAAGATAATCATAGGCGATTTTCGCGTGCTCGCGATAGGTATCCTCCTGGTAATGGCGATATAGTGCCGCATAAGCCCACAGGATCCTCGCGATCTTGATCGCTCCCTTGTCGGCCAGTTTGTTGGGTATCAGGTTCTGTTCGGCATAACCATAGTAGCCGCCGAACACGGGATCGACCTGGCGATTCCAAAATGGGACGATTTTTTTCTTGAGATGAACGTTGATCGACTCGTTCATATGCACCCCAACCTTCACAGATAACTAAAGAATCATTCCTTGACCGAACCGATAAGCAAGCCTTTGTAGATGAACTTCTGAAGCGCGATGAACACGACCAGGATCGGGAAGATGGTGATCATCTGTCCGGCGCAGATCACTTCCCACTGACTGCCAAAGGGGCCGCGGAAGTTGTCAAGGGCTGTGGAGATCACCGCCAGATCGCTTCTTGGCATGTATAGCATCGGAATGTAGAAGTCGTTGTAGATGGCGACGAACTTCAAGATGACCACCGTGGTGATCGCCGGAACCAACAGGGGCAGGATGATGCTGAAATAGATTCGGAAATAACTCGCCCCGTCGATGATCGCCGATTCGTCGATCGCCAGGGGGATGTGTTTCAGAAATTGCATGAAGATATAGACGGTGATGATGTCGGTTCCGGAAAACAGGATGATGGCGGCCATTCTCGTGTTGATCAACTGAAGGCCCATATTCCTGCCGATCCAGGCCATCAGGCTGAAGATGGCGATGTTCAGCGTGATCGTCGGGACCAATGCGGCAAATAGGAACAGATAAGTGATAACCTTCCGCCCGCGAAAGCGGAAACGCTGCAGAACATAGGCGGTCATCGAGCCGATCAACACCGAAACCGTGATCGAGATGACCATGATCAGTAGGGTATTGCCGAAACCAAGGAGCATGTCCCCCTGCGTGAACGCGATCCGGTAGTTCTCGAAATTCAGGAACGAGCGGGGCAACGCCCAGACCGAAGTCGCATAGAACTCGTAGTTCGTCTTGAAGGATCCGAAGAGGATCGGGATCATCGGCAGAATCACGATGATCGTCATGGCCAGCAGGGTGGTGTACTTGAGCAAGGTCGCCGAACGGCTCTTCAATTTGGCGATCGCTACTGACTTTTCTGTCATCGGCTGCACCTAATCTTCCCTGATCATCAGTTTCTGAACCGCGGAAATCAAGAGGATCATGGCGAACAACACCACCGCGAAGGCCGAGCCGAGGCCATATTGGGGGTTGGCGCCAAAGGTGATGTTGAGGGCTTTGATGACAAAGGTCGAGGTCCCCCAGTCGCCGCCAGTGATCAGAAATGGAACTTCGAAGACGCTGATCGCACCCTTGACGGCGAGGATCAGGTTGAGTCCGACGATCATCTTGATATTGGGCAAAACGATGAACCAGAGGATCTGGCTACGATTGGCGCCGTCAACCTCCGCTGCTTCGTAGATCTCCGAGGAGATTGACTGGATGGCCGCGATGAACAGGACGATGTTGAAGCCGACGTACCGCCAGATCGAGATCGACGCTAAAAGGATGTTGTTGAGTCCCGGCTTGATCAACCAGAGCGTGATCGCGCTTTCCGCGCCCAAAAAGCGCAGGATGGTGTTCAGCGTGCCTTGCGGTTCGAAAAAGAACAGAAACATCAGCGCGACGGCGACACCGTTCAAGAGATAGGGGAAGAAGAAAACACCCTTGAAGAAATTCGAACCCCGGAATTTGAACGACAGGATGAAAGCGACGACCAAGGCGAGAAACAACTGCACCAGGGAACCTGCCAGATAATACAGGCAGTTGGCCATCACTGTCAGATATTGCGGGTTGCGGAACAGGATCTCGTAGTTTTTCCAACCGAACCAGGTCATTTCGGGCGAGGTTCCGTCCCAACGATAGAAACTGTAGCGGATCATGTTGAAAGCGGGCAGATAGGTAAAGACAAGCAACAAAAACAAAGGCACAGTCAAAAACGCAAAAAACAACAGGATCCTTTGCGCTTTCAACTGTGAGAGTTTTTGGGGTTTGGCACAAGTGGGACAGTTAAGATTGGCGATTCTGCTCACCCTCCCCGCTAAAGTGTTCGCCAGGCATCTGCGGTTTAGCCGGCCAGATCGATGCCCAAATTCCACATCGCATTCCAGTCGGAGGCGATGCGATCATATGTTCTGAGATTATAGAAGGCATACTCGAACATGGAGCTCTTCCAGTCGGGATTCCACAGGACGATGCCGCTGTACGATTCGACAAGTTCCAGCTTGCCGAGCATCGGCCCGGTTGCGGAGATTTCCTCGAACAGGATGACGCCAAGATCCTGGAACGCCTGGATGACGGGCGGGAAAGGCATGTCCGCCCGCGGCGGGATCCCTCCGGTCAACTGGTAATAGCCCGATTCCTGCAAGAACCACATCATGAAGTCGATCGAACCCTGCATATTGGTCGTGTTGCGCTTGATGCCGATGAAGAAGTCGGGCGAGTGGGCCGAGTAGACTTTGCCGTCGGTATGGGTATAAGGGAACGGCATGTAACCGACATTGGCGGGATCGGCCAGGTCAGACTGCTCCGCGGGTGTCCCGTTGTCGTACAGGAACGTGCCGTCCCTGACTTTGATCGCGACATCGATGAATTGGCTGACGGCCCAGCTGCCGGCCACCATAGCGCCAATATTGCCTTTGACGAATTCAACCTTCGAACGTTCCCAGTTAGTCGTTGAAGGGTCGTTCTCGATCAGGCCTTGCCGAACCAGGTCATAGAGCAGTTTGTAAACGATGTAATGGGGGCTTCCGGCACTGAAGGCGTTCCGATCTTGAGGGAGGATGTTGTAATAGTAATTCGGATCGCCGCTGACGCTGGAGACGTTGCCTTGCCACTGGTCGAGCGGCCAACTGTCTTTTTTGTTGGTATAGAATGGCGCCAGGAACGACTGCTTGCTGGCATTGAAAGTCTTGATTGTCTGCATGGCGGATAAAAATGCCGCTGGTGAGGTCGGCAACTCGGTGATGCCGGCATCAGCAAAGACCTTCTTGTTGTACAAGATGCCGTTGACGTTGCCATAGGTCGGCAAGCCGTAAACTATGCCTTCATGCGCCTTCTGGCTGACATAGCGCCAGGACAGTGAAAGTGTCTCGAGACTTCCGATCGGCGCGAAGTAATAGGAAAGGTTCTGGGCGCTGACGGAAGAGGGGATCAGGAGCACATCGCCGTAATCGCCGCCCATCAGGCGGATCCTGGCGTTGTTCTCATAATCCAGCAAGGTTTCAAAAGTGACGTTGTACATCGGGAAAAGCGCTTCGAACTCGCGCTCATAATCCTTGAGGACGGTGTTGCGCAAATCGACACGGTTTAGCAGGACTTTCACATTGGAAACGGACCCGGTGTAGGGCGTGACGGTGACCGATTTGGTCGAAGCGACGCCGTCGACGTTGACGGCGATCTCGACCAAACCGCCTGCTTTGGGGGCAAGCCTGCCGCTGGAATCAATTTTTGCCTCGCCGGATTCAATGCTCCAGGTGACGTTCCTGTAGGTGGCGTTGACCGGGTTGACCACTACCGAATAGTTTGCTCGATCACCGTGAGCCAGTTGGTCAGCACCGATGATCTCCACGCTCTGCACCGGAATCGAAACGCTCAAAATCGCGACGTTCTTTTCCGCAAACAGACCATTGGTCGCCGTGGCGATGATCGTGATCCCACCGGGCGCAGTGGCTAGCAATGCGCCCGATTGGTCGATCTCCGCTTGTCCGCCCCGGGAAACGACGCTCCACTCAACGGCCAGATTGACCGCGTTGTCGGGAATCACCGAGGCGGTATAATAGGTTGTGGTGCCATTGCTTACGTAGAGGCTTCCCGAAATGGTGATCTCTGTGGCTTGGATTTCTGAGAATGTCATCGTTGAGGGAGCCGTGGTGGTGGCGGCCGTCGTCAGGCTTGTCGTTCCTGAGCTGGTCGCCGGTGAACTGGTTGTCGGGGCAAGCGTGTCGGTAGTATTGGATGTTGTTGCCAAAGTTGTGGTCGTGACCTCGGCGCAGGCAAAAGACGACAGGCTTAAAAAGAGCAGTAAGAAGGCAAGAATGAGTCTTTTGCTAATCACGTGTTTCATTACATACTCCTTTCGCCAAGCATAGCTTGCCATGTGGCCTTATAATACTACTATACACTTATTCGCCACCAAGATCAAACACGAAATCCGCCGGTGGCTCCAAAGTGTCGATCGGCGCGCCGTTGGCATAACCATAAAGACGCACGTCATCAATGTACATGATTCCATCATATGGCATTTTCCCGGTTGTGGGGTTGACACAGATCGCATTAAGGGTGTCGTTGGGAACGAATTCCAGCGTGATAACCTGGAAATAGAACAATTCGTTGTCGGTTTGGATCGTATCTTTGTTGAGGTCGATCCATCTGATGCCGTAATCGCTGCGCTTGGTCGGGTCGGTATCTTCCTTGGCGGCATTGGTCCTGATGGTGGTGATTGTCACGTTGTTCTGGTCGATGCCGGTTTTGATCCAGCCGGGTTCCAGGGCGATGTAGTTTTTGAGCACGCAGGAGCCGGAACTGGGCAGGGCATCGACGATGGCTTTGTTGTAATAGGTCGTGTATTGCACCCTGAACGTGTTTGCGACCATCGGGAGACCGCCAGTCGTGAGCGGGAAGGCGATCAGTTTGACCTTGTGTTCGGACCAGTTGACGTTGAGATTGAGGACATCGAGTTGGAGCATTTCCAGCGTCTTGTTGTGGGAGATGCTTCTCAGGGTCGCCTCGTAGCTGCCGAAGGTCTGGAAGTTGATCTGCTGCTCGCTGTTGAAATCCATGTCGTAGAGCAAATCCAGTTCCAGGTATTTGTAGCGTCTGATGTTGCGCACTTCGGTTTCCACCGTCGTGCTGTCAGTGAATTCCACGACGGCCTTGATCGTGTAGTCGGCGCCCGGATCGATATCAGTCATCGTCAGTGTGTGGCTATAGATGCCCGTGCGATAGGGATCGGCAGTTTGCGCCGTCATCGCAATCGGTGTCTGCCCATGTACATAAAGGTGAACACTGGCGATGGTCTTGCCTTCTGGAACAACCTTCACTTCCACTTTGTAGGTGCTGCTCTTTGTGACTTCGCTCAGTAGCGGGCTCAGAAGATAGACCCTCGCTTCTCTTTCGATGGTCTCGATCTCGCCGTTGAACAATTGTGCATACTTTTTGAAAAGCTGACTGGTGCTGCCTCCGTCATTGAGGACGCGGAAACCGTCAAAGTCGGGATAATTGCCGTTGGCGTCGGAGTCGGGGCTGTCCTCGATGCCGGTCAGGATCCAAAACATCGATCCCGCGCCCCCCATTTCATAAACAGCACGGTTCCAGACATCGTAGGCGAGATTGCGATGGATGCGTTTCGATTCGGACATCGACGCCCGCATCGCTCCATACTCCTCAAGCACGAAGGGTTTACCCCAGTATTTGGCGAGGGCGACATGGTCTTTGATGAATTTCTCGCCATATTCGACCGCGCGGTCATTGGGTATGCCCCAGTGGTCAGGGTAGAGATGGGCTGTCACGTAGTCGAGAGTATCGATTTGTAGGAGTGCCCAATGGTTCACGGAAGTCCCATAACCGTAATATGAGCCACCGATGCCTGATCTCACGAACGAGTAGCTGAAATCATCATCATCCGCAATTCGACCGGAGGCGGTGGTTTTGTTGATTTCCAAGGTCGAGGGCGCGTTGCCGAGTGATCCTTGGGCGCTGGCGGTGATCATCTGCTGGACGCCCACGGTGTTCTTGAGGTAAGCGCTCATTTCAGTCGCCCAGGCGGGGACGCCGGATCCATCCGGTTCGTTTGCGAGTCCCCAAGAGAAGATCGTCGGATCATCTTTGTATTTGACGCCGGTGAGCTTGTTGGTGCGGTTGGCAACATAGCTGATCCAATCCTTGTACCAGCCTTTCATCGTTTCGTTGGTGTAAAACGCCGTTTTGGTCACGTTGGCTCCCGGGTTCAGCGTGTTGTACCAGTTGGCATACATCTGCATGCCGCCAAACTCCGGGTAATAATTCGTAAGGACCAGTTCGACCCGGATGCCATATTGCCCGGCTCTCCTGATCGTATAGTCCACGCGGTCAAGGATGTGGACCGGGTCCTTTTCCAGACCGGTGTTCCGGTCATACAGCGTCTCGCCGAAATATTCCTTCGGCGTGGCATCATAGATTCCCGGAGCAATCTGCCCATAGGCATAGTTGGCTCGGCCTTCGTCTTCCCAGCCATCGAAGAAAGCCCACATGCGGATGACTTTGAGACCCATGTCGGCTGCCTGGATGATGACATCATCGATCATGGCGTCCGACTTGTAGTGGAGGTTGTAGTTGTTGGTTCCTTGGAACCGGAAAGGAGTCTCGCTGTCGCCTTCAAAGAAATAGCCGTCGCGGGCGGTGACAAACTCGGTGACGAGATTGGGACGATCATGAATCGTTTTCGTCACGGAGCCGACAATGCTGTCGATCGTCACCCTGATCGTGACGGTACCCGGCTTCAGGGCTGTCAAATAGCCGGCGGGCGAGATCGCCGCTTCGCCGGTGCCGTTGATCACAGTCCACGACACATTGCTGTAGGTGGCGTTGGCCGGTGATACCTGGAAGGTGATTTGGTGTTCTTCGAACTCAACGATGTCGTCTGGTGCGACGACGTCAACGGCTGTGAGCGGAATGATCGGATCCGTGATCGTCACTTCCTTTTCGGCAGGGACACCATCAACGATGGCGATCACGGTGATCGTGCCCATTTGTGTGGGCGTTAGGGTTCCGTTGGTGGCGATTGTGGCGTTTCCGGTTCCCGGGATCACGCTCCACAAGACCGCCTGGTCGGTCGCATTGGTCGGCAGGACATTGGCGATGAAGACGCCGGTATGGTTCAAAGCGATGCTTGAGGGACCGCTGATGGTGACCGATTCAACATTGATTTTTCCCGGAGTGATCGTCACGGATCTGGTGCCGGTGACCTGATTGCTGGCCGTGGCCACAACCGTGATCGTTCCGGCGCTTGTGCCAATCAAAACACCGGAGGCATTGATCGTTGCCTGACCGGTACCGGGGATGACGGACCAGGTGATCGTCTTGTCGGACGCATCATCCGGGAACACCTGGGCCGAATAGGCCGTCGAGGTTCCGGCTTGAATCCGGTTGGATCCGGAAACAACGATCGCTAGGACGGGAATCGTTGATTCGGTTGTCGTCACGTCCGTGGTGATGGCATCAGTGGTGGTGATGTCCGTGGTCGTGATGTCCGTGGTCGTGATGCCTGTGGTTGCGCCGGTTGTGCCGGCTGTGGTGACGGTGGTTGTCGCCGCCGTGGTGAAGTTCGTGGTGGTTGCGCCCGATATCGTTGTTTGGGTCGCCGCGGTCGTTGGCGTTGCTGTGGTAGCGTCGGTTGTCAGTTCGTCGCAAGCGACGAAAAACACGGCCAGCAATGCCATGAGACCAAGGATCATGGTTTTCTTCCACATGCTTCTCATCTTGTATCACTCGTTTTCATAATCGTGTTCTCCTTTACAAAACCTTTTTAGACAATAACAAAAAAGCATACGTGTGCCTCACATTGCCGTAACAATGTGAGGCACACAACAAGTTGTTTCAGCAGTTGCTTTCTATGGTGTTACGACACCGCTGAAGGCCGCTCCATGAACTTCGAACGTCGCCGGCGCATCAACGCCATTGAGGCTGAAGAACAGACCAAGCGAGATCTTTGCGACTTTCAGGGCATCGCGATCCTGAATCGTGATGACGATTGTCTCGACATCGTTCGTGGTGAAGGTATGGACGTAGTCGACATCCATGTTGTAGGAATTGCCATATGCCAGTTTGACGGTCATCTTTGTTCCAATCACACCTTTGACCTGAACGGTCAGCGTGTTCATGTAGCGGATGTCCTCGTGAGTGGCAATGGCGAGCAGATGGTTGTTGGCATCGTCGATGGCAACGGTGGCGATGGCATGGCCGTTTTCATCATGAGTGACAGTCATGGCATCGGTTGGTACGCTTTCCACATCGACCATCACGTTGGCTCCCTCGCGGAAACTCGCAAAGTTGATCGTCTCGTCCTTGACTTCTTCAGGGGTCGGCAAGATGGCGGTGAAGGCAATGGAGAAGATCTTGACCGACGATCCCTCGATTTCGGCGGGGATCGTGGCATTCAGTTGCCAAGAAACGGTACCGGAGGTTCCGGTTGAAATCAGCGTCCTGACCAAGGCGACAATATAGATATGCTGGACGGTGCCGTCAAGGACGAAGCGGCGTTGCGATTCGTCAGCCCAGGCGTCGCCCCAGTTCTGCTGGACATTGATTTCCAGACCGGCAGTGCCTTGGATCGTGATGTGGATACCGTTCAAAACCGAACGAGCGGCAAGATTGGATGATGACTTAGTGTATCCGTACTGAATCTTTGCGAGGGTCGCGCCGACATTCGGGGTCCAGAGACGATGGGCGGGAACATCTCCGGCTGCGGCAACCAGTACCTGAGTCGAAGCTTCGACGTAGCTTGGTGCTGCCGTGAAGAGGACGTCTGGTCCACCCAATGGCGTTCTGGCAACAGTAACCGGTGTCGGGTTCGCATCGCCCGTCAACTTGAAGTCGTAGATGTAGTATTGGACCGCGAGATTGCCGCCGGAATTTGGTTTGAGCTGGATATACTTGGCGGCCCACATGTTGGCTTCGGTCCGCATGTTGGAGGGGATGGTGAGCGTCACGGTCTGGTACACGGGATCCGCGCCACCCGCCGGACGAGTGATCGTCACATTCGATAGGTCAGTGTCTCCCAAGGTAACCAGAAGTTTGGGATCGGATGGCAATCCGGCCGTCAGCAATTTCACTTTGAAACTGATTGTCGTGACACGGGAAATATCCTCAAGGACGTAGTTGGGGATTGCTTTCCAACCGGAAACGGCTGTTGCGGTCGCGCTGATCAGCAACACGTCGACATTGACATCATTGATGACGTCGACTGCGCCTTCGGCGGTGACACCGGTGTCTTCCCAGTGGGCATTCTTAAGTCCAGAGAGCAATTGCGGGGTGGTCACGGGATTGGCGTTGCCGAAGAAAACGACTTGCTGGATCGTCAAGACGCCTTCGTTGCCGGAAGCGGTGAAGTGCGGATCGAGCAGGATGCGGAGATCTCGCGTTTCCGTCTGCAGGCGATACCTGTTGGCAATCGCGAAGACGAGCCATTGATTGTCGCTTGCGATTTCGATCTCGGTGACTTGGTCGTTATAGAGCAAGAGACCGCTGTCAAAATCCTTGAGTTGAACCGAGACAGTCGGATTGACACCCTCGGTCGTTGTCATACCTGTCACTTTGATGGCGAAATACTGCATCCGGGAAAGATCGACGCTCTTCGGAATCCGGAATTGGACACCGGACGAGGATTTCGATGCTTCTGATGTGAACGACACGTCATAAACCTGACGGGCGAACGTGACATCGAGACCTTCGAGTTCCGTCTGCGGTTCCCAGGCGCCAGCGATCAGAATCGTATTTTCCGGAGTTGCCAACAAATGGGTCGGACGCGGGGTTCCCAGCAGGCTGTCGTCTTGCAGCACGGTGACTTCCAGTTCGTCGCTGACGCCGTCAGCGGTGGCGACTACGGTGACCGTGCCGGCCAATGTGCCGGTCAGAACACCAGCTTGGGTGATTGTGGCGCTACCGGTGCCATTCACTACCGACCATGTGACCTGGGGATATTCAGCGGCTTCTGGCAAGACGGCCGCGGTATAGTTGTACTCTTGGGCCGGGAGAACTTCAACGTCGCCGCTGATGGTGACACTAGCAACGGAAACAATCAAATTGACATCTAATTCGCCTTCAACCCCATCGGCGGAGGCGACAACGGTGATCGTTCCGGGAGTCAGTGGTGTCAAAACACCTTCTTGATCGATCGTAGCTGTACCGGTGCCATTGGTCACGGACCAAACGACATCGTCATAGTCGGCATCCCCGGGCAGGATTGTCACGGTGTATGTCGCCGTGCCCTCGACTCTCACCTCTGCGTCACCATTGACGCTGACAGATGCGACCGGAGTTGTGATTTGCACGACCTTGGTGCCGAAGATGCCGTCAACCGACACGCGGACGGTAACGGTTCCGGCCAAAACGGGAGTAAGTACGCCAGCCTGGGTGATCGTGGCTGATCCGGTACCGGCGATAACCGACCAGATGACTTCCTCATAGGTTGCGTTGCTGGGGACGACGGCATACTCATATTCGGCTTCCTCTCCCAGATCAACAGTGTCCTGACCCGATACCGTAACCGATTCGACGGATTTGGTCAGGAAGACATC
Source organism: uncultured Caryophanales bacterium (assembly GCA_937958685.1). Classification (GTDB taxonomy): domain Bacteria; phylum Bacillota_I; class Bacilli_A; order Izemoplasmatales; family Hujiaoplasmataceae; genus JAAYZB01. The sequence continues at coordinate 14,324 of CALGNF010000167.1, forward strand.
GAGGGTTCCCTCGACGCCCTTCACGGTCGCAACGACTGTCACCGTTCCCGGAGCTACGGCCGTGAGCACGCCCGAGGTGGAGATGGTGGCTTCGCCCGTTCCGTTGGTAACACTCCAGATCACATCCGCTTGTGATGCGGCTGCGGTTGGCAGGAAAGTGCAGACATAGGCTGAATTTTCGCCTACTTCAACCGAATCGGCACCGAAGACGGTAACGGACTCCACGGGAATCGTGGTAGTGACCGTCGTTGGGACTGTGGTCGGCGCTACGGTGGTTGGCGCTACGGTGGTCGGCGCTACGGTGGTTGGCGCTTCGGTGGTCGGCGCCGCTGTGGTTGGCGCCACAGTGGTTGGCGCCACGGTGGTTGGTGCGGCTGTCGTGGGAGCAGCCGTTGTTGTCCCAGCCGTTGTTACCACGGCTGTTGTTGTCGGACTGGCAGTAGTGGTGGATGTGATTTCATCGCAAGCTGTTAGAAAAACGCCTAACAATGAAACACAAAACACCAATAAAGCAATAGCAAATTGCCTTTTCATTTTTCCTCCTTCATTCTTATGAGTGACTTTTTTTAATTTACTTAATGCGTTACTTAAATAGCCGTGAATAGTCTATAGCATTGAAATCGGTTTGTCAATACGATGCCTTGTTTTTTAAAAAAAAGGATAAATCGGAAGAGCGTCAGATCGGAAGAGCCAACGTCTGAACTCCAGTCACCGAATACGATCTCGTAT
>CALGNF010000168.1 GCA_937958685.1 uncultured Caryophanales bacterium
AGATCGTATTCGGTGACTGGAGTTCAGACGTGTGCTCTTCCGATCTGCTCTACCACGCCTTCAACGCGTCGTTAGGTGATGCCTCCGGAGCTCAGGTCCGTCAGGGCGTCTTTGGCGCGAAGATGATGGTGGAACTGGCTAATGACGGTCCGGTCACGATCATCATCGAAAGATAAGAAAAAAACGGCATCTGTTTGACTTAGGTGCGGAAATAACTTATAATACGATATTAGGTATAAACTATAATTTCATGGAGGATCCTTCAAATGGATAAGAAACAGGTCATCTTTGCAAAAATCAAGGAAATCATCGTTCAAGAACTGGGTGTGAAGCCGGAAAAAGTGGTCATGGAAGCGGGATTGGCCGATGATTTTGGCGCCGACAGCCTTGATGCTCTGGAGCTCTTCAATCAGATCGAAAGCGAGTTTCTCGTTTCGATTTCCGACGAAGCCGCCACAAAAATGAATGATGTTAGCGATTTGGTCGACTATGTGGTCGAGCATGTAAGCGACAAATACTTTGGTTGATACCACCATCAACTCATCGAACCACTCTTGTCGTCAGGATATCGTCCTTTTCTAAAGAGGGCGATTTTTTCTTAAAGGAGCGATTGAATCATGATCACAAAAATCAAGGGAACCCAGGACATCCTTCCGGAAGAGATCCGTTCCTGGCAGGAACTCGAGCATGTCATCCGCCAGGTTTCACGAATCTATAATTACGAAGAGATCAGGACACCGATCTTCGAGGCTTCGGAACTGTTCCATCGGGGAGTCGGTGAAGCGACCGACATCGTCAAGAAAGAAACTTATGATTTCCAGGACCGCGGCGATCGCCGCCTGACGCTTCGTCCCGAGGGGACGGCGTCGATTATGCGCAGCGTCATCGAAAATCGGCTTTACAATGCGATGCCGTTGCCATTGAAACTCTACTATTATGGTCCGATGTTTCGTTATGAGCGCCCGCAGAAGGGCCGACAAAGACAGTTCACCCAGTTTGGCGCGGAGGCGATCGGTTCGCACAGCCCCTTGGTCGATGCCGAAATGATCGCCTATGCCTCCACGTTTCTCTATGCCTTGGGAATCAAGGATGTCTTGGTTAAACTCAACACCCTCGGTGACGAGGAGAGCAAGACCGCCTACCGGCAGAAACTCCTCGAATATCTGCAACCAGCGATCGGCAGCCTCTGCCCCGATTGCCAGCGCCGCTACCTTGAAAATCCCCTGAGAGTCCTCGACTGCAAGGTCGACAAGGACAATCCGGCCCTGTTGAACTCGCCGAAACCGCTTCACTTCCTCTCTCCGGCTGCCCGAACGCACTTTCAGGAAGTGCTTGCCTACCTTGAAGCACTGCAAGTCAGACACGTTGTCGATGAGAATCTTGTCCGTGGTTTGGACTATTACACCCATACCGTCTTTGAGATTGAAGCGGACCTGCCCTCGTTGGGAGCGCAGGCAACGCTATGCGGCGGTGGCCGCTACAACAAGTTGTCCGAAACCCTCGGCGGGCCGGAGTTGCCGGCCTCAGGCTTCTCGTTCGGCGTCGAACGGTTGTTGCTCGCCCTGGAGAGCCTGCGGGAAAAACCGGCTCGACCGCCAATCCATGCCTATCTGATCGTCCTCGGTGACGCCCCCAGGCACCGTGCCGTACAAGTCGCGGAAACGCTTAGACGAACCGGCCTGAGCGTCGATTATGACTTTTTTAACCGCAATCTGAAAGGTCAGTTCAATCAGGGCGAAAAGTTGAATCCGGTGTTCTTCCTCATCTTCGGCGAAGCGGAGTTGAGCGAGAATGCGATCAACGTCAAGCACGCCCACACCGGGTTGCAGGAGCGTGTCAGTCTTGACGGGCTTTCTGACTTTCTGCTCGGCAAGCTCCGCGAACTCAGCAATGGATGTGCGGGAAACTGCCAGAATTGCGAGGATTAATCGAGGGATTTCCCGAATGTTCTTCTATATTTAACAGATCGGAAGAGCACACGTCTGAACTCCAGTCACCGAATACGATC
>CALGNF010000169.1 GCA_937958685.1 uncultured Caryophanales bacterium
ATCGTATTCGGTGACTGGAGTTCAGACGTGTGCTCTTCCGATCTGCCGCTGATCTCGGTCCCGCTCGCGTGATGGTCGAAGAGCGTCGTGACTCCGTTTTTCAGATGGTTGCTGCCGGCAGCGATCGCACTGGCGAAAGTGATTTCATTGTCGATCTTGCTGTCGATCCGCCACCAGATCTGTTCGAGGATTTCCTTGAAGTTGTGGGGATCAAACGGCAGCGACAAACCGCGTGCAAACGCCGAATAGAGATGCGTATGCGCGCAGACCAAGGAAGGCATGAGCAACATGCCATGGGCATCGAAAGTGTCAGCAGGAAGTTCCGGGAGTCGGCTCATGCTGCCAACTGCCTGTATCGTTTCATCGAAGCGGACGTATCCGTTTTCGATGTAGTGTTCAAAATCATAGATTCTGGCGTTGATGATTGCTTTCATTCACCTTCACCCGCTTTCAGATATCTGCCTGTCTGCACCTCGAAAACTCTGTCTTTGACGACATACGTACCCCGAACGATCGTCGTGACCACGGTGCCGGATTTGGGCAAGCCTAGATAGATCGAGTAATCGCTGAAGGAGTGGTCGTCGGCAACCCGACCGGTTCCCGGACGGTAGAGGAAAAGATCAGCGTCGAACCCGACCTTGAGGCGTCCCTTCTTTTGGTCCAGCCTGTGCAAAGCGGCGACATTCCGCGTCATTTTGTCGATGATCTTCTCGCCGTAAAGATGATACATCATGTCGAAGGCGTGTTCGATCGAGCCGACTCCCTGGGGAATCTCACTCAGAAAATGACGGTTTTTCGTCTCCGCCTTGAAGGCACAGTGATCAGTGCCGATCGTATGGAGATAGTCGATGTTCTCGGTGAGGAGGATGCGTTCCCGTTCGCTTCTCAGCGGCGGTGTGCAACAATACAGATACCCGTCATCGCGTTTGAGATAGGTATCGTTGAAGAGAAAATACTGGGGGCAACTTTCCAGAAAGAAATGCTTGTTGAGCAACTCCGGGTAGGTCTCCTTGAGCGCTTCGATCGTTTCCCCGGAGGACACATGCACCATATAGAGGTAACCACCGTATCGCTTGACATAGTCCGCCAGTTGCAGAGCCTTCCTGACCTCCGCTTTCGCCGGTCGGCTTGTACCGAGATCCTTGAAAGTGAATGACGGATCTTGAATGAGGTCCTCCTCGTTCTCGGCGTGAACAAGGAGGAGAAACTTGTACCGCTGAGACAATTGGAGCAATTTGATGATGTCCCCATCACCGGTCATTCTCCCCGAATCCGCGTAGGTCGTGAAACATTTCAGGGAGTTCATCCCCAAAGCCAGCATCTTGCTGACGAATGCCTCCAGATCGCAGCGGGGATTTTTGATCGTCGCATGGAATTTATAGTCGATCCGGCTGTCCTCGGCTTCGAACGTGCGCCTGCGGAAAGCCTTTTCCAAATCCTGCTCGTTGTCGACGGGATCGAGAAAGTCGATGATCGTCGTCACACCTCCGAGAGCGGCGATCATGCTGCCGTTGGCAAAATCGTCCACGGAACGGTAAAATCCAAGATCGAGGTCGAAGTGGACATGGGGATCGATGATTCCCGGCAGCACCAAAAGCCCCGAAGCGTCGATGGTTTCGTCGGCTTCGAGATGATCGCGGCTGATCGCGATGATTTTTTCGCCGCTGAGATAGACATTGGTTGTCTGAAAGCTGCCATCAAGATAGACTCTGCCGTTTACAACTGCTTTGTCGACCACTGCTGCTCCCCGCCTTATTGGATGATTTCGTATTCGCTGATGCGGTACTTGGCCAGAAACGCCTCGATCAGGTCTTCACGGACCGAGACGACAAGATCGAGTCCCGAAGCGACCATCTTCTTGAAAATATGATCGAAACACTTGCCCTCAAGTTCCAAAACGCCGATTTCATCGAGGTAGAGCGGTTCGATTTTCTGTCTGATCATTTCCCCGATCGACTGCGTGATGCGGTCGATCGTCTCCTGGTTGAACAGATACGGCCCGATCTGACAACTCACCGGAAACGTCGTGTAGACAAACTCGTCCCTGACAATGAGGGGCAACCTCTCGCCGGTCGACAGGCGCACGGCCTCATAACTGTGGACCTTGTCTTTGATCATCCGCTTGATTGCGATGAAACCGTCCCCTTTGCGATCACGCAGATAGCGTTCCCGCATCCTGGTCGTCTTCAGGGAATCAATCTTCCCAGTAACGATCCTGACCACAGCACACCTCCCGCAGATGGCGATGTCCGGTTTTGCCGTTGGCGATCGCCAGCATCTCCGAGGCGATCGCGATGGCGATCTCCTCCGGAGTGTTCCCGCCGGTATCCAGTCCGATCGGCGAGTAAAAATTGCTAAGGTTGACCTGCTTGCCAAACCGCTCGTGGGTCTTGGCAAGATAATCATGGAGTTTGGCGGGTGAGCAGAGCATCCCGAAATACTTTGGTTTCAGGTCAAGTTCGAGGATCTTGTTCAAAACATGATAGTCATGCTTGTGCGAAGGGGTGGCGACAACGATCATCGCCGCTGCGCCGATCTGTTTCTCGTTGATATACTCGACGAATCCCGCCAGATGTTTCCTGTCGGCATAGGCAAAGCCTTCCAGCACGTCTTTCCGGTCGTCAATGACTTCTATGAAAAAATCCAAGGTTTTCAATACCCTGGCCAGGGCGGAGGCGACATGTCCAGCTCCGAAAATATATACGGTTTCCTTTGGCCCGGAGTATTCGTAAAACAAGGTCACCTTGCCACCGCAAGCCATCGGCAGGCTTTTGGCTTCGGGAATGACCTCGCCCTCGCTGAGAAGATAGGTTTCCAGCAAGTGACCTTTCGTTTTCAGCAGTTCAAGAGCCTTCGCCCGGGCGTAATGTTCGATCGCCCCGCCGCCGACAGTGCCGAAAAAGCCATGATTTTCGGTCACCGCCATCTTCTTGCCGACATCGACGGGCCCGGCTCCCTCCTTGGCTACGGCAGTCACAAGGATGAGGTGGATTCCCTGGCGACGCAATTCGCTGAACCGTTCAAAGAAATCATCCATCAAGAACTCCTCCTGGCAGATGTGCCGCTTACAGCACGATTGTCAGAATGACGGCCAAAGCAAAGACGGGGGCGCCGATCCAGAGTTTGCTCGTCAAAGGGCGCAGACTAAAGCCGCGCAGCAGTGATTCGGCGCCCGCGGCGAGCATGACCAACACCCCGCTCAGCAAACCGCCAACAATCAAGAAATCGCCAATAGCTCCCAACGATGTCA
>CALGNF010000170.1 GCA_937958685.1 uncultured Caryophanales bacterium
GATCGTATTCGGTGACTGGAGTTCAGACGTGTGCTCTTCCGATCTCCTCGTTGATCTTTGTCTTGATATTCGCACTGTTGATGTCAAAGTCGATGTTGATGCGGAGTTCCTTGTTCATCGCCAGGATGGCGAGATGGTCAAGCTCGGCCTTGATGATTTTCGAGGAATCGTCACCGATGGCTTGAGCCAGAAACGTGTCGTATTCCAGCAACCGCTGAAACAAATTCAACGTCCGTTCGAGATCGCTGATCGTCCGCGCTGATTCACAGATGTATTCCGTCAGCATCCGGTTGGAGAACCGGCGATAACTCCGTAGCAGCTGGCCGGCCTCGGCTTTGGCTTCCTTGGCAAGCGCTTCATGTTTGGCCAAAATCCGACAAGCCCGGGCCAACCGGGCGGCCAGCCGTTTGTCGCCGGTGGTCTCGGCTTCGAGCAGCGTTTCCTGCAAACGTTTGAGATTGCAGGCGGGATCGGTGAAGAAATCATCAACGCCAAGCAATTCCCGGGATCTGGTCGCGAGCAATTGGCGCGTCAATTCCGCATTCACGTAGGCATACTTGCGGCGAAGATGCTCGATCATCGCCACGTTTTGGCTTTCAAGATGCTTGCGGAAGGTGTTGAACTGCACGATCTTGTCGGATAGCAACGCTTGGATGTCGATCGAGGTCGGGTCGCTTGCGGGCGAAAACATCAGCTGGTTGTCGAGGAAGAACTTCATTTCTTTGTTGTAAAAAGCTTCGATCCGACCAATCGTCTCGTTCTTTTTCTTGATGATGTCCGTGATGCCGTCATCCATATGGGTGATTTCCTCGTTCAAGGCCAGGAAGATGCCGCTCACCTGATCCTGGTGGCGCGCCAGGCTCTCTTGGAATTCCATGGATTTGGTCTCGATGTAGTTGAAATAGTCCTCATTTTGAATGATGACGTCGAGATAGGTCTTTTGGAATGTCTCAAAAAAGTCGAATTTGACCTTGATCAGGGCCTTGTTAAGGTAATCAAGCGTGTCGATGAGTTCGTCGGCGTGAGCCCTGTCGTAATCAAGCAGCAGGTAATTGTCATCGTGGACCTTGGCTTCGGTTTGGGCGATGATCTGCTGCCGGTCGACGATCACGGTTTCCTCATGGAAGAAGATGGCGTCTTTGAGGTTGGCGGCCTGGGCTTTGAGATCGGCCAAGCGGGTCTCGACTTCCTCAAGATTGTTCAGAGTTATCTGCCTGTGGGTCTTGGCGTGCTTGTTGATGGCGGCAAAGAAACGTTCAAAAAGGGCCATTTCGGTCCGGAAGGCCTGCGAGGTTTTCTCAAGATATGTTTGCTTGTTGGTGTAGTCTTTCTGTAACTTATCCTTGGCTTCAGCCATATGTCCTCCCGGCGGGCTAGCCGATGATGCGTTTTTCCTTGGCTTTCATCCGGTTTTCTTCGCTGGTGATCTGCTGTTTTGTCATCTCGGTCTTCTCAATTGTTTCTCGGAAAACCTGATCGGTCTTGGTGTAGATGCTTTCTTGGAACGCCAACAGGCTTTCCAAGGGAATCAGGGGGACATTGTCTCTGTTGATGATATCGTTGAATTTGACCTGATCCTTGAGAAATTTGGTGAAATCAGCCGACATGGTGGTTTCCGTATCATGAAAATGGGCCAGAAAGTCAGTTTCTGCGGCCTGGACGCGCTTATACAAAGCAAGATAATCCTGAGGAAGGCGATTCTTGACTGACTCGATATCCTCCAGATACTTTGGTCTCGACGTGAACTTTTGTCCTTCGATCGCTGCCATTTGGTCTTGCAGCAATTGCCTGCGTTTTGCCACAAGCGCAAGTTTGTCGTCTTCCAGTTGCTTGACAAGCGACATGGAATCAGCCGGCAACGAGATGACTTTCTTCTCCAAAGCGACCAGTGACTCGTCAAAATTGCGGAGCCTTTGGGCGGCAATCGTGTCGATGAAGGCGGCCTCTTTGGCGTAAGCGGCCTCCGAAAAGGCCTTGAGGCTCTCGTAGACCCGGATGAATTCCGCATAGCGTTTCTCAAGCGCCTTGCGCTCGGCCTCGAAGCGCGTGTTCTCCTGTTTCAGATGTGCTTCGAGGATTCGTTCATTCTCGCGGATCAGTATGTCAAGTTCACGCTTCACGAAAGCCAGTTTGGCCTCATCGTTACGGGTTTGCCGCAAGTAGGCGTTGTTGACGCTCTTGACCTTGTCCTTAAGCACACGATTCAGCTTTTCCACGCGTCTGGCTTCTTGTCTGGTTTGTGTCATCCGCCGATTCTCGGTCCGATGTGCCCGTTTGACCATTCGGTCGAACTCGCGGTTGACAAACGCAATGAGTCTGTCGGTCCTGCTCTGAATTCGCTCGATCAGCAAGACATCCTTTTCGATGATGCTGATTTCCGCCTCATGGACGAACAGACGCAAGTCATGCTGCATCTTGTTGAGGAGGAGCAGTGATCTGACATAGAAACCCTCAAGCAACGCGTGCTGCTTTTTTGAAGAGGACCCGGCCTTTTCAAGCTTTCTCATCACGGTGTCCGCCAAGATGACATAGCGGGAGAAATAGTCGGCTTGCTTGTCGCCGATACTGCCGGGATTCTTTTGGAGATGAAGTCCGACCAGTGAATTATCCGCGAGGACAAACGCTTTTTCGATACTAGAACACGCCTTGAGGAGAAAACCGCGATTTTGTAAAAGAATGATTGCCTGGGAGGGGGCGGTGCTGGCATCGAGATGGACCAACAGCCATTTGACATGGTAAATGTGGCTGTCGAACAAGGTGGTGATACTTTGAAGAGTGTCAAAGAAATGCCGGTTGTACAGTTTGATGGCCTGATCGCTTTTCAAGGTTTTTTCCGCTGTCTGCCGGGTGATTTCTTGAATCAATTTGGTGCGATTGTCTGCCAGAAAACCGGAGTAGACCCGAATTTCATCCTTGTTCTGCAAGCGGTTGGCAAGCGTTGAGAACTCAAGTTCGTTCTGGTCGATCAGGACTTGTGCCTTATGCACAAATTCGACGACGGTTTCCGACCCGGATTGTTTTTCCTCAAGATGCTTTGTCCGCATGTCGTCGTAACCACGGGCGAGCAGGTGATTTGCCCGGGAAAAATGGTATTTCCATTCGGCCAGTTCTTGTGTCTGGCAATCGGCGATGGTGTCTTTCTCGTGGGCGTTAGCGGCATGGAAGAGCGCGAGCTGTTTGTCGAATGCCAGGTCGCGGATCTGCTTTTCGGCCGCGGTCAGTGACTGCAGATGCTTGATGGAAGCCTTGACGATCGCTTTTTCCTTGTTGATTGCGGTGACGGACTTCTCGACCAATAGAAGCGCTTCGCTGTATGAGCGCTCCGAACGCAGACGTTGCATGTTGATGTCATGCTGATAGCAGGTCAGGTATTCGTCATTTTCGAGTCCGGCGATGTACTTGTGGTAATCACCGGTGATGTCGACACTTTCCATTTTTTTCCTGATCTCAGCGATTTCCAACTGGTTCTTCGATTCCAGGGTGATGATCTCCTTGCTCAAAGAATCGATTTTGGATATCAAATCGGTCAGTTTCGCGGTAATATCGTTGACATGGACCATCACGGTCAACTTATAATCTTCGACCGTCTTGGCGCTCGCGCCGATATAATCGGTTTTGGTGTCAGCCAAGCGCTGGTTAAAGGTGATCAACCTTGTGAGAATCCCGTCGAGTTCCTCAAGCGATTCCCGGGTATAGAAGGCAAAGTTGCTATAGAGGTTGATGCTGTTTTGGAAAAAAGCCGCCGGCATGAAATAGGCGAGTTTGATCTCCTCGACACGTTTGAAGGAGTCGATCTTGATCTTCTTGATCTCGTTTTGATATTTGGAAATCAAAAGATCGGCCATCGCCTGGTTTTTATGGAGCAGATGGTCGGCCTTTTTCTGCACGATTTCGTACTGGAGGATCGCTTTCTCGGCCTCCACTTTGTTTTTTGCCTCGTCAAATGCGATGATCCGCTTACCCAAAATGGCGAGCGACTCCTTGAGTTCACTGCGGATCATCTGCTCAAAAACGGTTTTTTTATGGTTGACGTCGCGTATTTGCTTGACATATTGCCTGATGATCGTCTGGTTGAGTTGGGAGTGTGGCTTCTGTTTCTCATTGTCAAGCCGCTGGATTTTGTCCTTTTGCTTGGAAAACAAATCAGTAGAGGTCTTGAAGAGAACTGTAATCCGGTTTTTGGTATCGCGTAGCGACTCGATGGTCTTCAATACTGATTCGTTAAGATAAGCGACTTCTTCCCGGGATGTTGCATTGAGATCTTTGGCGAGGGCTTCAAGCGCATTTTTCGATTGTTCGATCGTCCAGAGCAAACGATTCGCCTGTTCGGCGTTGATCCGCTGGTATTCCTTTTGCGTATCCTTGTATTGTCCGTCCTCGCTGGCGATGAAATCGGTGTGGACCTGCATTTCGTGGTCGATCTTGGCGCTGACGGCGGCAGTCATCTCAAGATATCTGTCATATGCCTGATGTTTGAGACTGTCGATTTGGTTCATGATGGCGGCGAACTCGTCATTCTCCTTTTGGATCAGGAGATTGGTTTCTGCCTCATGGTTAAGGAGTTCCCGATCGAGTTTGACGAAAGTGTCTTGGTATTCTTCCGTGATAAAAGCGACCGCTTGTTGGTAATCGGCCTCGAGTTGGCTGTACTCGACAGCCTGGTTGTTTTCGAAATTCTCATAGTTTGCGAGGATGCCTCGGACTTCTTGTTCGTACTCTTGCGACAGGACCTGCGAGTCTTTCGCAAACGAATCTTTGGCGTTCAGGAATTCGCTTTTGATTCGAGGGAAGTGTTTCAGGTAATATGATATGATATCGCTATTTTTTGCCATTTAATCACCCCCCGCCACTCGACCTGTTTTAATTATAATATAGTATCATTGTAATTTCAACCAAGCGGAACAAATATATCAACGCAAAATCCCGGTTTATTTGCTATAATATTGACGAGGTGTTAAGAATATGGATAGACGCGTGGTGGCAAACAATCTCCTGGTTGACGACGAGATCGAAATCACTTTACGGCCACAGACTTTTACCGAATACATCGGCCAGAACAACGTCAAGGATATGATCATCATCGCCGTCCAAGCGGCAACGAAACGGGAAGAATCCCTGGATCATGTTTTGTTATACGGCCCGCCTGGATTGGGAAAAACCACCTTGGCTTCCGTTATTGCCCATGAACTGGGCGTGGCTATCAAGATCTGCAGCGGTCCGACAATCGAACGCACCGGTGATCTGGCGGCGATTCTGACTTCTCTTGAGCCAGGAGACGTGCTTTTCATCGATGAAATCCATCGAATACCGCGGATCGTCGAGGAGATTCTCTATTCGTCCATGGAGGATTTCACGATCGACATCGTCGTTGGCAAAGACACGGGCGCAAAATCGATCCGGGTCGATTTGCCGCCATTTACCTTGATTGGCGCCACAACACGTTTCGGTGATCTTTCCGGCCCGTTGCGGGAGCGGTTTGGCATCGTCCATCGTCTCGATTTCTATGAAACCGCCGATCTTGAGACAATCTGCAAACGAACCTCACGGATTTATGAATGTGAAATCGACCCGTTGGCAGTAACGGAACTGGCCAAGCGCAGCCGGGGCACACCGAGAATCGTCAACCGCCTTTTTCGCCGGGTCAGGGATTACGCCGACATCCTCGGGGACGGGACGATCACGCTGGAGATCACGAGACTGGCGTTGGACAAACTGAAGATCGACGAGTGCGGTCTTGATCGTAAAGATCGCGAGTATCTTGGCACAATCATCGACAAATATCGTGGTGGACCCGTAGGTTTGGAAACGATCGCCACATCGATCAGCGAGGATCCCCAGACCCTCGAGGATGTCTATGAGCCCTATCTGATCCAACAAGGTTACCTTTCGCGAACACCGCGTGGCAGAGTCGCCACGGAAACGGCGTACAAACACTTGCGGAAAGCCTACCAGGGGAGCCTCTTTTGATGAGAACCAGTGATTTTGATTACGTTCTTCCAGAGGAGCTTATCGCGCAGACGCCTTTGGCAAACCGCTCAGCATCGCGACTGATGCTGGTGGATCGTAGTTCGTATGCCACTCAACACGATCACTTTGGCAACCTGCTTTCCCATCTTCGCAGCGACGATGTCCTTGTTTTCAATGACACCCGGGTCATCCCGGCACGCCTGTTGGGCGTCAAGGAGGAAACCGGAGCCGCCATCGAGGTCCTGCTCTTGGAGCAACTCGAAGACGACGTCTGGGAAGTTTTGGTCAAACCAGCCCGTCGGGTCAGACGAGGTACGACGATCAGTTTCGGTGACGGATTGCTTAGAGCCCGCTGTCTTTACGAAGGCGATGAAGGCATCAGACAGCTCAGGATGACCTATCAGGGAGTATTTCTTGCCCTGTTGGACAGATTGGGAGAGATGCCGTTGCCTCCCTATAAGATCGGAAGAGCACACGTCTGAACTCCAGTCACCGAATACGATCTC
>CALGNF010000171.1 GCA_937958685.1 uncultured Caryophanales bacterium
ACCACCGAGATCTACACTCTTTCCCTACACGACGCTCTTCCGATCTCATTTACTATTAACGGAGGACTCGCGATGAAGATATATGATTTCACCGTCAAGGATCGCAATGGTCAGGACATATCTTTGGCTAAGTATCGGGGAATGGTTCTTTTGATTGTCAACACCGCCACCGGATGTGGCTTCACACCTCAATACAATGGCTTGCAGGAACTGTATTGGAAGTATAATGGGAACGGCTTCGAGATATTGGACTTTCCCTGCAACCAATTTGCCGGACAAGCTCCGGGAACTGCGGCCGAGATCTATGACTTCTGCTTCAGCAAGTTTGGCATCACCTTCCCCCAATTCGCCAAGGTCGATGTCAACGGTCCCAACGAAGACCCGCTCTTCACCTACCTCAAATCACAAAAAAAAGGTCTTGGCGGCTCGATGATCAAATGGAATTTCACGAAATTTCTCGTCGATCGCGAAGGCAACGTGGTCAAACGTTTCGGACCGACAACGGAACCTGAGAAAATCAAGGATTTTATCACGGAATTGATGTAGTGTTACGCCCATATAAAAACAAGGCACGCCCTAGGGCATGCCTTTTCACTTTCTGACGAAATCAATCGCGTTCTGCAACACCGAGATCTCGATCTTTTCGGTCCAATGGGCGAACTCGCCATCGACAGACCATTCCGTCTCTTTGGGACATTGGACCTCGACCTTGGATGCGGAGAAATATGTGATGATCTGGGGGTCATACTGCTTGTTATTGAGAGCGGTGATTGTCCGGGTGAACTGCGCCCCGTTTTGCGGATACTTGATCAGCAGTATCTCCATCGATCCGTCATTGAGATCGACGGAGGCGGTGTCCAATTTGATGATGCCGGCGACAGTCAGGGAGTTGGTGATGGATCCAAAGATGTAATCATCCTCATAGATCCGGTCACCGGCGATTATTTTCGCATGAATGGGCTTGATGGAAGAAAAATCCTTGATACCCTGGAAGAAATACGCCATTTGACCCAAGGAGTTCTTGGCTTTCTGCGGGGTCAGCCACGAGGTTTTTGTGAAAGCGCCGAAAGATGTGATGAACGAAAAATAACGATCGTTGAACATCCCGATGTCGAGAGGTTTGGGGGTTCCCTCGGCGACATTTCTGGTGGCGCGAAGGATGCCTCGAGGAAACCCGAGGTTTCCTGAGAACACGTTGGAGCTTCCGGCGGGAATGAAACCGATCGGTTTTTTGATCCCGGACTTCATCATGCCGTCGATCACTTGGTTCAAAGTCCCGTCGCCGCCGATCGGCACGACCAGATCGGCATCTTGGATATTGTCCCGGCAGAGATTGACGGCGTCTCCGTGATGGCGTGTTCGTTTTAGAACAACGTAGTAGCCCTGTTCCCGGAAAATCCTGACGATGCTCTTGATCAGTTTCTCGCCCCGCTTTCGCCCGGCAAGAGGATTCAGTATCAACAAAGCCCGCTTAATCAATATGGCTACCCCCATAGGCAAGGAAGATCGAGTATGAGATAAAAAGCATCTACCAAAGCGTTTCGCGACGATCAATATTGAACAGCACTAAATTATTATAGCAAAACGCCAATCCATATGCAATATTTCGGCGATATTGTGTGGAATACATGTTCAATTGTCCATCAACAGGCGGTTTTGTCAATTGGTAAACTGGAGTACTGAAGGGATGAAAATCGTCAGCCGACCGATAAATTTCATTATTGGCAATTTTCCCGACAATTCTTTTTTTCTGATTGATTAAGATGTATTATAAATATGAATACGCATATAATTGCAATTGCATTCTTGTGTAATATTCATTGCCTACAAGCGTATGCTCCCAGATTATTGATAATCTGATTGTGCATCGCTTGTTTTTTTGAGGGAACAACTTGATAGGGGGATCGTTTGATATGAAACTGAAGCTCTTCTTGGCAGGATTGATTTTGACATTGGCAATGGGAGTGTGGGGATGCAACGAGGACTTGACAACCACCTTTACATTGCCAGCAACGACAACGGCCGTTGTGACGACAAGCACCGGCACGACTTCCGGGACCGTTGCTACCACGGTTACAACGCAAGTTACCACCACTTCGGTGACAGTGGCGCCAACAACCGTTACGACAACCGCCTCGGCATTGACGCTGAAGCTGCGACAAATATACGATCAGGCTCTCGAGGTCGGAGCGTTTGAGGGGACTTATGAGGAATGGCTCGAAACCGTCCGCGGTCCCCAAGGAATACCCGGGGCTGATGGTCGCGAGGTCCTTTTGGTCGTGGAGGGCGGATTCATCCGCTGGCAACACGAGGGCGACCTCGAATGGAATGATCTTATCAGCCTGCAAGAGCTTACAGGAGCTGACGGCACCAACGGCAAAGAAGTCGTCTTCCTGGTGGAAGAAGGCTATATCAAATGGCAATATGAAG
>CALGNF010000172.1 GCA_937958685.1 uncultured Caryophanales bacterium
TATCTGTTTTCTCTTTTTTTTTTTTTTAATGATACCGCCACCACCCCGATCTACACTCTTTCCCTACACGACGCTCTTCCGATCTAGGCAGTCTGGCACGCAAGCACAAGGCTTACGTGGTGGGAGGTTCGTTCCCGGAGTCGGTTGGCGCCCTAACCTATAACACATGTCTGATCATCGCTCCCGACGGGGGCACCATCGCCAAATATCGGAAGATGCATCTGTTCGAAATCACCTATCCCGATGGCAGGACCTTTGGCGAGAACCGGGTACTGACTCCCGGAAAGGAAATCGTCGTCTTTCCGACCGCTTTCGGACCGATGGGAGTGATGATCTGTTTCGATATCCGCTTTCCCCGTTTGGCGGATCTTATTGCCGAAGCGGGGGCGAGGGTCATCTTCGTGCCGGCGGCATTCAACACCTTCACAGGCCCCCTGCATTGGCACATCACCTTTCGAGCACGTGCCACGGACAACCAGCTTTTCATGATTGGCGCGAGTCCGAGCCGAAATTCCGCCGGTGGCTATGAACCTTACGGCCATTCACTGGCGTGCGATCCTTTCGGCAGGATCATTGGCGAGCTCGGTGAAAACGAGGATGTCCTGATCGTCGATCTCGACTTGGGCGCGATCGAACAGGCCAGGGCGGCGATTCCGATCCGCCGCAATCGCATCGATTTATGAAACAAGGCAGCCTCCTCCACCGGAAAGGCTGCCTTTTGCTTAGTCAACGCTTCAATCAAATTTGGCAAGATCGGTCGACAGATACCTTTCGCCGGTATCGGGAAGAACCATCACAATATTCTGGCTCGCGGATCCGCCTCTTGTCCCAACCGCCAGCGCGCCATAGAGCGCGGCTCCGGCGGAAATGCCGGCGAGGATTCCCTCATGGCGGGCGAGCAACCGGGCGTGAGCATACGCCTGCGCGTTCGTGACGGTGATGATCTCGTCGTAGATCGCCTGGTTCAAGGTTTTCGGAATGAAACCGGCACCGATGCCCTGGATCTTGTGCGATCCCTTGCATCCCTTCGTCAAGACCGGAGAATCAGCTGGTTCCAAGCCGATGATCTGGACAGATGGCAGATGTTCTCGCAGGTAGCG
The DNA here is from genome assembly GCA_937958685.1 of uncultured Caryophanales bacterium. Taxonomy (GTDB): domain Bacteria; phylum Bacillota_I; class Bacilli_A; order Izemoplasmatales; family Hujiaoplasmataceae; genus JAAYZB01. Next base: position 1,101 of record CALGNF010000172.1, read on the forward strand.
GCCGACGCCGGAAATCGTGCCCCCCGTACCGATGCCGGCCACAAAGACATCGAGGCGGCCATCCATTTGCTTCCAGATCTCGCGCGCCGTCGTGCGGTAATGGATCCTTGGATTGGCAGAGTTGGCAAACTGCATCGGCATGAATGAACCGGGGGTGTTTCGCGCCAGTTCCTTGGCGATCCTGATGGCTTCCTGGATGCCTTTGGCGCCGTCGCTCAAAATGACCCTGGCGCCATACAATTCCAGGATCTTCCGTCGTTCGACGGAGGCGGTGTCGCTCATGACGATGACCACCCGATAGCCCTTGATCGCGCCGACCATCGCCAAACCGATGCCGGTGTTGCCGCTGGATGGCTCGATGATCGTCGCTCCCGGAGCCAGTTTTCCGCGCCTTTCCTGGGCTTCGATCATCGCAAGGGCGATCCGGTCCTTGATCGAACCCCCGGGATTGAATGCCTCGACCTTGGCAAAGAGGTTCGCGGGAACACGCAGATTCTGTTCGATCCGCCGCAGCCGGATCATCGGTGTTGAACCGATGGTCTCCAACAAGGAATCAAAGACTTTCATGGCTGCCCTCCTGTCCCGCCGCCTCGGTTTTGATAACAAGTTCAGGAATTTTGATCGTCACCCGACTGTTCTTGGGGAAAGACCCGGTGATGAAGACGTTCGAACCGATCGTCGAGTTGGCACCGATGGTCGTTTCCCCGCCGAGGATCGAAGCCCCGGCGTAAATCGTGACATTGTCTTCAATCGTCGGATGCCGCTTGACGCCTTTGAGTGTCTGTCCGCCTTTGGTGGACAGCGCCCCGATCGTGACGCCTTGATAGATTTTGACGTTTTCGCCGATGACTGCGGTTTCACCGATCACGACCCCCGTGCCATGATCGATGAAAAAGGCTTTCCCGATCCTGGCCCCCGGATTGATGTCGATCCCGGTTTCCCGGTGGGCGGCTTCCGCCATCATCCGGGGAAGGACAGGCACTCCCAAATCATGGAGTTCATGGGCGATCCGGTAAATGGTGATTGCGTGGAAACCCGGATAGGAGATCACGATTTGATCACGGTTGAAGGCTGCGGGATCGCCGGCGAAGTGCGCTTCGAGGTCGCTATGCAGGAGTTGGCGGATCTTCGGGACACGTTCCAGGTAACGCAGGCAGAGTTCACAGGATTTTTTCCGGATCTGGCTGTTTCGGTTTTGGTCGGCAAGATATAGCAACGCCAACGAGATTTGGTTTTTCAAGAGGCGGTGCAATCTCCGGATCAGCCGTTTCAACGCTGTTTGCGAGCCGAATTCGCTGACCTGGCGTTTGGTAAAATAGCCGGGAAACAACAATTCCCTGGTCAGATCGAGAATCCGTACGATATCCTCATTGGTTGGCAACCGGCAAGAGCAGTGATCCTTCTTGAGGGGATGCTCGCGATATTCCGCAAGCATCATGGGAATCAGAGGTTCGAGTTTTTTCATCATTTTAGCTCCGTTGTCTGGATAATCTCCTTTCTTGCAGTGATCGATTCGCGGGTGCCTCGACGACCGCACGCCAGGATTCGACCAGTTTTGTGAGGTCATAGGCAGCATTGGCCGCCGATGTCGAGGGCAGGGTGGTGGTTATTGGCGCATAGGCGGGGAAAAAGCGGTCGAAGAGATTCCCGGCTGTCTTGCCGTTTGCAAAGATCTGCTTGATGTTGGCGGCGGCGATGATGGCGGGTATGTCCGCCGGAATGATCTCGGTGATCGAGTTGTCGCGCGATCCTTGGATCAGGCAACTTTCGACGACATCATAGAGCGCCAGGCGATGCTTGGCGAGCAGGGCTTTTTTTGTGGCGATATCCGCGATCACGAAATCTTCACCATACAGAAGCGAAAGCACACGCCAGAAGCGGTTTTGGGGATGCATATAAAAGAAAGAATGTTTTCGGGACACGCTTGAGGGAAAACTTCCGAGGATCAGGATTTCGCTGTCAACGTGAATAAATGGGGGAAAGCCGTGAGTCGCCGCTATTTTTCCCATTACCGCCACCTCCTCCATCTATTATAACATCGGGAGCACCAATTTTGGATTGATGTGCATTGTTTGCCCATTCGGAATTATTGGAAAAAAACGCCAAATAAAGGCAGATTCATCGCATTTTCATATTTTCCGCTTATCATTGCCCGCATGGTATGTTATAATAGACAAGGAATGGCGATCCCAACCGATGAAAGGAGATCTATCGATGGAAATCATGTCTTTCCTTAAGCCCAAGAGCGAAGTAATCTACATCTACGATGACACATCCTTGAAAGCGGCGCTCGAGGAAATGGAGAAATACCGCTTCACCTCAATCCCGATCATCAGCCGAGAAGGTCGCTATTTGGGCACGATCACCGAGGGGGATTTTCTTTGGGAAATCAAGAAGCTCAACGACTTCAATCTCAAGAAGGCCGACAGCATGCTGGCGGGATCGGTGCACCGACACCGCGACTATGTACCGGTGCGAATCAGCGCCACGATGGATGAACTCATACTCAAGGCGGCTGACCAGAATTTTGTGCCCATCGTCGATGAGCAAGGGATTTTTCTCGGCATTGTCACCAGGAAAATGATCCTCAACTACTTCTTCGACCATAAATTCATCGTGCTCTAGCAGCATTTTTACCAGCGGTCCAATCCGGGACCGCTTTTTTCATTTGGGAGATAAGGAGTGTCACCATGGCAGGAAGCAAACATATCTACGGACCGATCCCCTCGCGACGCCTGGGCAGGTCGCTCGGAATCAGCCCGATACCCAAGAAAGCCTGCAATTTCGCCTGTGTCTACTGCCAGTTGGGACCAACCGACATGATGACCACCCACAGGCATGAATACTATCCGTTGGCGGAGATTCTGCGGGAATTTTCCGCATATGTGTCCGGGAAAGATACTTACGATGTCGTCTCGATTGTCGGCGAGGGCGAACCGACACTTTATTCCCGGCTTGGAGAACTCATTCGCGGCTTGAAGGAACACACCACCCGACCGGTTGCCGTGATTACCAACGGCGCCTTGCTGAGCGATGCTTCCGTTCGTGACGAGTTGGCTTTGGCGGACATCGTGCTGCCATCGTTGGACGCGTATGACGCGACGGCCTTCCGAAAAATCAACCGCCCAGCCAAAACCATCACGTACGATAACTATCTGAACGGATTGCAGTCGTTTGCCAGACAATACCAGGGACAGCTCTGGCTGGAGATCATGCTGCTGAAGGGAATCAACGATCATCAACAGGCCATTGATGCGTTTAGGGAACATCTTGGCGCGATCCGGCATGACAAATTGTACCTGAACACACCGGTCAGGCCACCGGCTGAGAAAGATATCGAACCCGTACCCCATCAGCGTCTTATCGAGATCGGCGAACTTCTGGGAGGAATTCCCATCGATTTCTTGGCTCAGGGCAGTTACGATTGCGATGAAACGGACGACTATCAGGCTATCTTGAACCTGATCAGAAGGCATCCGCTGAACCAACATGAGATTGGTGTCTTTCTCACGGCGCGCAACATACCGGCAGCAGAGCCGCTTTTGCATAGGCTGGAACAGGATCCGGATGTGGAGAGTATCAGTTATCGCGGATATGTCACTTATCGGTTGAAATGAGCGAGCGCGACTCGCGCTTGGCGATTATCACTTTCGCAATCAAAGCCAAACACACCGATGACTTGGCTGCAAATACGGCTTTCTTCTCGTTTTTATAGCAATTGTGGGGGGGCTTGTTGACAAGTGTGTCATCTTATAATAAATTATAGGTAAGCATTATTGACATCTTTGAGATATGTTGCGACGGGACCAATCTGCTCTTGTCGCATTTTCATTGGCAGACAATCTTCAAAAGAACAGGGGGGAACCAAATGATGAAGAAACTAGGATTTCTCATACTCTTTTTTGCGGTGATATTTACGGTGTTGGGATGTAACGAAGGTGGCAGACCGGTCAAGAATCCACCCGCGTTTGTTGAAATGCACGTCGGAGACGAGGGTGATTTCATCGGTCTTGGCGACGAGGTGCAGACCGGTCCCAGGATCATCCTTCTAGATGAAACCTCCGGACCGGTCACGGCGGAACCAACCACGACCACAATTCCCATCGATGTCGAATATGAGGCGTCCGTCTTTTCCCATGCGGATTTCGAGATTGTGGTCATCACCAGTGGCGCCAATTATGACCTTCTGTACAGTGTCGAGCTGGTTGACAGCATCCTTGGGACTTGCGTTTATACCGACCAGTCGCTTCTCTACAAGGCGAACGCGACGATCATCACCGAAACCGATGGCAGCTATCGTACGGAGATCACACTGACAATTCCCGGATCAACCGAGCACGATGAGTATCTTTCCGAGCGGACGATCTCGCTGAACAAGATTCTCTTCACAAGAGATACCGCGAGCGGCACTTTCCCGGCTGATATCCCGAACAACACGGAGACAACGCTTGTTTTTGAAGTCCACGCCCGCAAGTACTTGGATGCGACTGTCGGTTTGCCCCTGTTCGTCAATAACGGCAAGGTCGATGTGATCGCCATGCCAAGTGGGGATTATTTTGCCGATGCCGAGGCGCTGGCAAAAACCGCGATCGTCATTCCGGCGACCATCAACGGCTACCAAGTCGGTAAGGTGGTTCTTTGGGACATCGATTGGGTTGAGACCATCGCAATCAACGGCGCGTCGGAAAACGTCTTGCTGCTCGGGGATTTCGCCTCGATGACGACGCTATCGATCAGCAATCTGACCCGTCTGGAAACGGAAGCCGACGCCGACCTGATCTTTGATGGAGCCTTCACCTCGCTGGCGGAACTGAGTTTCACTGATTCCACTGACTTTAAGATTTCCATGGTCAATCTTGATAATTGGGCAACTGGATTGGATGAAACTTATGACTTGTATCGACAAAGTCACAGCACCGATCTCAGTGAGTTTCCAGCCTTGGTTTCGCTTTCGCTTGCCAACACACACTCACAACAATTGCGTTTGGGGTCACCGACATACGACATGATTTTTCCGGTATTAACTTCGATTTCCCTGACGGAATCGATTGTCAGTTGGCTTTCAATTGGTTCTGAACGCAACCAATTTCCACTTCTGACCTCAGTATCGCTGTCCGATTCGGTAACCGACAGTTTCCTTGTTTCAGGCACGATGGGAGCAACCAGCACACCGGCCACGATTGAAATCATCAACTCGCACGTGACCTATGTAGTGCGAATCAGCGGGTCCATCGTTGGTGAAATCACCGTCACTAACTCCGAGATTAAAGATCTAGAAATCAACGGGGGCACAATCCAAGCATCCAAGGTGTCGGGGCTCACTATCAGCGAATCAGTCATTGATTCCACTGGAAAGATCGAGATCAAAGGCAACCATCCGTTACTGACGGAGATTGATTTTTCCGATCTTGTTTGTGGCAACATCATCCTAGGGTCGGTTGAAAATGGGTTCGCGGCGCTTACACGCATCTCACTCACGAATATCGATGGTGGCTATATATATATCGGTGACCGGGACACTGATTTTCCGGTTTTGACAGAAATTGTTGTCGATCATGTCGTCTTGTCTGGCAATTTGCGGATCGGCTATGAAAACTCATCTTATCCAGAGCTGGTCGAGATCTTGATTACCGACTTGGAAGCTGAAGGGATCATCATTGGCCGTGGCGGGGACGATTTTTCCGGATTGCAGTTGTTATATTTCGAGGATGTCGCGCTAGAGGAGTCGTTCACGATAACTGGCGGAACAAGTTATACATCCCTTGAGGCGATCGTTATCAGGAGACTGGAGACATCCAGTTTCGGCATCCAGGCCTATGGCGGCGCGTACGACGTCTACATCGATGAGTTGCAAACTACAAACAATCCTTATATCGCCGATGCTTGTGATACGGTCTATGTCAACCTTCCTGATGTGACAACCTGGGCTTACTACAGCTATGTCAGCGACCTCGGACACACGATCACATCGGGAGCCTATAATCCCACTTGATTCTCCAAGCCGCACACAAAAAAGAAAGTCACGTTGGCTACGTGACTTTTTTGATTTTGCCAATCTTCTCAATTTGCGGGAACGATGCAGGCAGGCGATTCATTGGCATAACTGTTGACGATGTCGGAGACTTCGTACATAGTCGTGAGTTCGTCGGGATACGGTAGCAGAAGTTGCTTAAGTTCAACCAAGGATGGCGGTTGAGCCTCAAGCCATAGTTTGGCGTCGGTGTCGTTCAAGATGACCGGCATCCGCTCATGGATGTCCTTGACGATCCCGTTGGCGGCAACCGTCAGGATGGCAACGGTGTGTTCCTTGTTGCCGCGGCTGTCGGTGTGGCTGTTCCACAGTCCGGCCATGGGAAACAGTTCCTGGTCTGTGGAACGGATCCGGAACGGGATTTTCCCAGTTGACGTTTTCCGCCACTCATAAAAGCCGTCCGCAAGGATGACACACCGGCGCTTGGCGACCGAAGCCGCAAGATAACTCTTTTCCAGGATTGTCTCCGAGCGGAGATTGATTATTCTTTGGGGATTTTGCGACTTGGCATCATAATCGGGGACATAACCCCACTTGAGATAACCATGACGGAACGCCCGGCCGTCGTTGATCAGGGATAGCACCATCTGCCCGGGTGCGATATTGTATCGCGGCAAATCCAGACTGGCGGCATTCCGATTGATGTTAAACCTGTTCGCCAAATAGACCTTGACGGAAAACTCGTCGGTGGCCAGAGAAAATCGTCCACACACAATCCCACCTCCCTAAACATATTGTATCACAAGGGATACGTTTTTCCTCAGGCGGGGGAAAAAATGATTTGGAGTTGAAAGCATACGGGTTTCCTAATATAATTATGATAGTGTCAATAGGTGGCAAAGACTGCCACAAGAGGTGATTGGTATCAAGAAACGCACTTTGCATCTGATTTTGACAGTGGCGGCGGTTGTGGCGATCTGCAGTCTGCTGGCGATTGCCTATGCCACAGGTTTTAACATCAAGATCGGCGGCGTCAAATACTACGTCGACAACAACCAGGCAACCGTCGTCGGGTATTACCGGGAAGAGGCAAGCATAGCCATTCCGGACACTGTCGTTTTTGTCAAGGTGACCGGGATTGCGAAAGAGGCGTTTGCGGAAGCAGACTTCCTGGTGTCGCTCGAATTGGGAAAACATGTGGAGACGATCGGCGAAAAAGCTTTTTACCGGTGTCGCAACCTGGAAACGGCGATTTTGAATGCTTCGTTGCTGGAAATTGCTGATTCCGCGTTTTTCGGTGCGGCCAAACTGGCAGCGATCGACCTCCCCGACAATCTGGAAATCATTGGTGCCTACGCTTTTGCCAACTGCCAAAACCTGGTTTCGATCGCGATTCCGGACAAGATCACCGAAATCAGGCGCGGCAGTTTTTCCGAGTGCGACCGCTTGGTTGAGGTGACCCTGCCAGAGGGATTGCTTTCGTTGGGGGACTATGCTTTCAACTCCTGCTTTGCTCTGCAGACCATCGATCTGCCAGAGACGCTGGTGTCGCTTGGTACCCATGTTTTCTACGACTGTCAGGAGCTGATGGCGATCGCCATCCCTGAGGGCGTCACCATGGTCAGGACTGCTTCCTTCTCGTTCTGCTTAAGTCTGCGGACGGTTTCGCTGCCCGTGAGCCTGACGCAAATCGCAGGCAACGCCTTTGCCGGCTGCCTGTCATTGACAAAGATCGAGCTTCCCGATGGTCTGGAAACGATCGGAGCAGGGGCGTTCACTGGTTGTGCCGCCGTGTCCGAGATCGAGCTTCCCGCAAGTTTGCGTTCGATCGGTGACAACGCGTTTGGCCGGATGAATTCGCTCGAAGCGATCACCGTTGCGGCAGAAAGCGCTGATTTCAGCAGTATCGCCGGCGTTTTGTATTCCAAATCCCAAGACATATTGATTGCTTACCCAGTGGCCAAACCAGGTTCTTCCTACGTAGTTCCGGCCTCGGTAACCGCGATCCGCACCAACGCGTTCAACGGTATGTTCGCGAATGTCGACGGCGGGTTGCGATCGGTGGACATTCCCGCGACTGTTGTGGAGATGGGGGCCAGCGTCTTCCTCAACAGCGGGCTTTCCGTCCGGGTCGCATTGCCGGAGCGGCCTGCGGGCTGGCATTATTATTGGAGCGAAGGTGCTGGCGAAGTTCTTTGGGATTACGATAATGATTGACAAAAAAGGCCGTCCGTTGCGGCCCTTTTTTACTGTTTTTGACTGGCTACAGCGGTGACGAACAAATCTACCAGATGGGGGTCGAACTGGGTTCCGGAGTTCAGATCGGAAGAGCACACGTCTTA
>CALGNF010000173.1 GCA_937958685.1 uncultured Caryophanales bacterium
ACCACCGAGATCTACACTCTTTCCCTACACGACGCTCTTCCGATCTGGCAAGAAGGGAAGATCACTGGTAAGGTTCAAACCGCACAACGCCCCAGAAATCACGATCGGGATCCAAGTAAAATAAAAGAAGCCGACGGCTTCTTTTTTCATGGGAGTAGTTCGTTGTTGTGGAGAAACATGTAGAGGATCGTGACGGGGATTGCGAATGATTCCTCATCTGAGGACTCCGAGCCCCAGGTGTTGACGCCGAGGAGATTCCCCTCGACATCCACGAGCGCACCGCCACTGGAACCCTCATGGATCATGGCGCTGTGATAGAGCACCAAAAAACTGACTCGGCTGATCGGCTGGAGCGAGACAAACTCGCCAAAGGTGACGTTATGGGCGACTGAGAGGGGATTGCCGACCGCAAGCACGAGTTCACCGGGAGCGATCTTGGTGAAGGAGCGCTCGACAATGTCGATCAAATGCACCTGGCTCCGCTCCCCCTTGGCAAAGCGGATGACCGCGATGTCAAAAGCCTCGTCATAGGCGACCACCTCAGCCTCATGCGTTTCCTCATCCTCAAAAGTCATGACTTCGTATTTGGGAGTATAGTCCTGAGCGTCGACGACGTGGTAATTGGTGATGGCGTAGTAGAAGTCGTCATCCTCCTTGTAGACGAAACCGGAGCCTTTGCTCGAGCCTTTCATGACGGTGACCGAGCCCAACGGTCCGATGTTGCGATATTCATAAAGCGTCGTCTGGATGCGGATATTGGCTCTTCTGATCTGATCGCGGGTATCGATCAGCACGTCATTGTATGCATCGACGGCCATATCATTGGCAACGAGATGGTGGATGGCATAGGATTGGTAATCACTGTCAAGCACCGTAATCGTCCCGGAAAAGTCAATCGTCTTGACGGCGTGGGTGGTGGTGATCCCGTTGGTCGTGAAGAACGGAAAGACAAAGGCATCGCAACCCAGTAGGGCTGCCATGAGCAGGCCAATCAACGACAGAGCCATTAGTTTTCGTTTCATGCAACCACTTCCTTACTGATATTATACCTTACTGGGCCGGGGTTTGCCTAGAAAATAGTTTTTTGCTTGCTATTTAAATAAAGACACATATGGTATATAATTGTAATAATCATAGTATATGCCACAGGGGGTAAACACCGATGCCTGAGATGCCAAATCTCCCGATTCCTGATCTGACCGAGCTGCCGCTTTACCTCAACATAGCCTTTTTCTCGATTCTGGGATTGGGCATGCTGTTTGGTTTCCTGCGCGGCTTTAAGAAATCACTGTACGCGTTTATCGTGACTGTAATCTTCTATGTCATCTTTTTCCTGACGATCGAGATGGCGGTCAATGCGTTGTGGTCGCTGCAGTTGCCGTTCCTGGGAGGATTGCTAGCCAATCTTAATCCGGCCTTTGCCTCGGTCACCTCGCTGTCGGAGGCGGTGCCCCTGGCACTTTCAATCTATGTTCCGAGCATTCCCGAAGCGGTATTGGCCAATCCCAATCTCTTGGAATTTGTGGCCGGCTTGGCGATCTTCATCGTCAAGATCGTTTATACGATCATCTATTTCACGGTCATTCAGATCATCTATCGTCTGTTGACCTTCATCATCCGCGTCATCTTCTTCAACACCCCCAAGTCCGAGCGGAAATATCGCTCGCAAAATCGCGGCTTTGGCGCTGTTTTCGGATTGTTGAGCGGAGTCCTCAGCCTGTTCGTGACCTTCATCATCATGGGTGGGGTCATGAGCATTGGGGAGAGCCTGCTGGTTTTCGCACCGGAAATCCCGGAAGCGGAGGAAGTTACGCTACATTTTCCGCGTCAAGGCATCTATGAGGCAAGCCAATCAGTGATTCCGCTGCAAAACGAGGAAGATCCCATGGCCGGATTCGCCGAAGCCGTCGCCATGCTTCAAGGCATCGTTGATTCCTATAATAGCAATATTCTCGTTTCCCTATCCAGTCAACTGACGATAAGCGATACCGACGAACAGGAGGCTGAATTAAGTCTTTACCTGTTCGATTCGGTCTTGTCTTTTACCTATAAAGAAGAAAAAATCGCCATCCGCGACGAGCTCGCGGTTTATGCTTCCGTGGCGGGAACGATCCTCAATTCCCCGTTCATGGAAACAATGGACTTGGCTGACATCGATGGCGAACTGATTCAGACCGCGATGAACGAACTTGCTGATTCTCATCTGTTCACTTCGATTTTGCCGCTGGCGATCGATGTCGGTTCTGAGTTCATGGAGATCGACATCCCGGTTGACAAGGAAGCTATCTATGAAATCGATTGGAAGACGGAGATCATGCAGATCGGCGAGGTGGCGGCGTTGGTGTTTGATTTCATCAATACCGCCGGCCTGCTTGAGGAAAATCCCGATTTTGAGACCGTCATCTTTGACGGTGACATGGTCCGCGACATCTTTGACGCCCTCGGCGATTCCCAACTGGTCACCTTGGCCGCCTATGTCGCTGTCCAGCCTCTGCTCCAGGGACTTGCCGATGACAATCCGGTCAAGGCGATCATCACGGTTCCCGAAGACCTTAACTGGAAAGACGAGTTCTCGGCGATGGGCGAGATCATCGGCGCAGTCCTCGACACGAGCATCACCTATGCCCAGATTCAATCCGGCGATCCGCTCGTGATCATCCAAGCCTTGGCCCAACTTGACTTCACCGTCTTGCTGCAATCCAAAATCATCACCAATGCGCTCATCAATGTCCTTTCGGGCGCGGGCGGACTTCTTGACGGCGAACAATTGGCGTTTTTGAAGATTCCGGCCAACATTTCCTGGCTTGACGAACTAGACGGAGATGGCAACATCATCAAAAACGGCGAATTGCGCAACATTCTCCAAGCACTCAATCAACTGGCGCAAGTGGCAGCAAATATTGATTTTGGCAACATCAACGCCACGTCCATCACGGAGTTGACAGATGATGCGATCAATGCGCTGTTCGAATCACGCATCCTGGTAGCCAGCATCACCGAAGCCATTCGCACGCTGGAATTCGGGGAAATGTCATTATTGATTCCTGATTCCGCCTTCGATGACGAAGGCTATCTGCTGAAAACCGAATTGGTGGCGGTGGTCACCGCCCTCAAGACCATCATCAGCGCGCTCCCCTGCGATGAGGGCGATGAGGAATGTGCGGCCATCGGCTTTGACTACGAAGAAATACTGACGCTCTCCAGTGACGACATCGACACTGTCTTCGCTTCGCTGATTCTGGAAGCGACGATTGGCAACATGGTGTTGGAACTAGGGGGCGACATGCTGGTCGTTCCCCAAACGCCTGATGTGATCGCCCTGATATCGGTTGACGGTATCGAGCGCGAGATCGTCGCCGCCGCGGAAATCAAGAAGGTTTTCGCAGCTGTTGGCGTTTTTGAAATCACCAGTTTTGCAGACATCGAGTTCGACGAAAGCATGATTCTTGAGATTGCCGCCGATGAGGACAAAATCGACACCATCCTCGATTCGAAAATCATCGCCGCCACAGCGGGCAATCTGCTTTATGATATGGGCGGCGATGTCCTGACCATCCCGAATGCGACGATTGAGGTCATCACCGTTGGCGGTGAAGCGAAGAGCATCGTCGATGCGGCGGAGATCAAACGCTTGTTGCTCGCGGTGGCAACACTGGAAATCACCAGTCTCGAGGGGATGGAAATCGGCCCTGACATCTTGAAAAACCTGGCAACCGAAACGGACCAGACCGTACTTGACGAGGACAAGGCCGACAAGTTGTTCGCCTCCTTGATCCTGCAGGCGACCATTTCAAAAATCTTGATTGACCTTGTCGGCGGTGAAGCGCCGGTCCTGACGATCCCCTACTTTTCCGAAACGGGCGCCACCATCCGCTATGAAACGGAGGAAGACGACTTTGAGTGGATCCATGTCGACGAATTGACGGCGCTGATCCAGGCTATTCTGATTCTGGACATCACCGATTTCGAGAACTTGGACATCGATTCGCTCGATCTCGACCTGATCCTCGACAACGCTTCCGTGATCCTCGAATCCGCGATTCTGCAAGCAACGATCTCCGACCAGATCATGAATCTGGAAACGGACATGATCGTCGTTCCCGAATATGATCTCTTGGGAGAAGAACTGCAAATCACGACGGGAACCGGCGCTAAGGCGACGACCTTTATTGCCAAAGGTGAACTGGAGCTCACCCTTGAGGCGATCGGGGTCTTGGACATCGATCTGCAAAATCCCGACTTTGACGAAACAATCATCAACAAGCTTGCCTCGGATTCCATTCCGGGCGAACTCGATGACGACAAACTCGACACGCTTCTCGCATCGTCGATCATCCATGCCTCGATGTCGAATATGATCATCGACCTTACCGAAGGCGACGGCGAAACCGCAGCCGTCATCGTCGTTCCGCACTTCGCCGAGAATGGGTCCGAGGTCCGGTTGGACGACGGTCATGGCGTCGAATACATCTCCAAGACCGAACTCATCAACCTTTTCAAGGCCTATTATGCGCTTGACATCGAGGACTTCAATTCCGTCGACTCGCTCGAGATCAGCACGATTCTGGCTAAATTCGACACCATCATCCTGTCGGCAACGTTGCATGCGACAATATCCGATCAGGTCATCAACATGGAATCGGATGCCGTGGTGGTGCCGGAGTTCAATCTGGACGAGGAAGCGATTATCATCATCGTCGGCGCAGGCGAAACGGCAACGACCTATGTCAGCTCTCAAGAATTGCGGGCGACTTTCGATGCTTTGGATGTTTTGGGCATTGATTTCAGCAACCCCGCTTTTGATGCCACCTTGATCAGCAATCTGGAAGCAGATGACGACCCGTCGGTTCTTGATGAGGACAAACTCGACACCTTGTTCGCCTCGACGATCATCCATGCCTCGATCTCGAAGATGCTGCTTGATCTGACAGAAGCCGAAGAGGGTGAGAGTTCAATCCTTACCGTACCCTATTACGATGCGTTCAACCTGGAAGTCAGGTTCTCTGACGACCAAGGATGCAAATACATCTCGGAGGCCGAGTTGAGAAACGCCCTGGCCGCCATGCATGCCCTGGACATCTCCGATTTCAACAATGTCGAATCTTTGGAGTTGCAGGACATCTCCGCCAACTTCGACGTCCTGATCGCCTCGGCGATCCTGCACGCGACGATTTCCGAACAGGTAATCAACATGGAATCGGAAGCGATCGTCGTTCCCGAATTCGATCTGGACGACAATCCGGTGATCATCGTCGTCGGCGCCGGGGTCACGGAAACGACATACATCAGCGAAACCGAACTCCGCGCCACTTTCGATGCGCTCGATGTGATGGGCATCGACTTCAACAACCCCGCTTTTGACGCTTCCCTGGTCAACAATCTGGAATCCGCTTCCGACCCGGATGTTCTCGACGAAACAAAATTGGATACCTTGTTCGCGTCGGTCATCATCCACGCCTCGATCTCGAAGATGCTCTTCGATCTCACCGAAGCCGAAGAGGGTGAGTCCGCGATTCTTTCCGTACCCTATTACGATTCGGATGACACGGCGGTCAGAGTGGATGACGGCCGGGGCATCGAATACGTCACCGAGACCGAATTGCGGAGCGTGTTGGCGGCTCTCCACGCGCTCGACATCACCGACTTCAATAACGTGGAGTCGCTCACCCTGCAAGATATCAACAGCAACTTCCCCGTCTTGATCGCCTCGGCGATCCTGCACGCGACGATTTCCGACCAATTGCTGACGCTCGAATCGGATGATGTCGTCATCCCCCACTACGGTTATGACGGCGTTTCGATCCGGATCACCGTTGGCTTATTGGACCAGGAAACGGTCTATATCGGCAAGAACGAGTTGGAACACACATTCACGGCGCTTGACCTGTTGGGGGTCAACGACCTGACCAACGTCGACATCGCCATCGACCTGACTGACTTTTATGCACCTGATAACCGCGATACGCTTCTTGCATCCGCCATCGTTCACGCAGCGATCTCAAAACAATTGCTGGAACTTGAGGAACTGACGGTTCCGCATTTCGACATTGCGGACAACCCGATCCGGCTACTCCGAGGTTCGCTGGTGCTGGATACCGCAACCGAATATGTCGTTGATACCGAAATCCATGCACTCTTCGAGGTGCTGGAGGTTCTGAATATCACCGACCTCGACAACGTCAACATCGATCTCAACCTGGCTGATTTCTACGAGCCGGAAGAACGCGAAATCCTGATGGATTCCGCCTCGGTTCACCTCGAGATCTCCAATCAGCTGATCGGACTGGGTCCGGAAACGTTGGCGATTCCCCACAAAGACAGCGATGATGGCGACATCAGGATGAGCGTCGGCGATGAACTGGAGCAAACCGCTTCCGAGTATGTTGTCAAAGCGGAGATCCATGCCCTGTTCGAGGTCCTGGAGAAACTGAACATCTCCGATTTGGACAATGTCAACATCACGATCGACCTGACCGATTTCTATACTGAGGCAGACAGAAACATCCTGCTTGATTCGGCATCCGTCCACGCCGAGATCAGCAAGCAGGTGCTCGATATTGACGACGCCACGCTCGACGTGCCGTTCTACAGCGAAGCCGGTTTGAGCATCAGGATCATTCGCGGCGTTGGCCTGGAAGCAACCGAATATCTCGTCAAAGATGAAGTCCATGCCCTCTTTGAAGTTTTGGAGTTCCTCAACATCTCTGATTTGGAAACCGTGAACATGGATATGGATCTGACCGACCTCTATGTTGTGGAGAATCGGACCATCCTGCTGGCATCCGCTTCCGTCCATCTCAAGATGTCGTCGCAGATGCTCGAACTTGCCACCGGCGACGAACCGGTCCTGGTGATTCCCGATAGCGACATCGACGGCAATCCGATCACCGTTCTCAGAGTCAACCACGATGATCTGATCGACGATGTCTATCTGAAACAAAGCGAGATCCATTATTTCTTCGAGGGACTCGAGATTCTCGATCTGCCCATCGACAATATCGATGAGTTCGACGGCTCGTTTGACCTTTCGATCCTCTATGTCCATGAAAACCGTGTCGAGCTGTTGAAGTCGGCGTCGCTGCACGCGACGATTTCCGATCAATTGATCAAACTTGATACCGACGGCACGATCGTCATACCCGACCAAGATGTCCTGACCAGTGATGTCCGTTTGGTGGTGGCGGGAACCGAATTCATCGTCGGCTCCGAGATTCACGCCTTCTTTGATGGCATCGAGGAACTTGGCCTCGTGATCACCAATGTCAACGAATTTGATGGATCCTTCAACCTCGGTGTCATGTATGGCCAGGACAGCCGCGACATGATTTTGACCTCAGCGACCCTGCACGCAACGATTTCCGACCAACTCATCAAGCTCGATACCGAGAAAGACGTGGTCGTCATGCCGGAAAAGGATGTCGACGACGTGGCCATCCAGCTGAGCATCGCCGGTACCGCCTTTGTGATCAAGGCCGAGATCGACTTCTTCTTTGAAGGTCTCGAGGAACTTGGACTGATCATCAATGACGTCAATGAGTTTGACGGTTCCTTCCATCTGGGCGTCATGTATGCCCAAGAGAGCCGTGACATCATCATGGCCTCGGCGGCCTTGCACGCGACGATCTCCGAGCAGTTGATCAAACTTGATACCGATGGCACCATCATCATGCCTGATCAGGACATCGCCGCCGTCGACATCCGTCTGAGCGTCTCCGGAACGCAATATATCATCAAAACCGAGATCGACTATTTCTTTGAGGGCCTCGAGGAGCTTGGTCTCATCATTGACGATGTCAACGAGTTTGACGGCTCCTTCAATCTGGGCGTCATGTATGCCCAGGATAGCCGCGACGTCATCATGGCCTCGGCGGCGTTGCACGCGACGATCTCCGACCAACTCATCAAACTCGATACCGAGAAAGATGTGGTCGTCATGCCGGAAAAGGATGTCGCCAGCGATGATATCCAAGTCCTCGTCTCCGGCACCACCTTTGTCCTGAAGACCGAGATCGATTACTTCTTCGATGGTCTTGAGGAACTCGGGCTGATCATCGAGGATGTCAATGAATTCGATGGTTCCTTCCATCTTGGCGTCATGTACGACCAAGAGAGCCGCGACATCATCATGGCCTCGGCGGCCCTGCATGCGACGATTTCCGACCAGCTCGTCAAACTTGATACCGAAAAAGCCGTGGTCGTGTTCCCGGATAAAGATGTCGATACCCTTGACATTCAACTTTCCATCGCCGGCGTCGTCTATGTGATCAAGGCCGAGATCGATTACTTCTTTGAAGGTCTTGAGGAACTTGGGCTGATCATCGACGATGTCAACGAATTCGACGGGTCTTTCAACCTGGGTGTGATGTACGACCAGGCAAGCCGCGACATCATCCTGGCCTCGGCCGCCCTGCATGCGACAATCTCCGACCAGCTTATCAAACTTGATACCGACAAGGATGCCGTCATTGTGCCCGAACTCGACGTGACTGAAGCTCCCATCATCGTCACCGTCGAATCTGTCGATTATCTGACAAAGGCCGAAATCGATGGCTTCTTCGAAGGCCTCGAGGAGTTGGGGCTGATCATCGACGATGTCAACATGTTCGATGGCAAAATCAACATGACCGCCCTCTATGATGTGACATCCCGCACCACCATCCTCACTTCCGCGATTCTTCATGCGACGATTTCCGAGCAACTCATCGATCTCGATACCAGGGCGCTGGTCATCATCCCCGACACCGATTACGCCGAGACGCTCTCCATTCGCGTCGTCAAAGCGCTCGTTGAGTTCATCGCCAAAGACGAGATCCACGCCTTCTTCGAGGCAATCGAGACGTTGGGGATCCCCCTTGATTACATCGACGAGTTCACCGGAACCATCAGTCTCGCCAGTTTCTTCGTCTCCGAGGAACCGCTGGAATATGACAATAATCAAAACACCTTACTCGCCTCCGCCATCATGCACGCGACGATTTCCGATCAGATCCTCGATCTCAACGGATCAGCACTGGTCGTGCCTGAACGCGATATCGCGGAGACGCTGATCACCGCCACTGTTTCGGGAACAGCCTTTGTCAGCAAAACCGAGATCAAGGCGCTGATCAATTCTCTCGACATTCTAGGCGTTAACGATATCACGACCTTCACCGGCACAATTGAACTTGACAATTTCTTCTCGGAGGCCAACCAAAACACGCTCCTTGCCTCCGCTTCGATGCATGCCACGATTTCCGATCAGATTCTTGACCTGGGCGATGCCGTTCTGATTGTTCCCGAGAAGGATTTCGCCGAGGTTGCGGTCCGCATCATCAACTCCGTCCTGGTCGAATTCGTCGCCAAGGCGGAGATCAAAGCCCTGATCAACGCCTTGGAGATTCTGGGTATCAACAAAGTCGACGGCTTTACCGGCACCATCACCCTGTCGTATTTCTTCGAATCGGAGAATCCGGCAACTTACGACGACAATCAGGATATCCTGCTCGCCTCTGCCAGCATGCATGCCACCATCTCGGATCAGATGCTTGATCTTGGCGCCAGCGCCTTGATCGTTCCCGATACCGACGTGGACAACACCACAATCCGCAAGTTGGTCGAAACCGTCGATTTCATCTACAGGACCGAGATCAAGGCGATCATCAACGCGCTCGATTTGCTTGGACTCACCTCGATCGACTCGATGACGGGCGCGTTCTCGCTCGCAAAACTGAATACTTCCGACAAGCAGGACAAGCTGTTGCTGTCGGCTTCGATGCACGCCACGATCAGCGACAAGATCTTCGCCATCGACGATGACATCCTTTATGTTCCCGCCAAACGCCAGGACAACGCCACCGCCGTCAAAGTTGAGGCTGGTCTTTTGGGAGCAGAGATCGACTTTGTCGTCAAGAACGAGATCAAGGCCTTGATCGATTCGCTGATCATCATGGGCTACGGTGACCTTTCCAGTTTCACCAGCGAGTTCGAACTTGACGAGATCTTTGCCAATCCGGAAACGGTCTTCCTCTCGGCCTCGATCCAGGCGATGTTCTCCAATCGTTTGCTTGCCGATACCGGCGGAACACTCATTGTTCCCGATGAGTATTATGGAACCACTGACGATATCCGCATCATTCTCCTGGATGTCACTTATATCGAATACGATGAACTGGTGGCCTTGATCAAGGCGCTTGAAGACCTTGGCCTCGATGATTTCTCGACCTTCTCGTTCACGCCCGCCAACATCTTCCTGCTCGAAAGTTTCGCAACGATCCTGGCCTCCGAGATCATGCAGGCCACGATCTCCGACAACCTGCTGGCTTCGCCGACGCTCGATGAGACCGCTCCGGCAGGCAGCGGCAAGCTGATTGTCCCGAATTACTTCCGCCAGGATATCACGGCAGCGACAATCGGAACCGAATGGATCGAAAAGGTTGAGCTCGACCGGCTGCTGACTTCGCTGAAACTCCTTGGCATCTCCGACTTCTCCGACAGCATGAGCGGTTCGGCCATCACCACGATCTTCACCGATGATGTGAAACGGACCACCTTCATGGCAAGCGGCTCGATCCATGTCACGACCGACAACCTGCTCAAGGGCAACGCCAATATCAGCGCCGCCATCCCCGCCTTGGCTAAGGAAACGGCTTATGAGATCGCCAATCTCACGACCAAGGCCGAGATCATCTACTTCATCGTCGCCGTCAACACGATCGGCGCCAGCGACTTCACGACCGCCGACTTCTCCGTCGCCGCGATTGCCGCCCTGACACCGGCTGAACAAGACACGATCGTGACATCGATGATCGTCAGGAACAAGATCACACCGGATCTTGAGACGCTCTGCAGCAATCCGTTCGATCCGTATCCGCTGACCGATGATGATTACATGAGCGGGGCTGCTCGCGATTTCTTGAAAAAGCAATCAGTACTAGACATCATTGACTTCTATTATTAACTTGACAATCATTACATTTTTAAAGTCTAAAGACAGGGTGCGAGCCCTGTCTTTTTTGTGAAACAGAAGAAATCAAAGCGACCATGATTGCGAAACACAACAAATGTTGTATAATGAAAATATGATTGATGAAACGGAGGTTTCTCCTGATGGATTTGAGTTTCCTTTCCTATTTTGACTTGCTGTTCTATATTGTCCTGGGCCTGGCGGTGCTGATGGGCTTTGCCAGGGGGCTCAAGAAAACCTTGTTCACGTTGATTACAATGGCGATTTTCTATGTCGCCTTCTTTCTCACTGTCGGCCCGGTATCCCGGCTGCTTTGGACCATGGATATGCCCTGGTTGGGTCCGATCCTGGCCAATGTCGACGCTTCGCTGGCCACTTTCACTTCCTTTGAGGACAGTCTTTCGGCATTCCTGCAAATCGGACTTGGCGATGCCATCGATGTCGCCAACGTCTCGGAGGAATTGCTCGAACTGGCGACCGGTCTCGGAATATTCGTCCTGAAGATCGTCTATACATTGCTGTATTTCACCGTGATCCTGGTCCTATACAAAATCATCTGCATGATTTTGGCCGCCATCATCATCGGCAAGGCCGGCAAGGGCGAATCCAAGAATCACGGATTGGGCGCCGTCGTTGGCATTGCCAACGGTGTTATGGCTGTCTTCGTGATGCTGATCATGTTCGGCGGAATCATGTCGATCACCGAAAGTCTGGTGACGCTGCTGCCCGCCGATGGATCCGAGGAAACGGAGCCGCTGGTTTTTGTTCCCCGGTCCGACTTGATTCAACTGCATCAGTCACTGATTCCGCTGGCTGAGCCGGAGGAAGACCCGGGTCTGAGCGACGAGATGCTGACGATGCTGGAAGAAGTCGCCGCGATGGTCGAAGCCTATAACAACAATCTGCTTGTCCAACTGGCGGGCAACATCACGACGGCCTCGATCGTCAACGCCGACGAGACGGTGCCGCTGCACCTCAACCTGTTCAGATCGGAAGAGCGTCGTGTAGGGAAAGAGTGTAGATCTAGGCGGTCGCCGTA
>CALGNF010000174.1 GCA_937958685.1 uncultured Caryophanales bacterium
CGGAGTGTTGAAGACATAGATTCCCATGGAGGCAAGGTTGGAAGTGGTCTTTTTCGGTTTTTCCTCGAACTTGAAGATGCGATTGTCCTGATTGGCTTCGAGCATGCCGAAGCGGAAAGCCTCGTTAGGATCGATCACTTTGCAACAGACAGTGAGATCGGCACCGGTTTCGACGTGCTGCATGATCACTTTGGCGTAGTTCATCTTGTAGATGTGGTCGCCGGAGAGGATCAGGACGTATTTGGGATTGCTTTGTTCGATGAAGTGGATGTTTTTGCGGACAGCGTCGGCCGTTCCCTTGTACCACTCGCTGTGAGGTTGCAGCAGCGTGACCTTCGAATCGCGACGGTCAAGATCCCATGGTTTCCCGGTGCCGATATGGTCATTGAGGGAGTATGGCAGGTATTGCGTCAGGATCGCGATGTTGAAAATGCCCGAGTTCGAGCAGTTCGACAACGTGAAATCAATGATGCGGAATTTGCCGGCAAAGGGAACGCTCGGTTTGACCCGGTTCTCTGAGAGGATGTCGAGCCGCGAGCCGCGGCCTCCGGCCAGAATTAACGCCAACACTTCCATTGCTACTCCTCCTTCTGCCTTCCCGGCAGGATGCTTCGGTATGCCTTGCGGTATTTCTTGGCGGACCTGGTCCAACTGAAGTCGGCGGCCATGGCGTTTTTCACCAATCCGTCCCACGCCTCGGGGAGGCGATGGACGGTCAGCGCGTATCTGATGACATGCATCATGTCGTGAGCGTTGAAGTGGGTGAAACTGAACCCGTTGCCGGTGAGTTCGTACTCGTTGAACGGTTCCACAGTGTCAAGAAGGCCGCCAGTTTCCCTGACGATCGGAATCGACCCATACTTGAGCGCAATCATCTGGCTCAATCCGCAAGGCTCGAATTTCGAGGGCATGAGGAAGATGTCCGAGGCCGCGTAGATCTTATGGGCCAGCGGATTGTCATAGCCGATCTTGACATAGACCCGTTCCGGAAATCTGCCCATGAGACCAAGGAAGTAATCATGGTACTCCTGCTCGCCGTCGCCCAAGACCATGAAGTAGAAATCGTCAACCGCCAGCATTTCGTCGAAGACGCGTCTGATCAAATCGATTCCCTTCTGGTTCACCAGCCGCGAGATGAAACCGATCAGCGGTTTATCCGCCGGAAACTCGAACCGCGTGACATCTTGAAGCTCAAGTTTGTTCTCCTGCTTGCCGGCGCGGTAATCCTGGCAGGTATAATTGCGCTTGATCAGCGGGTCGGTCTTTGGATCGAAATCGGTGTAGCTGATGCCGTTCAGAATTCCGACAAGTTGCGTTCCTCTGGCTTTGAGGAGCCGTTGGAGTCCGTAGCCGTAGTAGTCGGTGAGGATCTCCCGGGCGTAAGTTTCGGAAACTGTCGTGACGAGATCCGCCGTAACGATGCCGGCTTTGAGGAAATTTAGAAAGCCCTCAAACTCAAACGCGGGATCGTATTCGATGCCGAAAAAACCATGATCAAGAAGCGGAAAGACGCCCTGATAAGCGAGATTGTGGATGGTCAGGACTGTCTTCGCACCTAAGTCCTTGTATTTCGTTCTTAGCAGAACGGGGATCATCGCTGTGTGCCAATCGTGAACATGGACGATGTCGGGGATGAAACCCAGCCGTGGCAACGCTTCAAGGACCGCCAACTGGAAAAAGGCGAACCGTTCCGATTCGTCGCCATAATTGTAAATTTGGTCGCGGGAGCCGAACGAAAAGAGGTTGTCGATGAAATAGTAGTCGATGTTCTGGTGTTTCAGCGTCTTGATACCGACATAAACGTTCTTTTTCCTGCCAACGGTGATCTTGAAGTCGAGCAAGTGGGTCATCCGCTAGCCGTATTTGTCGATGATGATCTTATAAAGGGGCAGCGCCACCCTGACATCGGCA
>CALGNF010000175.1 GCA_937958685.1 uncultured Caryophanales bacterium
ATGGGCGGCGGAAATGGGGATCACATCGGCCGCGCCGAGTTCGAAAAACTCGTAATGGCGATCCCGGATCGCTTCGTTGTCGGTTTTGTTGACGGCGACGACGACAGGTTTCTGGGAGGCAAAAAGCATTTTCATGACTTGGTAGTCGTCAGGAAGCGGTCCGGCCTGGCCATCGACGACAAAGACGATGACCTGGCTTTCCTCGATAGCGATCTCGGCTTGGGCTTGGATTTGTGACAAAAAGGGTGCATCGCCGATTTCGATGCCCCCAGTATCAATCACGGAAAATCTGCGGTTCAGCCAGACACCTTTGCCATAGATGCGGTCCCTGGTGGCGCCAGGTCTGGCGTCGGTGATCGCGACGCGTTCACCGACGATGCGGTTGAAGATCGTCGACTTGCCGACATTGGGACGGCCGACGATGGCTACGGTTGGCAGCATGCGCACCACCCTTTTCGTTGTTACTTCTTATATTTTTCGAACAGCTCGGCAAGCGATTGGTTCGCGGAGACATTTTCCTTAAGATGAGACTCATATTCCCGTCTTTGGTTCTTTTCGCTCACCTTGCGCAAGGACACGGAAAGTTCCCATTCCTTCGGGAAGAATTGGATGATCTCCACCGTGAGGACGTCGCCGACCTTGATGACATCGCTCACGCGGTCGACGCGTTCCGAGGCTAGCTCGCGGATCGGCAGGTAGCCTTCGACGCCGGCAACCTCGACGATGGCCCCCTTTTCCTCAATCGTTTTTACGGTTGCGGACACCTGTTCGCCGTTGCGGAGTTTCAGATCGGCCCAGGGATTATAGTCGAGATGTTTCTTGGAGAGGCTGAATTGCTGCTTTTCCCGAGAAATGCTGATGATCTCGAGTTCGATCTCATCGCCGACTTGGACCCTGCCGGCGAGATTGTCCTTGGGATCCCATGAGTAATCGTTGCGGTTCAACAGGCCGGTGACGTCGCGTTCGACTTCCACAAGCATGCCGAATTGCATTTTCTTGACGATCTTGCCGATGACCTTGTCACCGACTTTGTATTTTTTTAGGAACAGGTCCCAGGGTTTCTCCTGGAGCGCCTTCAAAGACAGCGACACGCGCCGGCCGGCGATTTTGGTGATCCTGCAGGTGACCTCCTGTCCGGGGGACAGGACTTCTTCGACTTTTTTGATGTGAAAATGACTGAGTTCACTGATGTGGATGAGGCCCTCAACGAGTTCGGTAACTTTCACAAAAGCGCCGAATTCGACGATCTTGGTGACAACACCCGTGACGTCAGCACCGACGATAAGTTCTTGAAGCTGTGCTTTTTCCTTGTTTTTCAGTTCCTCGAGCACGACGACCTTGCGATTGGCGATGAACCGTTCCCGCCCGCGTTCCTGACGGATGTCGATGATCCTGACGGTGATGGATCTGCCGACATAGGCTTTCTTATCGGCCTCGGTGAGTTCCTCGAGTTGGATCAGGGAATCGGGCAAAAACAGCTCGGTGTTGTGATAATCGAGGAGAAGCCCGCCTTTGACATCGCGTTTCACCTTCGCAACGAGATCGTGATCAACGGCAAGATCAGCGCGATAGCGCTCATGGATCTCCTGCTTTTCGAGTTCACGCCGCGACAATAGCAGGATGTTGTTCTCGTCGCCGTGGGCAAGCTTGGTGATTTTGGCGGTGATCGTGTCGCCTGTCTTGACGTAATCCTTGGCGCTTTGCAGTTTTTCGAGCGTTAGATGATCCTTGTAGATCGTGCCTTCGAAAATATAACCGACGTCGACCATCACCTGTTCGTCGTCGACTTTGACGACGACGCCGGCAACGACGTCGCCTTCCTTGAGTTCTTTGATTTGGGCGATTTCTTGTGTCATGTTTTCCATGGTTTAGCTCCTCTTCGTGTCGATAGCCTTGATGAACATATCGTAGATTGTTTGGGCGACTGCCTTTATGTCGAGATGCGAGGTGTCCAGATAGACGGCATCCTCAGCCTGTTTCAGGGGATTGTAGCTGCGGCTGGAATCGATCCGGTCGCGTCTTTCGATTTCTCTGATGAGTCGGTTAAGATCAGAGTCGATGCCCAGCATTAGGTTCTCCTCGTGCCGTCGGCGCGCGCGTTCCTCAACGGTGGCGGTCATGAAGATCTTGAGGTCCGCTGCCGGCAGCACGATGGTGCCGATGTCGCGTCCGTCCATGACGACGTTGGCGCCGCGGGCGATTTTTTGCTGCAGTTCCACAAGTCGGTTGCGGACAGGGATGTGGGAAGCGACGACGCTGACATTGTTTGAGACAGCGTTGGCCCTGATCTTGTTGGTCACGTCCTCGCCATCCATATATAGGACACCATCCCGAAATTCCATCGTCGTCTCATCCAAAAACCGAAAGGCTTCGGGATCTTCCAGATCGATCTTCAGTTTCAGTGCCTTCAATGTGGTCGCGCGATACATGGCCCCGGTGTCGATGTAGGTGTATCCGAGTCGCTTCGCCAGCATTTTCGCAACAGTCGACTTGCCAGCGCCGGCGGGGCCGTCGATCGCCAAAGCATGGTGTTTCATCGCATCGCAGATCGGAAGAGCGTCGTGTAGGGAAAGAGTGTAGATCTCGGTG
>CALGNF010000176.1 GCA_937958685.1 uncultured Caryophanales bacterium
AGTACTTCCTGAGTCGCGAATTATATTCGGTATTATAGGTGCTGACCAGTTCTTGCTGCTCCAGGCGTCGCAAGATGGGATACATCGTCGACTCGGAGATATCGACGACACGTGAAACATCTTGGATGATCTTATAGCCATATGAGTCTTCGTATTTCAATGATGCCAACACCAGCAACTCCAGAAATCCTTTTTTTAACTGGGCATCCATATAAATACCTCCTCACACATAATACTATACAATGCATAGTATGTATTGTCAAGCGCTTTTTTCCTTTTTTTTTGTAGATTTCATTGTTGGCAACCTAGTCATAGAAATAGACGAAAAAACGAGATAACAGACATTCGTGCCGTTAATGCTTTCATTGCCTTTCGTGCAGAAACCACGTCGTGTTTTTTCTGTCTTAATCGGATTTTTCATTGCGAATCACGGCCCTATGCGTTATAATATCTGCAGTGTATGTCTAGTTAAGGAGTTGAATTGTCACATGCCTCAAGACACGGCATTGCTGTTATTGGTACTGATTATCTGCGCCACTTTGCTCTCGATCTTGTATGCGGTATTGATCTTGCGTCGTGTTAATCGGATCAAGGTCCATCACGAGCAGATCGCAGCGATTTCTTCATATGTGAAGGAAGGAACGCTGGCGTTTCTGAAACGTGAATACCGGATCATCGTCATTTTCGTCGTCGCCATCGCGCTTGGCCTCGGACTGTTGGAGTTGGTGCCGGTCCTTCGCGGAGCGGAAGGCATCGGCCTCAACGCCGCTTTTTGTTTTCTTGTCGGCGCGTCATTGTCCGGTTTTGCTGGATATTTGGGGATGCGTTCCGGCATCAAGTCGAATGCGATCACTGCCGAAGCCGCCAATGACCACGGTATGGGCAAGGCTTTGAAAATGGCTTTCACCGGCGGTTCCGTCCTCGGTCTTTCGGTTGTTGGTTTCGGTTTGTTTGGTCTGGTGACGCTATTTTCGATTTTTTATGCGATCACGGGCGAGATCTTCACAGCAGCCCAGATCGTCACCGGCTATGGTCTCGGTGCTTCGTTGGTCGCGCTGTTTGCCAGGGTAGGCGGCGGGATCTTCACCAAGGCCGCTGATGTCGGAGCTGATTTAGTGGGCAAGGTCGAATCCAATATTCCCGAAGACGATCCGCGAAATCCGGCCGTCATCGCCGATAATGTCGGCGATAACGTCGGCGATATCGCCGGTATGGGTTCTGACCTGTTGGAATCATATGTCGGTTCGATCATCTCGGCAATCACCCTCGGAACCGCAGCCACGGTGTTCAATCCCACCTCGGCGACGATTTTTCCCTTGCTTGTCGCTGGAGGCGGCGTGATCGCCGCTATCCTTTCCATCACCTTCATCCGTCTTAGGGAGTGGAAGGACCCGCAAAAAACCCTCAATATCGCCACCTACACCGGCGCGGGTCTGGTGATGATCTTCTCCTTGCTGATCAGCATCTTGGTACTTGATAGTTTTCGTCCGTTTTTTTCCGTCGTCGCCGGGGTTCTGGTCGGCGTCGCGATTGCCGCGATTGCGGAACTATACACTTCAGACAAATCCAAATCTGTCGCTGAAGTTGCCAAACAATCGCTAACCGGGCATGCGACCAATATCATCTCTGGCTATGGCGTCGGCATGAGATCGACCGCCTTGTCGATCATCGTGCTCGTCGCCGGTGTCATCGTCGCATACCTGCTCAACGATATGTACGGCATCGGCTTGGCCGCAGTCGGCATGCTTTCGACTGTCGGCGTGACGGTTTCCGTTGATGCTTACGGTCCGATTTCGGACAATGCCGGGGGGATCGCCCAAATGGCCAAACTTGACAAACATGTCCGGGAGATCACCGATAAACTTGATTCGGTGGGCAACACCACCGCCGCCATCGGCAAGGGCTTCTGCATCGGTTCGGCGACCTTGACCGCTTTGGCTCTGTTCGTTTCTTTCGCCCACGCCTCCGGTCTGACGGTTCTGGATGCTCTGTCGCCGCTGGTCATCGCCGGCCTGTTGATCGGCGCGATGTTGCCGTTCTTGTTCACTTCACTGACAATCTCCTCTGTCGGCCGGGCGGCCAACAAGATGATTGAGGAGGTCCGGCGGCAGTTTCGCACCGATGCCGGCATCATGGAAGGAACATCCAAACCCGACTACGCCAAGTGCGTTGACATCGCCACCATCGCCGCTTTGCATGAGATGGTTCTACCCGGACTGATCGCCGTCTTGTCGCCGATCCTTGTCGGCTTTCTCTTCGGCGCCGCGGCTCTCGGCGGACTCTTGATCGGCAGCCTCGCCTCCGGTTCGATGATGGCGATTTTCATGGCCAACTCGGGGGGTGCCTGGGACAACGCCAAGAAATTGATCGAAGGCGGCCTCTATGGCGGCAAAGGCTCTGATGCGCACAAGGCCGCCGTTACAGGCGACACCGTCGGCGATCCCTTCAAGGATACTGCAGGCCCCGCCATGGACATCCTGATCAAACTGATGTCGATCATGGCCTTGATCATCGGTCCTGCCATCGCCGTCATCGGCTCGGTCTTCGGCAATCTCTTTTAATCTATTGAAAAGCTGTTCCCCGGAACAGCTTTTTTATTGCCGCAAGCCTGTTCAAAAAACAGGCGAAAGAAGGTATAATAGGAATATCAATAGAGACGGAGTCGATTATGGGAAAGCATGTGCGGTTTCGCCACCATTTGACATTCGCTTTTTTACGTCCCTTTTTTCACTTGTTTCTCCGCATCCGCTACAATTTTCGCCGCCGGTTTTTCAAACTCGAGCGGAAGCGACCTTACCTGATCCTTTATAATCATGCCACAAATGTGGACGCTTACGCGGTGGCTTGTTCTTTTCGCCGGCCGCTGTATTTTGTCGCGACCGAGCATCTGATGAGCGTGAAGCATCTTTCTTGGCTGGTCGATTATCTGATCGCTCCGATCCCGATCCAGAAGAACAAGGTCGACCTTCGTTCGGTGCGGGAAATCGTCAGCGTCGCCAAAGAAGGCGGCACGATCGCCCTGTCACCCGAGGGCAACTCCACACTGACCGGTGAAAATCCCTATATGTACCGAAGCATCCGTAAACTGGTCAGATTGCTGAGGTTGCCGGTTGTCTTCTGCCACATCACGGGAAATTACATGAGCAATCCGCGGTGGGGCGTCGGCATTCGTAAAAATCAGCTCACTTGCGAGATCACCGATATTCTGGAGCCTTCGGTCTACCTCTTTCTGACTGATGACGAAGTATTCCAACTTATCAAGGAAAAACTGTATGTCAACGCCTATCAAGATCAAATGAAAGCACCGCGGCTCTATCCATCCAAAGAGCCCGCTCTCTATCTGGAACGGGTCTTGCTCGTATGTCCGCGTTGCCGGTCCATCGACCGGCTATATAGCATCGGCAATCGCGTTGTCTGCAAAAGTTGCGACTTCGAGATTGCTTTGGATGAATACGGTTTTTTCACCGACAATGACTTCGATTTCAAGACGGTGATCGATTGGGATAATTGGCAGAAACCGCTGCTGGCCGCCTGGGTCGCCGCTCATCCCGATGCTGCGCCGCTGTTTGCCCCTGCCGAGGTGCGGGTTCTGGAACATGTCCAAACAGGAAAGCGTTATTCATACAAGCGCGATCTGGGATTGGCGACCATAACGCTGACAACCGCCGGTTTTGTTTTGGAATTCGCCGATCGATCCTTGATGATTGACTGGGATGTGCTTGAGGAACTGGCCATGGCCGACAAGAACCAATTGCTGTTCTATCGGCCAAACGCCAATACCCTCATCATCAAGGGTAAAGACCGCTTTAGTCCCTATAAATACGTTATCGCCCGCCAGAAGCTGATGGCGATGAGACGCGGTGTCGAACCCGAATATCTTGGTATCTAAAAAAAGAAGTCCGCGGACTTCTTTTTATTGATGCCTTTGTTTGCGGTTGTGCAGACAATCGTCGATCATCACGACCAGCCCGAGATAGAAAGGCGCCTTGGCCTCATCATGGATATTGATCTCGTAGGTGTCGCCCCAGGCGATGAGTTTCTTGTGGACGTCGAGAACGTGGCGGTTGTTGGAACTGACATGAAAATCATGAGCCCAGACATTGCCCTCGATGAGCATATCCCCATCGGCGGAACTGACATCGAGTTTTTGTTTCAGGAAACTGAGCCTTTTTCTGATTTTGGCGACTTGCTTTCCGCCAGCCTCAAGCAGAAAATACGTCGGCAGGAAGGAAAACACCTTTCGTTTCAATGTATACAGATGCTTGTTGGCGTTGGTGTCATAGAGTTTCTTGGTACGGGAAAGCGAGAGAAACTTGCCGATGCAGTGATACCGGACGCGCTTGTCCTCATCGAAAAACTTGTACCTGTCCGTCAGTGAGAAGACTTTCTGTTTCATGTAGAAACTAACCATCAACAAAGACCTCCTTTGTCATACCATTCTCGATTAATACTGATTTCCGGCCCTGTCAAATCGGTTGTGGGAACCATTTCACCCGAACTTGCGGGGCTCGTCAGCGGGTACCCTGGTCATAGACCTGGCCGATGGCTTTCGGTGCGCGGCTGGACTTGCTGGAAACAGCCAGGACGATGAGGGTCGCGAGATAGGGAATCATCGAATAGAAATCCGACGAGAGGTTTAGTGAACTCAAGAAGGGAATCGCCGAGTAGGCAGCCCCCACGGTTGTCATCAATCCGAAGACGAAAGCTGCGAACAGCACGCGGAAGGGTTTCCAGTTGCCGAAAATGAGCACGGCGATTGCGAGAAAGCCATATCCGGAAACGGTGCCTTCGAAGGATTTGGCGGTCGAAATGGCGAATAGGAAGCCACCGGCCCCGGCCAGAAAACCGGAAATCAGCACGGCACGGTAGCGAACATGATAGATATTTACGCCCAAGGAATCAGCCGCATGCGGATTCTCGCCACAAGACCGCAAGCGCAAGCCCTCTTTGGTTTTGTAAAGAAACACATACGCCACCAGCAGGATTATAAGTCCCAGATAAAAGCCGGCGTTGACGCGTTTGAAGAACAAATCGCCGATTACAGGTATCTCCGCCAAGAAACCAACAGTCTGCATCTTGAAGACGGTGCGGAAGAAGATCTGCTTGCCGCCGATGACGGTGCGGGCGATATAGAAGGCCAACGCCGGCGCAATTAGGTTCAGCGCCGTGGCCGAAATCGTTTGGTTGGCCTTCATCGATATCGAAGCGTAAGCATGCAGCCACGAGAACAACAGGCCGGTGAGACCTCCGACCAGCATCCCCATCACCAGTAAACCGGTCTTGTGCCAATTGCTCATCGCCAAAGCTTCAAGATTTGTCTGTGGCTCAACAATCGAGAGCACCCATATCGATACGAACGCTCCCATGATCATGATTCCCTCAAGGGCAATGTTTGTTACGCCGCTGCGTTCGCAGATCATCGCCCCGACGGCAACGACAAGCAAAGGAATCATCGTCGTGAACGTGGAGTTAAGCAAATCATAGATCGTGTATGCGAAGATCATGACTTCTCACCCCCCGCAGAAGCCAAAGCTTGCTTTTCGAAGATTTTTTCCGCTTTGAGTTTTCTTTGCTTTTCTTTGCGGTTTTTGACGAATTGATAGAGAACCGTGGAAAGGGCGCTGAAGTAGATGATGACCGCGGTGATGACATCTGCCATTTCTTTCATGTAATTCGCCATCTCCATGTAATAGCCGCCTTGGCGGATATAGGCCAAGAAGAGGCCGGCGAACAGCACCCCGACGGGTTGGGTCAATCCCAAAAGCGCAACCGAGATTCCATCAAATCCAACAGACATCAACTCGGCAGACATCATGTCCTTCGTGACCCAGACAAACTTGCCGGGGATGAGCACGAAGACGGCCCCGGCGATGCCGGCGAGAATGCCGGAAATCGCCATCGAGATGATTATGTTGCGCTTGGTATTCATGCCGGCATATCTGCTGGCTTCCTTGTTGAAACCAACGGCCTTGAGCTGATAACCGAGCGTTGTCTTGTTGAGGATGATGAAGATGACGATCACAGCCAGAATCGCGATCAAAATGCCGATATCCAGATCGTAATAACCGACGATCGCGAGTTCACGATGCGGCAACAAGGCCGTTCTGGCAACAGAAAGAGTATGACCGGTATTGCCATCAAGCAGACGATTGCCCTTGATAATGATAAAAGCGGTGTACATCGCCACATAATTCATCATGATCGAGGCGACGACCTCATGGACATTGAGCAGCGCTTTCAACAATCCGACAATCATGCCCCAGATCCCGGCCGCAAGCATGCCGGCCAAGATCGCAAACATCCAGTGGAAAGGCGCCGGCATCGTCATTTTGATGCCAACATAAACAGCCGCCAGCGAGCCCATGATCATCTGTCCGGGGACACCGATGTTGAACAAACCGGTCCGGAACGCGAAGGCTACCGCCAAGCCGGCGAGAATCAGTGGCGCCGAGCTGTAGAGCATGTACCAAAACTTTCCAGTCCCTCATTGAAGCCGCCGGCCAGCAAGAGACTGACGCCATAGAAGAACTCGGGATCGTTATATGACTTCAAAACACCAATAACGGATAGAAGCCAGATGATGAACATCGTTAGGATACCAAAACCGATGCCAAAACCGATGGCGATGAAACTTGGCGTCGCGGGAGCCAGTCTTTTTATGGAAAACACGCGCCGAACCCAGTCCCCGACAGTCTTCAGCAAGGCTTTAACTTTCATGGGCGATCACCTTCTTCTTGGAACCGGACATGTAAAGTCCGATTTCATGGAACGAGGTTTTCTTGGGATCAAGTTCAGCAACAAGTTCGCCTTCATAAATCACGAGGATTCTGTCGGACAGGTTCATGATCTCGTCCAACTCCAAGGACACCAAGAGAACAGCTTTGCCGTTGCCACGCTCCTCGAGAAGTTTACCATGGATGTATTCGATGGCACCGATATCCAAACCCCTGGTCGGCTGCATGGCGATCAAAAACTCGGGTTCGCGGGAAATCTCTCTGGCAATGATCGCTTTTTGCTGGTTGCCCCCTGACATCGAGCGCGTAAGGGAGTATGCCCCGCTTGCTGAACGGATATCAAAGGCTTTGATCAGCTGGTCGGCATGATTGTAGATTTCCGCTTTCCGCAAAAATCCATGTTTTTGAAATTGGGGTCGGTGGTATGACTGGAGAATCAGATTTTCGGCAAGCGAATAATCAAGAACCAGTCCGTGTTTGTGCCTGTCCTCGGGAATATGGCCGATGCCCATCATCAACTTGTTCCGGATCGACTCCTTGGTGATGTCCTTCCCCCGATAATAGAGATGGCCGCCACTAGGATTCTTCAATCCGGATATGACGCCGACGAGTTCCGTCTGGCCATTGCCTTCAATCCCGGCAATGCCGACGATTTCGCCCTGTCTAACCGAGAAACTCACATCCTTGAGATCGTGCTTCTTATTCAAATGATTGTAATGGGACAGGCTTTCCGACCGGAAAACTTCCTCGCCGACCTTCGCCGGTTTCTTATCGATATCAAAACTCACTTTGCGGCCAACCATCATCTCAGCCAGGGTTTCAATCGTGACATCTTTGACGTTTACCGTACCGATGCATTCGCCTTTCCGGAGAACGGTACACCTGTCAGCAACAGCCATCACCTCGGCCAGTTTGTGGGTGATGATGACGATCGATTTCCCATCAGCCTTGAAATTGCGCAGCGTGTTCATCAATTCGTCGATTTCCTGAGGTGTGAGCACGGCGGTTGGTTCATCGAAAATCAGGATATCCGCATCGCGGTAGAGCATTTTCAGAATCTCCACGCGCTGTTGCATCCCCACGCTGATATCCTTGATATAAGCGTCGGGGTCAACGAAGAGCTTATATTTTTCGCGCAAGTCGATTATCTTTTTGCGAGAATTTTCACTGGTTAAAAATCCATGTTTTGTTTCTTCCATCCCCAAAATGATGTTTTCGGTCACGGTAAAAACATCAACAAGCTTGAAGTGTTGATGGACCATGCCGATTTTGAGGTTGTTTGCATCGTTGGGATTTTTGATGGTCACTGGATTGCCAAAATAGCGGATTTCACCGGCCTCGGCATGATAAAGCCCGAACAGTATCGACATCAACGTACTTTTCCCGGCACCGTTTTCACCCACAAGGGCGTGAACCTCGCCCTTTTTGAGTTGAAAAGTGATATCGTGATTGGCTCTCAGGGTTCCGAAATATTTGTGGATGTTGAGCATTTCAATGATATATTCCATGGATTCACCTCGCCTTTTCGTGGACTCTCTTGAAAGAAGGAAGGATTGGTGCAAATCCTTCCTTCAGTTATTCAAGAGTCGTCTTCGTGGGGTTATTCCGTTTCTTCAGCGGGTTCGGCTTTTTCCACTAGGGCGGCATTGCTGACGCCAAGTGAAGTTAGAAAAGCGCCCAGGCTGGCTTTGTCATTTGTCGGAACGTTGATTGTACCATCGACAATAAGTGGGAGGATTGTATTATAGGCATCCTCAGCTTCGTCGGCTAGATCGCCAAATCTGGAAAAATCGGAGGGGAGGCCTACGCCACCTTCAGCAGCCCCGAGAGATATGGTTCTGCCGCCAACCCAGGTTCCGCCATAAAAATCTGCTAGCGCAGCTTGGGCCGCTTCGCCAACGCCTTTGAGGGCGGAAGTGATTACCGACTGTGAATCGCCTGATTGGTCAGCATCGACACCGATGACATGCTTGCCCGTTTGCTCATCCGCAGCGGACATCGCCGATGATCCAGCACCACCAGCGGCGGCGAAAATCACTTGCACTCCGGCATTGTACCAAGTTGTGGCTTTGGTTTGTGCTTCGGGAGTGGGCGCGAAAGAGCCGAGGTACTCATAATGATCGGCGTTGAAGGTGATTGTGATATCCATCTCGTCAGCGGCATAATAAGCCCCAGCGATATAGCCGATACCGAATCTCTGCACTGCCGGAACGCTCATGCCACCGAAGAAGCCGAGTTGGGTGAACTTACCACTCTTGACCGCTACGTATCCTGCCAAGAATCCAACCTCGTGTTCGTCGAACATCACACATAACGTATTAGCCTTGGTTTCGTATGTCTGATAGTCCGGAGTATGTGGTTCGCCATCGATCAGAACGAATTTCACATCGGGATAAAGTTCTTGTGCCTGATAGATAGCCGTCTCAAACAAGTATCCCGGGGTAATGACTATTTGCGCGCCACCTCTGACCGCAGCCCTGATTGATCTTAGGTAGGCTTTGTCAGATACTTCTCTTGGTTTGTAATATTTGAACGTCTTGCTGTTTGCTTCTGCGTATTCAACGATGCCTTCCCAGGTGCTCTGGTTGAACGATTTGTCATCGATGCCGCCAGCATCGGTGACCATGGCGATCTCATAATTGCCGCCTGCACAAGCAGCAAAGGTGAAAACGCTGGCCAAAACTAACACGACTGCCAATAAGACTTTTTTCATTTCTTAACCCCCTTATTTATATTACTGATATTATTATACACTAGATAGAAAGCTCATGTAAACCTCTCGCCAGCAAATAATCGATTTTTTGGACAGGGAAATTCATTTCCTATTTCTCTGCAATACCATCTTCCCAACAGGGCCATCACATGATATATTTATGAACGGTACTGCAATGACGGAGATGTAGGTAGTGAACCGCGCGGATCGAGGATGACTTCCGTTTCAACTGCCAAAACCGACAAAGGAGACACGGTGTCCATGTATCGGATTGACCCCAAGGAAATCAAGGCTGAACTGCTGGCCAATAACCTCTACGACAACCAGCGCGACCTGACCAAGCAACGGCGGCTGCGGATTTCCATCATGAGCCTATTGTTGGCCTCGCTGTTGCTGACGATCGTCTATGGCACCCTGGAGAACCCATTCGAATTCACCTTGAGCAATATCGGCAATTTCTTCGATTACCGCCTGTTTTTCATCGTCTGATCGATCATCTCCGGTTTGGCGATCCAATTCAGCATGCTCGCGCTGTTCAACTTGGAGCATTACCATCGCAAACCGTTATACTGGTTCGCCGGCATCGGCACCATCTTTCTGGTGGCAACCGCCCTGATCCCCGCCCTCAAGGACACCTATCCTTTTTGGCATCTGCTGCACACTGCGACCTCGGTGGTATACGCGCTTTTCATCTTCCTATCCGTCAATCCCTTCACGATCTGGGTGACCAAGAACAACCCGCGCCTGCGGTTGGTGCTCAGGATATGGCTAGGGGTGATCTGGGGCGGCGGGTTGCTGATGCTCATCCTCTTCGGCAGGAGCGGGATGTTCGAACTGTGGTTCTTCGTGACCCTGATCATCATGCTTCTGTACCTGAGTCTGATCCTGTTCGAGGAGAAAATCGTCAAGCTCTCGGTCGCTTTTCTCAAAGATGAAAGCAACCTGGATCTGGCAATCGAGAAAATCTACATCGATCTCGAACGCAAAGCCAGACAAACTGAACGTCGCAACTCCCGGAGAGATGCGCGAAATGCGCAACCCAGAACCTAACCTCCTAATGCTTAAAAAAAGAGCCGGCCAGAGATTTGGCCGGCTATAACTTTGCCCATCAATGATCAGCAAGATCTGCGAGCGATCATGGCGGATGCTGTCTCAAGAAATCGGTGGTTCGCCATCGTCGGGAATATCCTGCTCGTAGAACTGCCGGTACTGTTGTTTGCGAAAATAGGGAATGTCCGGAACCAGAAAGAAACTGAGGATGAAGCCGATCAGAAAACCGCCGACATGACCCAAGACGCTGATGCTTGGAAAAGTGAAGGTCAGGGCGAAATTGATGATCACCAAAGTTCTGATCGACCGGACGGACCGCGGATTGAACCAGGCTTTCTTCTTGAAGGTGATGAAGAAGAGCGCAGCCATGATCCCATAGAGAGCACCACTGGCACCGATCGTGACATCCGTGGGATCGCCAAAAAACTGGGCGAGGAAGCCTTCCCCCTGTCCCGCAAGCAGGGTGATGAGAATCCCGCCGAAGAGACCTGATAGCATATAGAGTAAGAAATATTTGATCGGCCCCAGCAGACGCTCCATCAAAGTTCCCAGAATATATAGCGCCAACATATTGAGGCCGAAATGGAAAAAGCCGCCGTGGAGGAACATCGAGGTCAAAATCCGGAAATACTCCTGATCCTCGATCACCGCTTGCGGAACAAGCGCTCCCAGACGGGTCAGATTGATGATGTCAAAACCCCCCGTAGCGACGCTGAGAAGAAACAAGGCGATATTCACGAGCAACAAACCCGCACTGATCGGGCAGTCGCGAACCAAGCGTTTGATACCATGAACAAAATTCTGCATGTCAGCCTCCAATAATCAAGCTTGTTTTCTGATCATCCTGATTTCCGTGATGGTCGTGATGTTTGCCAAACCGACCGCTTTCGTATGTCCATCCTGGACAAATCCAAGGTGTTCATAGAAGTCGATGGCGTTTTGGTTCTCCCTTAGCACCCAGATGACAACTTCCTGATGACCTTCCAGCCGTCGTTCGCACTCTAAAAGCAGACGTTTCCCGATGCCTTGTCCCTGGTAATCCCTCAGCACATAGATGGCACTGATCTCGCCGGCATCAGGACAATCGAAGTCGCGGCACTTATTGTAAGAAGCGAACCCCACAACCCGATGGTCCATGAGCGCCACAAGCGTGTTTTCCGGATGCGCTTTTGCACTTGCGAGAGTCCGCTCAAGTGATCGAAAGTCAAGGTACTCTTGGGCAATCAGCCCGGTGTATGTCTCGTTCCAGGCATGGTAATGAACGTACGCCTTGCCCTCAAGATCTTCAGGAAGCGCGTTGCGGATAATCAGCATGAACAAATCATCCCTTCATGAATTATACCACATATTCGGCGGTTTTGTGCCGCCGTCGACAACTTTCATCATCAACCATCAATCATCAACACAGCAAGAAAACGGCGACACTTCGAGGTCGCCTCAATCGATAATCAATCGCCTTCAAGCATCATCAGCATTTCGGCGACATCCCCGACGACCATTGACGGTGCGTGCGCCGATTGTTTCAAGTCGTCGGCTTTGGTTTCCCCGCTGAGCACGAGGATGGTGTCGATCCCGGCGTTGATGCCGCATAAGATGTCGGTATAGAGGCGGTCGCCGACCAACACCGCTTGTTTTTTCGCGCGACCGGTTCTCGCCAAAATCATCTCGATGATCGCCGGGTCCGGTTTTCCGAGAAATCTCGGGGTGCGTCCGGTCGCAAATTCGAGCATGACCGCAAATGCGCCACAGTCGGGAACGAAACCGTAGGCCACGGGACAGACCCGGTCGGGATTGGTGGCGAGATAGGGTTTCCCCTGGTTGAGCAGTTTGGTGACATCGATCAGTTTTTGATATGTCAGTTCGGTGTCGTAGGCGATGAGGACACCATCAACCGTCTCCGAATAGGTGTCGGTGACTTTGATTCCCGCCTGGCGCAACTCGTTCTTCATCGAGGCTGTCCCCATCACGTAGAACAACTTTCCGGGATAATGCTCATGAAGATGGTGGATTGTCGCCTCCGTGGAGGTCGCGACATGCTTTCGCTCGCAAGGAATGCCCAGTCGGCTGATCTTTTCGACGTAGGCTTGGGTGGAAATCGATGAATTGTTGGTGAAAAAAACATAATCTCCTTGAAGATCTCGAATCTTTTTTAGCAACTCGAGACTTTTGGGAAACAATTTGCCGTCAAGGTAAATCGTGCCGTCAAGATCAAAGATGTACAATTGCTTTTGTTTCAAGGAGTCAAGTGTCATAGGGAACCTCGGTTGCCAGTTTGATTTTCATGTCTCTTTGCCTTATTCTACACTACAAGGATGGAAAAATGCAATCAGAAGTCATTGTTTCAATGATGCCTGATGACCTGGAATCGCTCCCGTGCATAGTCGTCCTCGGGGGAGATATTGCCCTTTCGCAAAGCAATCCGGAGTTGGTCTTCCGGAGTCTCGATGCCATCAAGGTCGGGAAGGAGCAATCCACTGCGTCCCCGGTGCTTGACGATCAGGCCATATCTTTTCGGATCGAGCTGGGCTGTCGATTCGATGGGCTCGGGAGTGGTCAGGACGTCGACGCTGTAGACGAGCCTGTCAAGTTCGTCAGCGCCGACGGGATCGAAGCGCGGATCGCGAAATCCGGCGCTGACGGCGTTTTGGATAATTTCATCGGCCAGCGAGGCCGTTGTGGCTTCGATCGTCCCGATGCAACCCCGCAGCCGCCCGTCGATCTTGAGCGACACGAAAACTCCCGCGCGGTCATGGAGGAGTTCGGGCGCCAAGTCCTTTGGCTTCTCCATATGTCTTCGATGACGGAAATAATGTTCCAGCGAAGCGCGTGCGAGTTTCACATAAGCGTCTTCCGCCGTCTTCACGGCAGCCAGCCGCTTCGCCTCGTGCTCGCGAAAACGCTCGCCAAAGCGACGGTCGGGATCATCGGCAAGCACCGCAAAAGCAGCGACAGCGTAACCGACGCCGAATGGTCCTTCATAGGCGAGCAATTCCGGTTTGACGGCTTTACCATCCAGTGCTCCCGCCATCATGATGAAGGAGCGCAGGCCGCATTCGGCCGCCAGGTCGCAAAAACCCTCGTCAAAGTGTAGCAGGCGCGAAAAGTCGCCACTGGCCAGCGACTCGGTGACCATCGCGTCGAAAGCCGGTCCTTCAGAGGCAAAACCGTAGGGGCCGTCGGCCTTCAATTTATGCGAAAGGTCGCCGCTGGCGAGAAACACCGTCTTTTTGTTCAAACGGTTGGAAGCTTCAGTAATCGCTTTTCCGAGTTCATAGTGGGCAAGCGGTGATAGCCCGGACAAAGAGATGCGAACGATCTTATAATCGCTCAGATAGGCATTCACGAAATGTAGCGGAACCATGGTTCCGTGGTCGAGCGCCTTATCCTTCTCCCCTTCCAGTCCAGCGCTCACCATTCTCTCGGCGGCGATGGCTGCGATCATCTTCGCCAGGTCGCCATCGTAGGCGACTTGAAAACGCACATCCGGGCGGCCAAAGCGGCCGAAGTCGCCTTGCGCCCGATCTCCGGGAGAGAGATGGTTATAATTGGAATACATGATCGCATGCGGGGTCGCCACGACGATCGTCTCGGGTTTATCGAGGGCGATCCTTCGGGCAATCTCGTTATAGGCATTGATCGTCTTTTGGATCTTTCGCTGCTCGCCACCGCCGACTTCAGGGATGATCAGGGGCGGATGCGGCACGGCATAAGCGGATACGATACTCATGGATGCCTCCTATCGCGGTTGTTAGACATTGCCAAGATAGATATGTTCTAATCCGGCCTCGTGGCCGATATCCCGGGCCTTGGCAAGGGTATCATATGGGGTTATCGAGATCGGAAGAGCGTCGTGTAGGGAAAGAGTGTAGATCTCGG
>CALGNF010000177.1 GCA_937958685.1 uncultured Caryophanales bacterium
ATCGTATTCGGTGACTGGAGTTCAGACGTGTGCTCTTCCGATCTGGGCAGACTGATGGAAGCGGGACGGGATAAGATCGCGGAAGCCAAGGCCAACGGCGCCTGGGACAACCCGGCCGCCCTGCCGCCTTACGATCCCGAACAGACACAGATCCTGATCGATGCGCTTTCAAACTCACAGCTTGCGCGCGAGAATCTTCTCAAGATGTCGTTGTCGGTTCAGCGGACCTACACGATGATGTTTCTGGACGCCAAAACAGAGGCTGGTCGAAAACGCCGCCTTGAACGCATCATCTCCCGGCTCGAGCAAAACCTGAAACCGATGTGAGAGGCGTACATCACCCAACAGCAACAACGCCATATCATGACCGAATCACCAAAAACACGATAATTCCCATAATTGAAAGGGTGGCCTTATGCACAACATGATCGGCAACACGCCATTGCTCATCATCGATTATCTTTACAAAAAAGAACCGCGCCGGCTTTATGCCAAGGCGGAATATTACAACCTGACGGGGTCGATCAAGGACCGGATGGCCAAATATATCATTGAGGAATCCTACAAGGACGGCACGTTGCATCGGGGCATGCCGATCATCGAGGCCACCAGTGGCAACACCGGAATCGCGTTTTCGGCCCTCGGGGCGATGTATGGGCATCCCGTGCACATCTTCATGCCCGAGTGGATGTCGAACGAACGAAAGCAGATGATCCGCAAGTACGGCGCGATCCTGCATGAGGTCACCATGGAGGAAGGCGGTTTCGCCGGGTGTGTCGCCCTGGCCGACGAGTTCGCCCGCACCATCGGCGGCTTTCGCCCGCAGCAGTTCTTCAATCCCTACAATGTCGAGGCGCATTTCATGACGACCGGACTCGAGATCTGCACACAACTTGACAAATTGCAGATCCGCCCTGACGGCTTCGTGGCCGGTGTCGGCACCGGCGGCACGATCATGGGCGTCAGGAAGCGTCTGAAGAAGAAACATCCGCATGTGAAGATCTTTCCGCTCGAACCGGCGCAGGCGGCCATCATGAAGACGGGCGACCCTGGTGGCAAACACCGAATCCAGGGAATCGGCGACGGGTTCATCCCGCAGATCGTCAAACCGGAAGAACTGGACGACATCATCGTCATTGACGATGGGGATGCGATCCTGATGACGCAAATGCTGGCCAAGAAGCTCGGACTCGGTGTGGGCGTCTCCAGCGGCGCCAATTTCCTCGGCGCCGTCATGGTCCAAAACCAGTTCGGCGGCGATTTCACCGTCGTGACCGTCTTCAGCGACGATTCCAAGAAATACTTGTCGTCCTCCCTGCTGCTTGATGAGCCGATCAAGCCGGGATTCATCACTCCCGACATCGAGCTGTTGTCGATGGACGCGGAATGCATCTGCGACAAGCGGATTTTCGCGGGGACCTGCAACTAAGCGTTTTCCAGGTAACCATTTGGCGACAAAACCACGAAAAAAGAGCGCGCAAGCTTACAACAATGAATAAACATTCATCGGCCGAGGGCGTGAGAAATGAGCCCTTTTTAACCATTTTCAAGTTCATGAGAAAAAACGTGAGCAAATCTTTTGACATCCCTTTCAAGCTATAATATAATTTAGCCGACGAAAAAAATAAATAGAATGACAAAGCTAAAATCGAAGTGATTCGATGACAGAAAACTACAGGGTCTCCGATGGAGATAGCCAGCTGCCATTTGAAAATCGACTTTAGCTTTTTTTGTCAAAAAAACCATCTAAAGGAGTGTTAATCATGTTTAAGAAATTTCTGGCAGTAATCGCATTGGCTCTGGTATTGGGCGGAAGCGCCCTGGCATTCGCCTGGTGGGACAACCTTTCCGCAAACCGTGAGGAAGTCATCACCATCGGACAAGGTGTCACCCTGCAAGTCGCAGCTGTAGCCACCGCTCCAGAAGGGAAAGTCCTCGTTCCGGCCGGCGTCGTTTTAAAGGCAAATGACGTTACCGAAGTTGTCCTGACCTACAACGTCAAACTCGACCTTGAAGTTCTCACCGCCCTTGATCTGACAGTATCCGCCAGCAACATCCAAATCGGCGGCAGCTCCGAGCACGAAGCGTTGGTCACGATCGACATCGCCCAAGCGGCAGCCACCGTCAACAACGCTGATGTCCTCGTCACCGTAACAATCACGCTTGCGCAACCAGACACTGAAGAAGTCTATCTGGAAATCATCAACCAGGATATCACCTTCACCCTGACCTTCTCAGCATCGCAGTAACTAAAAAAAACAAAAAAAACATAGAAAAATATAAGGAGAAAAAATCATGAAAAAAGTATTTGCATTAATCGCTTTGGCAGCATTGTTAGTTGGTTCCACAGTTGTCGCTTTTGCCTGGTGGGATAGTCTACGGGCAGACAGAGACGAAACGTTCGAAATCGGTTATGGTGTCAGACTCCAGGTCGACAGCGAACTTCAGGACACCCGTGCGCTTGTTCCCGCCGGTTCGTTCTATGCCGCTTATGAGGCGGACTATACCACGGCTTATGTCTTTGAATACGTACTCAGCCTCGAAGAGCCTCTCACAGAAGGCATGACCGCCAATTTGAACGTTGAGATCACGGATTTCGTCCTCGGCACCTACACCTATGGTTTCAACAACGTTGAATCCGTCGTGACCATCGATATCAACGGCACGACCGAAGCCGACGGCGCCTGGGTTCTGGAGAATGTTTTCACCGATGAAAACAACGAAGTAACTGTCACCGTCACCCTGACGCTCATCGCCCATCCGAATGCGGAATTCGCCAGCCATTATGCGGCTGTCGCCGGCCAGTTGCCGACTTTCTCGATCGGTTTCGAGGTTGAGAACACTTCGAGTTCTGAAGCTCCCGAATCACCCCTTCAGTAATCCCAAAAAAACAGCCAGTACGACAACATGAAAACCGGAGCCGGGCCCGTTGACAACCAACCCGGCCCGGCCTGCTCCCGGAGGGCCTTATGGAAGAACTGAATAGCATTACATCCTCGATTTTCCACTTCAAGAGCAAACGGCTGTTGGTGTTGATACTGCTCGGTTTCGTCTCGATCAACTTCGGGATCGGCTATTCGCTGTGGGACAAGGCAAATCAGGTCGTTGACGATCCGATCATCGATATCGGCGTCGGCGCTGTCATCCAGGTTTCCGAAACCCTCAATCCCGGACCCAACCAGAAACTCATTCCCTATGGCGCTTTCAAAGGCGCAAACGACATCGAAGAGTTCATCTACACCTACACCGTAAGGCTCAACAAGGACGGCATGCTCACCGCGAAGATCAACAGACTGCTGGTGGGCGAAGACGCGACGCTTACACACATGTTCACCGTCACGGTGATCGATGAGAACCGGCAAGTCGAAGGCGAAAACCAGTTGACGACAAGTTTTCAGAAGGAAGCGGAAGCGGAATATCACACCGCCGTCATCACCTTCAGGATCCGCCTCAATCACCCAACCACCCAAGCGGAGTATCTGGCGATCCAAGGCAAGCGCATCAACTTGACTTTTACCTTCACCGCCAGCGAGAAAACAGACTGAACCCCAATGAAAGGAGCGAGCCCCAATGTCCAAAACAATTCTGAAAACGAAGTTTGGCAAATCGCTCCTGGAGGGGCTCAGGTTTTTCCTCATCGTCGGCATCATCTACGGCATCGGCTATGTCATCCTCAATTATGTCCCCTTCTTTGCCAAACATGAGCATTACGTGATCGCCACCGGCAGCATGACTCCCGTCATCGACCCCGGCGACGTGGTCATCATCGACAACAGCGTCTTGCTGGACGATCTCGTTGAGGGCGACATCATCGCCTTCAGGGCGGTGATCGACGACAGCGGGGAAGAACGGGTCGTGGTGCATTATCTCGCAAGTGTCGTTGAAGACGACGAGGGCGTCAGGACTTACCAAACCAAACCACATGTTTCCGAACGCCTGGACGACTGGGAGCTGACTGACGAAGACATCATCGGCATCCATGTCCTGACGATCAGCAACATTGGCCGGCTGCTCCTCTTCGCCCAATCGCTCATCGGCCGGATCATCATCATCGTGGACATCGTCATAATCTATTACCTGTTTAAAATCCTGTTCAAAGACAAAAAGAAAGCCTAACCCCAAACAAGGAAATCAAAGGAGGTGAGGGACATGGCGGGCATCAAAAAACTATTGGCATTATTCATCTTTGCGCTGATCGGAATCTCCGGCACGACGATGCTGGGATACAGCCATTTTGACGATCTGGACCAGGATCGTCCCCTTGCGGTTTCCCTTGGCTTCTGGGATTTTCCGGGTGTACCCTTCGCAAATTTCGATGATCGGTTGGCTTCCGGATTTTTCACGCTCTTCGGTGTTGACACGCTGACCGATCTTTATGCCAACACGACGTTTTCGCAGATCATGAACGCCGCCAGCAAAACCACCAACGGCGGCAGCACCTATTCTGGCACCGGATACACGATTTCCGGCGTCGAATTCGCCAATCAGGCATGGCAGATCCGTGGGGATGCGGTCTACACCTCGGGCAACACCTCGCTCGGCTTCGTCAGGCAGCTTGACCGCAGCCTGAACACATCCTCCCAACCGATCCATCAGGTGATGCCTTCGGATATTGCCAGTCCGCTTCCTTACCCGGAATACAGTTTTTTCACCGCCTATGACATCAAGAATTCCGTCACCGGCAACGCCTACGGCCTGCGGCTTGACAACCAGGTCGTGATGACGACGATGAACCCGGTCGCGAATCTGGACTCGATCTCCTTCTATGCGCTCCGCGGCTTGAAGATCAACTCCGCTGAAAGACTTGTCAACCGCCAGTTCGTCGTCCAAATCAGTGCGACCGGCATTGAAGGCTCGTTCGTGAATGTCGGCACCGCCCAGACGCTGCAAGCACCGCCGACGGCCATCGAGGTCTTCAATGCGTCCGCACCCGCCAGCCATGCGTTCCCGTTCTATGAATTCGTCCTGACGACGACGCAGAAAAACAATATGCCCGCATCCGGTTACTACGTGCGGATCAGTTTCAGCGGCGGCGTCCAAGGCAACGGCGGCAGTTCCACCCGTTCCCGCATGGTGATCGACGATTTCCAGATCAACAACGACTAAGCCCGACACAAAGAGACCTAAAAAGGTCTTTTTTTTGTGTCCATTGCAGAAATCAAAAAAATACGCGGCTCTATTGCCATATTTTTGGATTCGTGATATTGTAACATTATCAAAACAAAGCCATGCGGTGAATTGTGTGCCTGCACTTCCCGGATGAATGCTTGGTTTGATAAAGCCAAACCCGGAGCGATCCGGCGACGGAAAACTATAGGGTCTCGACAGAGATAGCCAGCTGCCTTTCTAGACATTCATCGAGGTGAAAAGCATGAGAACACTCTTCATGTTGCTTTTCGGTTTCTGTTTTGTTT
This sequence comes from uncultured Caryophanales bacterium, assembly GCA_937958685.1. Taxonomy (GTDB): domain Bacteria; phylum Bacillota_I; class Bacilli_A; order Izemoplasmatales; family Hujiaoplasmataceae; genus JAAYZB01. The sequence continues at coordinate 5,415 of CALGNF010000177.1, forward strand.
TTTTTGGCACCGAAACAGCTTACTCGTATTGGGAAAACCAACAGGATATCATCAAGTTGCAGAACTCAGGCGACAATGAAACGGTCATCATCAGCGAGCTTGCCTTGCAAAGCGAGGGAGCGCGGCTGATACCCGAAGGCGCCCTCCGGGGCAAAGACGACGTGACGGAAATCGTTTATGTCTATCAGGTCGAGATCCAACCGGGACACACACTGGAAGTTCATCCGGAAGCAGTAGCCATCATCAAGGATGGCATCAGAATCCCGGATGGGGATGGTCTGGTCATCTTCCGATTCGAGACGGATGAAATCGATGCCGGACACTTGCTTGTCACGCTCCATGTCAGCCTGAGGATGCCCGAAACCGAAGCCCAACGCACGCTGCTTCAAGGCGGGAAGGTTGTCTTTTCCTTGGCCTTCACCCAAACAATGCAGCCGTAATCTTTTAATATAACCAGAAAAACCCCTTAATCGCAAAGCCGATTTCGCTTTTTTGCGAAATCCTTTTTTCATGTTTCTTGCACCGGCCGCCACGGCTTCCCCCGGGAAGCGCGATGTTGGCACCGCAAGGGATTTAATGTGGTGCCGGCAATTTCATTTCAAGGGTTTTTGCCGGGCGGTCCTTGTGCTATAATAGTCATATATCTTTTAGGAGATCGTATCGGAAAGGCTGTGTGCGATGAAGAAAAAGTACAGCGCTGTCTCGCTATTTGGCTTTCTGCTCTTGTTTTGGTTGATTTTGGGCGCCGATTTGACGCTTGTCCAAGCCTTGATCGGCACCTTGGCCTCGTTTCTTGTCGTGTGGTTCAATTATGACCTGGTGTTCAACCATCAGGAAACCAGCAAACTGACCTTTCGCCTCATCGGCCGTTTTTTCCGTTTGGCAGTCGTTTTGGTGGTGGCCATCGTCAAGGCCAACTTTCACGTGGCGGCGATCGTGCTTTCCCCACGAATGAAAATCCAACCGGGATTCCGGAAAATCAGGAACCCCTTGCGAAAAGACCTCAATCAGGCGCTTTACGCCAATGCGATCACCCTGACGCCGGGAACGCTCACCGTGGATCTTGATGATCAGGAGATCCTTGTCCACGGATTGGAAACGAACAGCGTCAGCTCACTGGAAAACAGCAGTCTTGAACGGGCGTTTGTCCTACTGGAGGCCGAGTGATGGTTGCCAATGTTGTGATCGTCTGCACGATCCTGATTCTGCTCATGACATTTGTCGGTCTAATGCGGGCATTGATCGGCCCGACCGCCGCCGATCGGATGGTCGCCATCAACATGATCACGACGAAAGTCGCGACGATCATCGTGATGATCGCCCTGGTGACCGCCCAGGAACAGTATGTCAGCGTTTCCCTCGTCTACGCCCTGATCGGCTTTATCGCCACAATCGGCGTCAGTCGTTATCTGATGAAAGGAAAGTTGAAATAACATGCGCATCGCTCTTGACATCTTGGCGATCATTTTCGTCGTTTCCGGATCATTCTTCATCTTGGTGGGCGTGATCGGGCTGATCCGCATGCCCGATGTTTTCTGCCGCTTGCACGCGACCACCAAGTGCGACACGATGGGAGCGGGCCTGATTTATCTCGGCCTCGTGTTTTGGCAAGGACTCACGTTCACCTCGTTGGTCATTTTGGTCATCCTCGTGTTCATCTGGCTGACCAACCCGACGGCGGCGCATTATATCGCCAAAAGCGCTTATCAGCGGCTTAAGACCGAAACCGAAGAGGAGGATGGCGCCTGATGGGTATTGTCAACGTGATCATCATCGTCTTTCTGATCGTTTGCGCGATCGCTGTCGCCCGGACCAGGGATCTGCTCTCCGCGGTGATCATCTTTTCCGCCTACTCGCTGATGATGAGCGTGCTTTGGCTGTTGCTCAAATCACCGGACGTCGCCTTGACCGAGGCGGCCGTGGGGGCCGGAATCACCACGATCCTGTTTGTGGCCGTCATCAGCCGGACGCGGAGGTATGAGAAATGAAACGCTATGTGCTCGCATTTCTCTTCATGGTCTTGTTCGGGGTTCTGGTCTACGGCGTTTTACAGATGCCGACCGCAGCCACGATCAATGCGCCCTCATACAATGAGGCGATCGGTCATTACATCGACAACGCCGTTTCCGAAACCGGTGCGACGAACATCGTCGCGGCGATCCTCGCCGATTACCGCGGTTTCGACACGCTCGGGGAGACGCTCGTGCTCTTCACTTCGATCGTTGCCGTCGCTTCCGTGCTGCGCGTGATCAGGAAAAAAGACGCTCAGGAGGATGCCGATGGAAGATAAGATCGTCAAGACGATAACGCGGATCATCATCCCCTTCATCCAGCTCTATGGCATCTTCATCATCCTTCACGGTCACGTCTCCCCCGGCGGCGGTTTTTCCGGCGGCGCCCTGATCGGCACCAGCCTGATCTTGCTGACGCTGGTTTTTGGCATCGACAAGGCCAAGCGCAAGATTCCCCATAACGTTTCCGAGATCATCGAAAGCGGCGGCATGATGGTCTTTGTGGCCATCGGCATCGTCGGCTTGGCGCTTGGCGGCAATTTCCTTGCCAATATCGAGACGGGATTCCCGCTTGGTGAACCCGGAACGATCCTGTCGGCGGGCATGATCCCGCTGTTGATGATCGCGATCGGCATCAAGGTCGCTTCGACGATGAACTCCCTGTTCCATCTTTTGATTGAAGGTGAGATCCATGAAGATAATTGAGTCGATCATGGAGAACATCAATTATGTCGGCGCCATCGCCCTGTTTCTGATCGGCCTGCATACGGTCGTGACGCACCGGAATCTCATCAAACGGGTGCTGGGCGTCAACATCATGGGCACCGGGGTGCTCTTGTTCTTCACCTCGATCGGCAATGTCGCCGGCGGCGAGCCGCCAATCTTCATCCCCGGAAGCGTACCCGGGATTTTTGTCAATCCGTTGCCGTCGGTGTTCATCTTGACCGGGATCGTCGTCGTGGTCTCGATCACCGTTTACAGTCTCAGCCTGGTTGTCAGGATCCATGAGGCTTACGGCACCATCGACCAACAGGAGATCACCGAGATGATCAAGGAAGAGGAATACCATGATTGACCAACTGCCGATCATCAACATGATCATGTTCTTGGTCCTCGCGCTGGCGATCCCCTTTCTGCGCAAGGTTTCCTTCCGCCTGACGCTGATCTTGGGTTTCGTCGTCTTGGGGCTCGTCACGGTCTCGTCGGTCTTCATCCTCACCGATGTCATGGCTTCAGGACCGATCCTTTATCGTTTGGGCGGCCATGAACGTCTGATCGGAATCGAACTGGAAGTCGACCTGATCGCCGCCTTGATTTCCCTCTTCATCCTCGGACTGGCGCTCGTGATCTACATCTATTCCACGGGCGATGCCACTGAAGGCATCGAAGAGCGCGAATATGCCCGTTATTACATCCTGTTCTTCATCTTGATGTTCTCCCTGTTCGGGATGGTCTATGCGAACGATCTCTTCAACAACTACGTTTTCATGGAAATCATGTCGATCACCACCTGCAGCATCATCTCGATCAAGCGGAAGAAAGACACCTACACCTCGGCGTTCCGCTACGTGATGCTCAATGAGATCGGGTCGCTGTCGTTTCTCTTTGGCGTCGCTTTGCTCTACATGGCCACCGGTTTCACCAACATCACTCTGCTCCAGCAGGCGCTTTCTACCTTGTGGCCGGCGTATTCGGCGAATGTGATCATCGCGCTTGGCTTCATGCTCGTCGGTCTTGGTATCAAGGCCGCCATCTTCCCTTTCCACATTTGGCTGCCCGATGCCCACGCGAGCGCTCCCAGCACCTCCTCCGCGATCCTGTCGGGGATCGTCATCAAGATCTACCTGTTCGTGATGATCAAGGTTCTCTTCAAAGTCTTCGGTCTGAGGATTCTCGACGATCTCAACATCTCGGCAGCGCTGATCGCAATCGGCAGTCTCGGGATGATTTTCGGGTCGCTGTTTGCGATCGCGCAAAAAGATATCAAACGCTTGCTCGGCTACTCCTCGATCGCGCAGGTCGGCTATATCGTCCTCGGTATCGGGTTGTTCTCCGAGCTCGGGCTCGCGGCCTCAGTCTTCCACATCTTTTCCCACGGCATGATGAAAAGCGCCTTGTTCCTGTCGGTCGGCATCGTCGTCTTCCAGACGAAAAGGCGTAAAATCGCTGATTTTGCCGGTCTTGGCCAGCAACTGCCGCTGTCGATGGGCGTCTTCGGCATCGCCGCCCTGGCGATGATCGGTCTGCCGCTCACAAGCGGGTTCATCTCCAAACTCACCCTGGGTGTTGCGGCTCTCGACCACAATCAGGGCTATTTGATCGTCATCGTCATCTTGAGCAGCCTCTTGGGCGTCATCTATTATCTGCCGATCCTCGTGTCCGCTTTTTTGAAGCGGATTCCCGAAGATGCCGCCAGGCCGCATCTTGAGAAGGTGCCGCGCCCGATGATCGCGGCGATCGTCATCCTCGCGCTCGCCATCATCGTCTTCGGCGTTTTTCCCAACTGGATCCTGGATATCATCGAACAGGCCGTCGCCACGCTCGGCCTGCCGGCTTGAGGAGGTGAAGCATGAAACCACGAATGGCTGATGGTCAAGAAAACAAACGGACGCTGAAGGACATCATCACGACCCAATCCTCGATTCTGGTCGGAATCTTGTTCCTGATGATCGTCATTTTCCTGTTGTTTCGCGCCAACGCCTTCGGTCTGGCCGATTGGTTTGCGACCAGCGGCGCTCTCATTGCGTTTTTCCGCCAATTGATGCGTTTTTCCGGTTGGCCGTTGGTTTTGATCGCCATTCCGCTCATCGGCGCGTTTTTGGAAATGGCGTTTGGGCAGAAGCGGGTCATCAAAAGGGATCGCGTCGTCATTTTGCTGACCTTTCTCACGATCGTCGTCGTCTTCCTGATGTATCCGGCGGCAAGCTCAGAGGGTTTGGTGCTGAAACTGCCGGGCATCATGGGGCTCGGGCTGGGGTTCCGGGTGGATATGCTCGGCTATACGGTTTTGTTCATCTCCGTGGTTGTCTGGTTTCTGGTCATGGTCTACGCCCATGAATACATGAAACTGGAAAAACACTGCACAAGATTCTTCTTCTTCATGGCCCTGACATTCTCAGCGGTGCTCGGCACGATCATGGCCGGCGACCTTTTGACGATGTTCCTCTTCTTCGAGATCATGACGTTCACTTCGTTCATGCTCGTCGTCCATGGCCAAAGTGACGAATCGTACCGCGCCGGCCACAATTATCTGATCATGGGTCTGATCGGCGGCTTTCTGATCCTCGCGGCGATGCTCCTGCTCTACTTTTTCGTGGGCGATCTGGAGTTTGCGAGCGCGATCACGAAACTCGGCGAACTCGGCAACCTGCGTTACTGGATCATGGCGTTGCTCGTCCTCGGATTCGGCATCAAAGCCGGGATGGCGCCTGTCCACTTCTGGCTGCCCCGGGCACATCCCGTGGCCCCGACGCCGGCGAGCGCCTTGCTTTCGGGTGTGATGATCAAAGTCGGCGCTTTCGGGATCTTGCGGGTGGCTACGAGTTATTTCTTTCCCGACAAGACGATGATTACCGATTATTTGGATCCGCTATGGCTAACAACCCAAACAATCGGGACAGCCATCATCTGGTTCGGCATCGTCACGATGGCGATGGGCGTGTTTCTCGCCCTCCAGCAAAGCCACATGAAGCGGATGCTGGCCTACCATTCGGTCAGCCAGATGGGTTATATCATCATGGGGGTCGGGATCGCCCTGTATCTCGGTTACCGCGGGGCCATGGGTTATGCCGGGGCGCTCTATCACATCATCAACCACGCGCTCTTCAAAACCCTGCTCTTCATGGTGGCGGGCGTCGTCTATTATCATACCAAGGAATACGACATGTACAAGCTCGGCGGCTTGTGGAAGAAACTGCCGCTGACAGCCACGGTCTGCCTGATCGCCTGTCTGGGAATCAGCGGGATCCCGCTTTTCAACGGCTTCATCTCCAAATCGATCCTGCATCACGGCATCATCGAGGCTTTCGAATACGGCCATCCCTCGTTCCGCCTCGCCGAGATCCTCTTCATGATCGTGAGCATCGGGACGGCTTGTTCATTCATCAAGTTCTTCTATTACGTGTTTATCCGCAGGACGGACAATCCCTATCCCCGCTTGAAACGCGAATATACGACGCTTGACGCCGCCATGGCGATGTTGGGGCTGTTCATCATCTTCGTCGGCGTGGCGCCCCGGTTCCTGCTTGGCAACTTCATCATTCCCGCTCTCAACCAGACGGCTTACGATCCCTATTTCATCGACCACTATATCGTCTCGCTGAGGTTCTTCACCTGGGAGGATCTGGGCAATGCCGGCATCGTCGTCTCAGGTGGCTTCGCGCTGTTTTTCCTTGGGACCCGTTTCCACTGGTTTCACCTGAAACTGCCCAAGTGGCTGAGCCTGGAGTATGTGTTTTTCTATCCCGGATACGTGTTCATGAAACAAATGTGCCGGCTGATGTACGGTGACAAGTGCCCGATCGACCAGGAAGAAATGCGCACACTTTCTGTCGATGATGAGAACGTGAGTTTCACCGACCGCTTCACCGTCGCCCTCAAGGTTTTCAACCGCCGCTACGAACGCAGCATCATCCAAAGCGACGCCCTGATCTACACGGGCCTGATCACGGCTTTGCTCCTCTACATGTTTGTCTTTGGTAGGTTCTGATGCTTGCATCCAAGCAATAAACTTTTCCATGAACCGAGCTTTTGGGCTCGGTTTTTGCATAAAAAAGGAAACCGCAAGATGCGATTTCCAAAAAAACAGGCAGATATTTCGGATCAGCGACGCCGGCGGAAGATTCCCATGCCGCCGCTCGAGCCGCCTCCGCCGCGGTTGCCGACAAGCGATCCCCCGCCGAAACCGGCAAGCAAAACCAAGGTCAGGATCGCCCCGATCTTGTCCCAAAGCGAGGAAAAGGGCGAAAGCAGAAACAGGACCAGGTTCATCGATACCGGATCATCGTCGAAATCGCCCTCATAATTGAACAGGTACTCCTCGTATTCTTCCATGTCGTAGTTGAACGAGGAGTAGCCATAGGCGCCAACGTAGATTTCGGTCAGCAGTTCGTAAAGCAGATTGACGACCCCGAGGTCGATCAGATAATCCCAATCCTCATTCAACAGGTAATCGTCGACCATCCGTCCCAGTTTTGCGGGTGTCAGGTATTGTTCCATGCGATAACCGACTTCGATCTGGCATTCGGCAAGATCAAGAGATGCAGCATCACCGACGGTCTCCTCAACGAAAAACAACAGCACGAGCACACCCATGTCGTTCTTGCCGATCCGCCATTTGCGAAAGAGTTCCGTCTTGTCGTAGTCGGCAATTTCGGAAACGGACGTGACCGCAAACGTCGCGACGACGATCTGCGCGCCGCCCTCCGGCTCATCAAGAGTCATCTCGTAGAGGCGTTCACCCTCGCCGACGATCGTCGCTCTGGTCCCCGCCATCAAGACATTCGCGAAATCGTTGACATAGTACGCCTGGGTCGGACGGGGGTACTTGCCACCATTCCCAAAAGCAAAGACGGCCATCGCGATGGCGACGACCAGAAACAAGATCAAGCGAACCAGTTTATACATTCTACCTATTCGGAGAAATCGATCTCGGGAACCTCATCGGCACCGTCGTTCATTTTCCAAAAGGGAAGATCCTTTTCAAAGCCCAGCATCGAAGCGTACAAAATCCGGGGAAATCTCCGCACGGAGGCATTGTAGGCTTGGACCGCGTTGTTGTAGTCGCGGCGGGCAACCGCAAGAGCGGACTCGGTTGCCGAGATCTCGTCGATCAACCCGAGATAAGCGGAAGTCGCGGAAATGTTCGGATTGTCCTCGGCGACCATCAAGGCGAAAAGATCGGTGAGCGCGAGCGCTTCCAATGCGTCGGCTGCAATCAGCGCGTCCATATCGCCGGCCTCTTTGGCGCTGGCATAGGCCGCTCTGGCGCTGGTGATCGCATTATAGATTGATTCCGCATGTTCCTGCAATCCGTCGACTGCGGCGACGATCTGAGGAATCTTGTCGTGGCGTTCCTGGAGCCTTACTTCGATTTGGGCGTATTTGCCGTCGATGTCAACATCGAGGTCGACAAGATTGTTGTAGCCGAAGATCATACCGATTCCAAGAATGATGACACCCAGGATAGGTACTCCCACTACGGCAAGAATGATAGCGCTTTTCGACATTGCTAATGTCTCCTTTTTGTTCGATATGTGTTTATTATAGCGCTACCGCCGGCAACACGCAATGAATAAACATTTTTTTCGCGGGATTTCCCTTCGCCGATCCATCGAGTTCAATCCCAATCCCCAACCGGGCGCCCAAAAGCGGACATGATATGTCCGATATGTGTTGAAATGAGCGCGTTTTTTGGAATATGCGATTGTTTACCGGGCGGCAAAGATGTATAATCTAGGTATCATATTCTAGGAGCAATCAGCGTGATAGACCCTCTGGAAATCATCGTCATCGTCGTTATCTTGTTTTCTCTTGGCGGCGCCGGCTACGCCATCGCTTATATGCTCGGCAGACGCCGCAAGATGCGCAGCCTTCCCGTCAAGACGGAACCGGCCGTTCTGATCGGCATCGATTGCGAAGACAGGCAGGTAAATGAAAATTTCACATCGGAAACCGTCGTGGCCGGCTCCCATGGGAGAGTGAGCGACTATCGCGCGCGATTCCGACTGAAGGATAATCGCCGGATAACCTTTAAAGTCAAACGCAAATATGCTTTGACTTTTCATGATGGCGATGCCGGTCATCTGACATATCAGGGCGAACGGTTCATCGGTTTTTCCGTTACCGGCAAGACCAACCCCGCAACGGAAACCTATTTTCCCGGACGCAGGCGCATCCCGCCGACGGTGCTTGTTTACGGCGAAGCTCGGCAGATAGGCCTCTCGGTCCTCTCTGACAAACCGGTCAGGTGCGACAAAACCGATCTTGAACGCCTGGCCAAAGATTTGCTAAGTGACGACACCGATTGGTTTTTGGTCCTCACCGACAAAGGTGGCAGGCGTCTGCAAATCGAAAGAGACGGCCCCAAGGACATCATCTGCACCTACGCAAGCGGCAACGATGAGACGATCGATAAATGTGGTTTGGCCACACTTGCCGAACGACTGAATGCATTTCTCAATTTTTCGGATAATCGATAGGACCTATCATCATCAAAATAGATCAGATCAATACTTGAAAGGAGCAAGACCATGAGAAGACTGTTTTTCCTGAGTTTGGCATCACTCTTTCTGTTTGCCCTAAACATGTGTGGTTCGAGGACAGAAGAGACGACAACCGTCATCCCTGTGACCACGACGACCGCCGAGGTGACAACCACCACCCAACCACCGGCAACGACCACGACCGCCACGCAGACCCAACCGCCGACCACCACCCAGCAGATGGCAACGACAACTTCTGTCACCACGGCGGTTTCGACAAGCGCATCGATTATGACTACCACCCAAACGACCGCTGGCACGACCTCGCAAACGACCACGCCGCCGACGACCACCATCATCACAACCCTGACTGAGGCGACAACCACAACGCCAACATCGGCAACGACCGTGACGACCGTCACCGTGGTCACAACCACAACGACGACGGAAACGACGACAGAACCGGTCACCACCATCCCTACAACCACGGTGACCACCATCCCGGAAACGACGATTCCCGAGACAACCACAACCACCGAGGCTGAGTTCACACCGATCGCCACGGTTCTTGCCACGCAACCCACTGGCGAAGTAAAAGTTAGAGGGATTGTCTACTATGCAATTCCCGCCATTACGGGAAGAGCGTCTTACTACATTTATGACGGAACAGGTCATATCCTTGTGATCGATGACAATGCAGTAGAGATCGGAGACGGCGTTGAATTGACGGCATCTTTTGACAAAAGCGAGCCATCGCCACAACTTATCAACGTCACGAGTATCACGGAAAATGCGGATATGACGGTTATGCCGGAGTATGTGGTCACCGAGATGTCTGACATCGCCTCACATCCCAAGACAGACTTCGCTTTTTACGGCAGCCCGTTGACGATCACCGGTGTCGTTGCCCCAATGGGACCCCCAGGTCAATTTATGCTCGAGAGTGTTCCAAACAAAGTTATTCTAAACGGCAAAGCCTTCACTTCAGGCAATCCCTTCCTTGGTTTGAATGGTCAGACGGTTACCATCAACGCTGTAGTGCACTTCTATGACGATATGATGTCCGCCTGGCATGTCCTCTATGATCCGGCATACCCCATCGAAGGATCAGGGGATCCCTACGTCGACTATCCGTTTGTTCCGGGAGTGGGGGGAGCACTGATGTTACCGACCCCATCTGAACCAGAAGCAGGCAAATTCGGCGGCTTTATGATCACCGATGTCAACATGGAAAAAGACAGCATGTTTGGCACAATACATACAGTTGCCGACATGTGGTTTCCCCCGGCCAGCGATTTTGGTGGCACGTCCTACACGCTGCAATATTACGATACGGGCGACCAAATCTGGAAAAACTGGCAACATTATGACGAAGATCTGACGACCACCGGTGATAACTTCAGTCTGCGGATGTATGAGTCGCGGACACTGAGATTGAAAATGAACGGCGGCCCGATGGACGGCTATACCTCCAACGAGCAAGCTTACAGCCTGCCAACTGTTTATTGCGATTTCACGGGGTGGTCTGTGTCCTACGGAGTCAATGAACAGGGAATCATGTTGCCATTTGTCGGTTTCACGATTGAAGCCTCGTTCACTGCCATCAATTTCGCCGGTGAGGAGAACGTTGATGTCTCGGACACTTTGATCTACAAATGGTATCGCGTCGATCCTGTGACATACGCGATGACCCTGATCGCGGGCGCCACCGGACAGACGGCATATAATACCACACCTGCCGATATCGGCTACTACATCGCCGTCAAAGCCGAAGGCGACGGCGTCGACTCCAGCGGGTTTTCGCTGTTCTTGCTTGAGACAATCGTCATCATGGGCAATCTCGGCCATATCACGGACGCCACCGCCAACGGCTTCACAGTTAACCTTTTCTATCTTGTCGATGGCCTCGAAACCTTCAACTTCACTGTCTATGATCAAGACTGGGAATTCGTTCAGGTCATGGAGGTCGTCCAGGGAGACAACGCCGCCATCTATCATGTCACATTGAACGGTGCGTCCATCACGACTGAATATACCATCAATTACACCACTGACTCCTGGGCTATGCAATTCGACATGGGCATTGGTGGAGAGATGCACCATTATATGGAGTTTTACACCGTCCAGCTAGTCCTGCCCGAATAATCACCATCTCAAAGAAGCGACCAAGTCGCTTCTTTTTTTGAATAATCCCGGCAAATTCACCGCGGTGATTGAATGGTGCCGCTCGCGATGCTATAATGGCGATGTCTGCACCTGAAAAGATTGTCATACTATTCGGAGGTTTTTTGTGAATCGACCAAAAATCGCTGTTTTGGCCTGCTTTTTTATACTAACTTGTGGCGCTTGTTCGGAAGCGACGACATTGGCGTCAACCACAACTTCAGAAACGACACAGACAACCAGCGTTGTCACAACCACAGCCGTTTCACCAACGACAACTGCTCAAACGACCCTCCCTGTAACTACGACAACCGTGACGACGGCCACGACGACCGTCGCACCGTCGACGACGTTCACCACCGCGAACACCACCGAAGCGCCTGTGACGACCACCGAACAACCACCGACGCTTGCCGAAGTGACGATCAGTTTCGATGCCCAGGGCGGATCGCTGGTTTCACATATTGTCGGTGTAACCGGTGAAGCGGTCGAAGCACCGCTCGCCCCGGTCAGGGAAGGATATGAGTTTGCCGGCTGGTATTTATCGGTTGAGGCAACTGAAGCATATGCCTTCACGGTCATGCCGGAGACTAATCTCACGCTATATGCCGACTGGGCGACTGCGGGACTTACCTATGTCCTCCTTGATGACGAGGAGTCTTACGAAGTCAGCGGCGAGGAACTTGTCGATCTGGAATTGACTTCGATCACCCTGCCGAAACGAAACGACAATAAGCCAGTAACCAAGATTGCCGCCGCCGGATTCGCCGATTTCGCCTATCTTCAGGAAATCGTCATTCCGGATACAATCGAAATCATCGGCGACAATGCATTTTATGGATGCAACGACATCCAAAACATCCAGTTGCCTGCAAGATTGAGGGAACTCGGTTCGAGGCCGTTCATGATGTGCGCGAGCCTGACTTCGATTTCTATCAGCGAAACCAATCAGTATTTCACCGTTCATGAGGGCGTGCTCTTCAACAAGGACATGACGACATTGATCCGTTATCCTTCAGGTTTGACAGCGCAAGCGTACACCATTGGACCAACGGTCACCGCCATTGGCGCCCATGCGTTCACAAACTGTTACTTTCTGGAAAACGTGGAAATCGGTCCGAACGTGACAGCCATCGGCGAATGGACTTTCTACCGTTCTCCCAATCTCGACAACATAGTGATTCCCGACAACGTCACCGACATCGGCATCTACGCTTTCAGCGATTGTTATGGCTTGCGGACGGTTGCGATCGGATCCGGCCTGTCCACGATCAGCGCCAACATGTTTTACTGGTGCAACAACCTGCAGAGCATCACGATTCCCGCCAATATCAGCCTGATCGGCTACATGGCCTTCTACGAATGCCATTCGCTCACGAGCGTCTACATCAACCGATCGATCGGCGCCGGCGAGATCTTTGGCGGAACGTTCATGTTCTCCAATACCCACTCGACGCTGACGATTTACATGCCTGACAGTGAGACTGTGAATCATTACAAGACTGTCGCTACCGGAGCGTGGATCAGCTATCGGAGCAGAATCCAAATCCAACCATAGTCTTCAAACGAACATAGAGGTGATGAATCAGTGGCAAACGACAACAACCAGAAACTTATCGCCGCAGCCAGAGAATTCCTGAAATTCGATTTCAAATCGGCAGTCAGGCCATCGGACCAAATGCGAAAACTGCCGCAACCGCCGCTAGCAAAGCCAGCGGTGTCCGAAACAAGAATCGCCTTGCCGAAAGATCATCGCAATCTTGAGCTCAACAACGACATCCTCAGCCTGATTTTCCACCGCGAGAGCCATCGCGTCTATACGCAAGGGGTGATGAGCCTCGGCCAACTTGCCTTTTTACTCTGGGCCACCCAAGGTGTCAAGGCAATCCGCGGTCAAAGGTATGCGACATTGCGCACGGTGCCGTCAGGTGGAGCCAGACACCCGTTTGAAACCTATCTGTATGTCAATGATGTCGAAGGCTTGACACCCGGCAGATATCACTATTTGCCGCTGACGCATGAGCTGGAATTTCTGGGAACGCTGGATAACGCAAAGCCAAAGATCAGCAGTTCGCTCTTGGGACAGGATTGGGCCACGAACGCAAATGTCCTCTTCTATTGGTCGGTTATTCCCTACCGGGGCGAATGGCGCTACACCAATTGCGCCCATCGGATCATGCTTGTCGACATCGGCCACGTCTGCCAAAATCTGTATATCGCCTGCGAGGCGCTTGGTTTGGGAACATGCGCGATCGGCGCTTTTTCCCGCGATGAATGCGATCGCCTGTTCGCACTCGACGGCGAAGAGGAATTCACACTCCTCGCCGCTCCCGTCGGGACGATCTCACCGCTAGACAAAGACAAGGAACAGGATTTCTACGCCTTTCTCAAAGAGGAAGCGGGCAACAAATAACCGATGAGCCCTCAATGACAAAAACCGTGCCGAGGGCAACCTGTCGCTTTTCGCCTGCAAAGCGTTTTTTGGCGTTAGAATCAGTCGAAAAGCGCCCAGACATACGCCTACTTACCCAGGCTGATAAGGCCTAAAACCCTTTATTTTTGGTAGGCAATAAGATATAATGATAAAGAAGGCCAGGTGATAGCGTGTACGCCATCAAGGGAAAAGAACTCAGGTTGGATCAATTCGTCAAGATCGCCAGATACAAGGAAGAAGTCTGCATTGCCAAGGAAAATGTCGAACTGATCAGACAGGCATCGGACTTCGTGCAGGGTATTGTCGCCAGCGAACGTCCGGTTTATGGCATCAACACCGGCTTTGGCAAACTGGCGAATGTGGCAATCAAGAAAGCGGAAGTCAAGAAACTGCAGAAAAACCTGCTTATGAGCCACGCTTGCGGCGTGGGCGACCCTTTTTCAACGGAAGTCGTCAGAGGCATGATGCTGTTGAGGATCAATGCGCTTGCCAAAGGCTACAGCGGCATCAGGCTCGGCACTTTGGAGAAGATGGTCGAGTTTCTCAACAAGGATGTCACGCCCATCGTCTATTCCCAGGGAAGTTTAGGTGCGAGCGGTGATTTGGCGCCGCTTGCCCATATGTCGCTACCGCTGATCGGTTTGGGAGAGGTCGAATATCTGGGCAAGAGGCTGCCGGCAATTGAAGGTTTGCGACAGGCGGGAATCGCACCGCTGCCCGACCTTGAGGCCAAGGAAGGCTTGTCGCTGATCAACGGCACCCAGGCCATGACCGCCGTCGGCGCGTTTGTCATCTATGATGCCCTCAATTTGGAAAAGACGGCGACGCTCGCCCTTGCGCTTACGATGGAAGCCTTGGAAGGCATCATCGACGCCTTTGATCCCAAAATCCATGCCTTGAGGGAACATGCCGGTCAGCAATTGATCGCCAAACGCATCACCACGCTTCTTTCAAACAGCCGATTGATCACCAAAGATGGCCAAAAACGTGTTCAGGACGCTTATTCGCTCCGTTGCGCCCCCCAAGTGCACGGCGCCTGTCTGGATGCCTTGTCGCATGTGTGCTCCGTAGTGGAACGGGAAATGAATGCCGTGACGGACAACCCCGTCATCTTTGCGGACACCGGCGAGGTCATTTCCGCCGGCAATTTTCATGGCGAACCGCTGGCGCTCGCCTTCGATTATCTCGCGATCGCCATGAGCGAACTCGCCAACATCAGCGAACGACGGATCGAACGGTTGGTCAACGCCCAACTTTCCGAAGGCCTGCCGCCGTTTCTTGTGAAGACTCCGGGAATCAATTCCGGCTTCATGATCGTGCAATACAGCGCCGCGGCGCTTGTCAGTGAAAACAAGGTGCTTGCCCATCCCGCAAGCGTCGATTCGATTCCGTCTTCGGCAAATCAGGAAGACCATGTCTCGATGGGGACGATCGCCGCCAGAAAAGCAAGGCAAGTCCTGGATAACGCCACCAATGTCATCGCCATGGAATTGATGACCGCGGCACAGGCCGTGGCATTCCGTGGTGTCGATAAGCTCGCAGACAGCACGCGCAAGGCACATGAACTGATCCGCGCCGAGATTCCCTTCATCGAGGAAGATGTCACGATGTATCCCTTGATCCATAAACTGGCCGCAAGCGTCCATGCGGGCGCCTACGCGGGCCTGATCAAGGGGGAATGAACGTGAAGCAAACGACAACCATCGATCTCGGGACGATTTTCACCGAACTTCCCGACTATCCCACATTTGTCTCCAACGTTCGCCGCGCACCGAAACGGGAAATGAACCTCACCGATGCGGATGTCGCCCTGGCACTGAAAAACGCGCTTCGCTACATCCCCAAGCGGTGGCATGAAACCCTTGTCGAGGAGTTCCTCGAGGAACTGATGACGCGTGGGCGCATCTATGGCTACCGCTTCCGTCCCCAAGGACGGATCTGGGGCCGGCCCCTCAACGAATATCGGGGCAAGACCGTCGAGGGCAAGGCTTTCCAGGTCATGATCGACAACAATCTCGATTTCGAGGTCGCGCTTTATCCTTATGAACTCGTGACATACGGCGAAACCGGAGCGGTCATGCAAAACTGGATGCAATACCATCTGGTCAAAAAGTACCTGGAGATCATGAATCAAAACCAAACGCTGGTGATGATCTCCGGGCATCCCTTGGGACTTTTTGACGCACATGAACATTCGCCGCGCGTCCTGATGACCAATGGACTGATGATCGGCCAATTCGACAATCTCCACCATTTCAACCGGGCAGCGGCCTTGGGAGTTGCCAACTACGGCCAGATGACCGCCGGCGGCTGGATGTATATCGGCCCGCAAGGGATCGTGCACGGCACCTATTCGACATTGCTGAATGCGGGTAGAAGCAAACTGGGAATTCCCGCCGACAGCGATCTGGCAGGCCGCCTGTTCGTTTCCTCCGGTCTTGGCGGCATGTCGGGAGCCCAAGGCAAGGCGATCGAGATCGCCGGTGGCGTCGGCATCATCGCCGAAGTCGATCACTCCCGGATCAATACCAGAAAAGACCAAGGCTGGGTGAGTATCATCGCCGATACGCCCAAGGCCGCCTTTGCGGCCGCAAAAGCGGCGACCACGGCCAAGAAGCCGCTCGCCATCGCTTATGCTGGCAATATTGTCGACCTTTTGGAATATGCTGTCAGGAACCAGATTCACATCGACCTTTTGTCAGACCAGACCAGTTGCCATGCCGTTTACGAGGGTGGTTACTGCCCGGCCGGAATCACCTTCGCCGAACGAACAGAATTGCTTGCCACTGATCATGAGCGCTTCTGTGAGCTTGTGAATGCCAGCTTGGCAAGACATTTTGCCGCCATCGGCAAACTCATCGCCAACGGGACCTATTTCTTTGACTATGGCAACAGTTTTCTCAAGGCGATTTACGATTCCGGCATCACCGACATCTGCAAGAACGGGGAAAACGATCTCGATGGTTTCATCTGGCCGAGTTATGTCGAGGACATCATGGGACCGATCCTCTTTGATTATGGCTATGGCCCCTTCCGCTGGGTCTGCTTAAGCGGCAAGGACGAGGATCTGGATAGAACCGATCACGCGGCGATGGCGATGATCGACAAAGAGCGTCGATTTCAAGACCTCGACAATTATCTGTGGATCAAGAACGCGAAACAAAACAAGCTCGTTGTCGGCACCAAAGCCAGGATCCTCTACCAGGATGCCTATGGCCGGCTCAAGATTGCGCTCAAATTCAATGAGATGGTGCGCTTGGGCGTGGTCGGGCCAATCATGCTCGGCCGCGATCATCATGACACCGGCGGCACCGATTCGCCGTTTAGGGAAACAGCGAACATCAAGGACGGATCCCAGATCATGGCCGAAATGGCAACCCAGATCGCTCTTGGCAACAGCGCCCGCGGAATGAGCCTGGTCACGCTCCACAACGGAGGCGGTGTCGGGATCGGCAAGGTCGTCAACGGTGGTTTCGGGATGGTGCTCGACGGCTCGGAAAGGGTCGATCAGATCTTAAGAGGCGCCATGGTCTTCGATGTCATGGGCGGTGTTGCAAGACGCGCCTGGGCACGAAACCCAAATGCCATTGCGACCGTGACGGAGTTCAACACCATGGACAATAACGCTCTGATCAGCCTGCCGTCTATCGCCGATGACGAACTGATTGCCAAGGCTATCGGAAAATATCAGAACAGAAAGGAATCAGAATGATGAAGATCGTGGAATCGGTACCGAATTTCAGCGAAGGTCGGGATCATGACAAGATAGCGAGGATCATGGCGGTGTTTGCCGATCATCCCGAAATCAAGGTCGTGAACGTTGAACCGGACGCGGATTACAACCGGACGGTGGTGACGCTGCTTGGCGAAGGCGAAAAAATGATTGCGGCGCTCCTCGATTTCGTCGGGAAAGTCCGCGATGAAATCGACCTCAATCATCACCAGGGACAGCATCCACGCATGGGCGCCGTCGATGTGATCCCCTTCATCCCGGTCGCCAACGTCCAGATGAAGGAATGCGTCGCCTATGCCGAAACCCTGGGCAAACTAATCAGCGAACAATACGAAGTTCCCGTCTTCCTCTACGCCGAAGCTGCCAGAGACGAAGTAAGAGAAGCGCTTCCCAACATCCGCAAGGGCGAGTTTGAGGGCATGAAAGAGAAAATAAAAGATCCCGTTTGGCATCCGGATTTCGGAAAGCCGGAAATCCATCCGACTTTCGGCGCCGTCGCCGTCGGCGCCAGGCAATTTCTGATCGCCTACAACATCGATCTTTCCACCAATGATGAAAGCATTCCGCAAGCGATCGCCAAAACGATCAGGAAGTCAAGCGGCGGCTTCCAGTCGGTCCAAGCCGGTCCGGCGACCTTGGAGCAGCGCGGACATGTGCAGGTGACGATGAACATCCTCGACCACAAAAAGAATCCGCTTTATCGGATCTACGAAACGGTCAAGATGGAAGCCAGACGCTACCATGTCGAAGTGACGGGGGCGGAGATCATCGGCTTGCTTCCCCGCGAGGCGCTCGAAAAATCGCTCGAGTACTACTTCGCCGTGGCCGGCCTCCAGACGAATCCCAAAAATCTTTCCATCGCGGAGTTGGCCGAGGCCGCCGTCTCGTTCTTGAAACTGCGGGATTTTTCCGCCGACAAGCTCATCGAGTCATTTCTCGAGGTTTGAATGATGCCGGCCGACCTCCTCATCCACAGCATCAAGCAACTCTACACCCAAAACCACCTACCGCCTGTCAGGGGCAAGTGCATGAGCGATATCCGGATCATCGACGACGCCTACGTGGCGATCACCGGCGAGCGCATCTTGAGTTACGGCAGTGGCGATTACCGGGAACATCTTGGCGACGCCACGGTCATGATTGATGCCACGGGTTTGATCATGCTGCCGGGACTGATCGATTCCCATACACACCTCGTCCATGGCGGATCGCGTGAAGACGAGTTTTCCCTGAAGCTTCAGGGCGTGCCGTATCTGGAAATCTTGCGGCAAGGGGGCGGCATTCTGAACACGGTCGCCAAGACCAAGGCGGCCAGTTTTGCCGATTTGTACGCGCAAGCCCGGGATTCCCTCGATGAGATGTTGCTTTATGGTGTGACCACCATCGAGGCCAAATCCGGATATGGTTTGAATTTGGCAACGGAGATCAAGCAGTTGGAAGTGGCCAAAAAACTTGACCAGGATCATCCGATCGACATCATTTCAACCTACCTGGGCGCGCATGCGTTACCCAATGAATATCACAACGACAAGCCTGGATTCATCGCCAAAGTCATCAAGGATTTGGGAGAAATCAAGCGACTGGGACTGGCTGATTACGTCGATGTCTTCTGCGAGAAGGGTATCTTCGAACTTGACGATACCCGAGTGATCATTGAAAAGGCACGCGAACTCGGTCTCAAGCCCAGACTGCACGCCGACGAGATGCACACGCTCGGAGGGGCCGGACTCGGAATCGCCTATCAAGCGGCGAGCGTCGACCACTTGATTGCCATCAGCGACACCGACATCGACAAACTAGGTTCAAGCAACACGATTGCCAATTTGCTGCCGGCGACATCATTCTTCTTGAACAAGGACTATGCGCCGGCGCGCAAACTCATCGATCATGACGCCGCCGTCGCTATCGCCAGCGACTACAATCCGGGGTCGACGCCTTCGGAGAATTTCCAACTCACGATGCAACTCGCCGGCAATAAGCTCGGCATGTATCCCGCGGAGATTTTGACAGCTTCGACGATCAATCCGGCATTCAACCTGGCTCTGGCCGCTGACCGCGGCAGCATCCAAACCGGCAAGCGTGCCGATCTCGTCCTGATGAAAGCCAAGAACCTGGATTATCTGATCTATCATTATGGCATCAACCATACGGTCCATGTCTTCAAAAACGGCAAGCAAGTCGTCAAAGACAGACACTTGATCTATTGAAGGAGGTTGCGATGAAACTTACACAGATGACCCTCACCGATTTCGTCAATGAAATCGATTCGAAATCACCGACTCCCGGCGGCGGTTCGGTCAGCGCCCTCGCGGCGGCAATGGGGGCGGCACTCGCCCGGATGGTCGGCCATCTGACGATCGGCAGGAAACGATTTCTGGCCTTGGGTGAGGCGACCCAAAGCGAATTCACAACGTTGTTCAACGAAATAGCCCTCATCAAGGACAGGCTCCTTGCCGCCGTCGATCTGGACACTGCAGCGTACAATGGAGTCATGGAAGCTTTTCGTCTGCCCAAGGAGACGGAAACGGAACAAAATCTTAGAAGCGCCGCGATTCAGGAAGCGACCGTCAAGGCAATCGAAGTGCCCCTGGCGGTGGCCAAGGAGTCTTTTGGCCTGCTCGAGAAGCTGGGCCCCCTCATTCTTCACGGCAATCCGAACACCTTGTCGGATGTAGGCGTCGGCGTGATGATGCTCGCAGGCGCGATCGAGGGCGCAGCCCTCAACGTCAAGATCAACCTTGCCGGTCTTTCAAACAAGCAAAACGCCCGCGATTATCAGCACGAAGTCGAAGTCTTGCTCGCAAAGACGATTCTCCTGAGGGATACCGTACTTCGCGACATTCACCAGCAGTTACGCATCGAATAGGGAGGAATGAACATGCAATTCTTCATCGACACCGCCAATATCGACGAAATCAGAACCGCAAGCACCTGGGGAATCATCGACGGAGTGACCACCAATCCATCCTTGATCGCCAGGGAAGGTAGGAACCTTGGGGAAACGATCAGGGAGATCACGACCTTGATCGACGGACCGATCAGCGCCGAAGTACAGGAAGCACCGGCGGAAGCGATGGTCAAGGAAGCGTTCAGCTTCGCCCAAATCCATCCGAACATCATCATCAAGGTTCCGATGACCTTTGAGGGCATCAAGGCGACCAAAACCTTGAGCGCCCACGGCATCAAAACCAACGTGACGCTCGTGTTCAGCGTCCCGCAGGCACTGATGGCCGCCAAGGCCGGCGCAACCTATGTATCGCCATTCATAGGTAGAATCGATGACTTCACCGCTTCGGAACGGGCGGGATCCGACCTGGTGGAGGATATCCGGATCGCCTTCGATAATTATGGGATCGAAACCAAGATCATCGCCGCCTCGATCAGACACACGCAACACGTGACCCAGGCCGCGCTGGCGGGAGCTGATGTCGCCACCATCCCCTTCAGGGTCTTGCTGGACATGATTGAACATCCGCTGACGACCAAAGGGCTGGCAATCTTCAGGGATGCCGCCAAGAAGTAAGGGAGCAATCCCTTTTTTTTGTGAGGAAATTTTGAATATTGCTGGTACCAGGCATTAACCGAGCCGGCTTCCTTGACATATGACACCCTGTCATATACAATAAAATCAGGTATGAGGGAGTTGGTTCAAAATGCCGACGAAAACTTTCCATAATCTATCCCCCGAAAAAAAGCACAGGATTGCCGCAGCAGCCAGAAAAGAGTTTTCGGCATCACCTTTCGCCGAAGCCTCCATCAACCGGATTGTCAAGGAAGCGGGTATCTCCCGCGGCAGTTTCTATATGTATTTTGTGGACAAGTATGATCTTGTCTTCTTCCTGCTGGAAGACTTCAAAAGCAAGTTCCGCGCGGCAGTCACCACCATCGGCGAAACATCCAAGGGAAATCTTGGGAAGATGATGGGCGATCTTCACGACCTGTTCCATGAGGCGATGTCCGACAGCGACAACCGCAACTTCATCAGCAACTTCATGATCTTCTCCTTCTCAGAGAAGGCCTGGGAGCAGGCAGGCACCTGTTTTTCCGAAGAGCCTTTTGCCGATCTCAAGCATTATGTTCTGAACAACATCGATCGAGCGAACATCAAGGACAACTTCAAAGATGACCCGGAACTGATCGTCGACGCGGTGTTTCTGGCGCTCAAAAATGTGCTCGGACAGACCTTCATCGCCGGCTACGGGCGCGAGGAATCACATAAGCGATTTATAAGACAATTGCAGCTGATCCAATATGGATACTTAAGAAACGAGGAATGACCATGCTAAAATTAATCGGAATTGACAAAAGCTATACCACCGGCACCTTCACCCAAAAAGCGCTTGACAACGTGACGCTTGACTTCCGCAAGAGTGAGTTCGTCACGGTGCTAGGCCCTTCCGGATGCGGCAAGACGACCCTGCTCAATATCATCGGCGGCCTTGATCATTATGACCAAGGAGACCTGATCATCAGTGGAAAGTCCACCAAGGATTTCGCGGATACGGAATGGGACATGTACCGCAACAACTCAATCGGGTTCGTTTTCCAAAGCCACAACCTGATCCAACACCTGAGTGTTTTACAAAACGTCGAAATGGGCATGACGCTGAGCGGCGTTTCGGCACCCGAGCGCAAGAAAAGAGCCCAGGAAGTGCTGGAACAGGTCGGATTGAAGAATCACATGCATAAACGGCCGAATCAACTATCAGGCGGGGAATCGCAAAGAGTGGCGATCGCACGGGCGTTGGCAAACAATCCTGATGTCGTGCTGGCTGATGAACCGACCGGCTCGCTTGATTCTGTCACCAGTATTCAGATTCTCGACTTGATCAAGAGAATAGCAAAGGATCGTCTGGTCATCATGGTCACGCACAACGCGGAATTCGCCGAGCGCTACGCGACAAGGATCATCAGATTGAAAGACGGCAGCGTCATTGACGACACCAATCCGGTAAGAGAGCAAAAGGAACTCCATTCTGAATTCGCGCTCAAGAAAACGGCGATGAGTTTCGTCACCGCCGTGATATCCTCACTGAACAACATCCGCACCAAACTTGGGCGCACGCTGCTAACGGCATTTGCCGGCAGCATCGGCATCATCGGCATCGCTTTGATCATGTCGCTTTCAAACGGCATGGACCAACAGATTGCGAACTTCGAGAGGGACACGCTTTCCGGCTATCCAATCTCGATCACCGATTCCAAGTTTGATTTTCAAAAGATCAGGGAAATGCGCGAGGAGGATCTCCCCACCTATCCCGACACCGACTTCGCGACAATCTATGATGAAAACCGGCTCCAGCAGTACTTTTTGCCGAACATCATCACTAGCGACTATGTCGACTATGTCAACGATTATGTCACCAATATCGCGCCGACACAGATCGTCGGCGTCAAGTATGTGCGCAAAATGAATTTGTCCTTGCTGCGCTATAACGAAGATTCCGCCTCCTATACCCGGATCTACAATGAGTCGAAGATTTCCACACCACAGAATCCTGGGAGTGTCCTCGGTTTTGTTTCCAGCAGATTCACCTTGCTCCCCGACGGCGTGGTGTTCCAAGACAACTATGACCTTCTATATGGCACAATGCCGGCCAATGATTTGGATAACAACATGTTCCAGGTCGTGATCGTCGTTGATGAGTACAACCGCATCTACCGCTCCACGCTCGAACGGTTGGGATACACCGTGGATGAACAGGAAGAATATCCCTTCGCCGATATCGTCGGCAAGACCTTCAAATTGTTTGTCGGTGTCTATGATGCGGACACATCCGATGTTTCGATGGCTCTTGATGTCGAAATCTCCGGGGTTGTCCGCAGCAAACAGGGATCCAATGTCAACCTCTTCTACAACGGGTTTGGCTATACTTCGGATGTCGTCGATTATCTGGCGGATACTTATCCCGATGAGGTCGGCGACGTCAGCAGCATCTATATATATCCCTTGAGTTTTGAGGACAAGGACGCGCTGAAGGTCTATCTCGACGCCTACAACGAAAGATTCGCCGCCGATAGTCCCGAAAAGGTCGATTATGTCGATCAGGCGGCGACCTTCACCTCGATGGCCAAGGGCATCGTCGACACGATCTCGATTGTCCTTGTCGCTTTCGCCTCGATCTCGCTCGTCGTTTCCTCGATCATGATCGCGATCATCACCTACATCTCGGTGCTTGAGCGAATCAAAGAGATCGGCGTCCTGCGCGCCCTGGGGGCGCGAAAGAAAGATATTGCCCGGGTCTTCAATACCGAGAACATGCTGATCGGTCTGGGGGCTGGCATTGTCGGTATCCTGATCTCGGTTCTGCTCATCATTCCCATCAACATCATCATCGAGCATCTGGCCGACATGGGCAATGTCGCGAAACTCTCGCCGGTCCACGCATTTGCCCTGATTGCGATCAGCGTGGTGCTCGCGCTTGTCGCCGGCTTGATTCCCGCGCGGATCGCTTCCAAGAAGGATCCCGTCGTTGCCTTGCGCACCGAATAGCAGAAACCGGTCTATGACCGGTTTTTTTGTGGCTTGATCCTACTTGGACGAAAAAATATCATCTTCTGTCTTCGACACGAATTGTCTATACTTTGAATACCAGGTATGATATAATACGAAATCATGAAAAACAAAGGGGTGGTCAGATGAAAGACATCAGACAGAAAATCGCCGAGATTCTTGGCCGCGAGGAAGACCTTTCCGAGTTTGATCCAGCCAGCGCTGACGACATGGTTGAGACCTACGACGAGTACGAGTACGAAGAACTTTACAGCGATCTGTACGTGATGGTCAAGAACATCGACGATTTCTATGGCACCCACTCCCATCCGAAGGCGGCCTCGCTTCTCGAATCGTTCCTGCTCGAGGCCATGGTCCTGTTAAAGGAGGATCCGGAAGTCATCGTGGTCGAATCGGGCGATTTCTTCGTCAGATCGACGAGTTACACTCCCGACGCCGAAGCGGTGATGCATCTATTCGAAAACGTCGTCATGATCAACTCGATGGCGGAACTCTACAATCAAGCGCTTCAAGATGTCGAGCTAGAACCGATGGCGATCGGCATCGGCCTTGTGACCTTCCCCAGGGAAGTGATCAACGAGGAGTTTGAGGAAGAACGGCAGCCTGGATCGGACATCGAATTCGATTACGGCATCGACTTCAACAACACGGCCATGAAGTTGGCAATCATCGCCAACAGCGAGGAAATCGAACCGATCATCGTCAATGATATGGCTTATGACATGCTGATCGACATCGACAAAGCGTTCTTTGAGACCAATCTCGCCAAGGATTTTCTCGAGGATGAGGAATTAACGGTATACCATGGCAACATCGTCACCGACGACATTTGATGAAAGACGGATATCAGGGGGATTTTATGGATCTATTCAAGAAGTGTTATGATTTCACCACGGTCGAAGAATTCAAGGCGATGGGGATCTACCCCTATTTCCACGCGCTCGAGACCAAGCAAGACATCGAAGTCACGATGGAAGGCAAACGGAAGATCATGATCGGTTCGAACAACTATCTTGGTCTTACCGGCGATCCCCGGGTTGTCAAGGCCGGCATCAAGGCTTTTGAGGAGTTCGGTTCCGGAGTGTCCGGTTCCCGGTTCCTCAACGGCACGTTGACGACACATATCACCCTTGAAGCCGAACTGGCCGAATTTTTGAACAAGGAAGCCTGCATGACCTTCTCCACGGGTTTTCAGACCAATTTGGGTATTCTATCGGCAATTGCGGGACGCAACGACATCATCTTCTGTGACAGAGAGAACCACGCGTCGATCTATGACGGCGCCCGTCTCAGTTACGGGACGATGGTCAGGTATCACCACAACGACATGGAAGATCTGGAAAAACAACTTGCGGCAGCCGATCCTGAAAAAGGGAAACTGATCGTCACCGATGGGGTCTTCTCGATGTCGGGCGACATCTGCAAACTCCCGGAAATTGTTGCCCTTGGAAAAAGATACGGCGCCCGGATCATGGTCGACGACGCGCATGGCTTTGGCGTCCTTGGCGAAAGGGGACGCGGAACGGCCGAATACTTCGGTTTGGAGCAGGAAGTCGACATCATCATGGGAACGTTCTCGAAATCGCTCGCGAGTCTTGGTGGCTACATGGCCGCCGATCGGGTCGTCGTCGATTATGTCAAGCACAAATCCCGTCCGTTCATCTTCTGCGCCGCGATCACGCCGGCCAATGCCGCCACGGCGCTCGAAGCCCTCAGAATCTTGAGAGCCGAACCTGAAAGACCCAAAGCGCTGCTGGAGATCGCCGCCTATATGCGCAAACGCCTGCTCGAAAAGGGACTCAAGATCATGGACTCCTCGATTGCGCCGATCATACCGATCTACACCTATACGATGTTGAGAACGCTGGTCGCCTGCAAAAAGTTGTTTGACAGAGGTGTCTACGTCAATCCGGTCCTGCCACCGGCGACACCGGAGGGCGAATGCCTGATCCGCACCAGTTACACCTCCACCCACACCAAGGCCCTGATGGACGAAGCCGTCGAAATCATCGCCGATGTCTTGCGCAATCTGCCCGAAAACGACGGCGAACTATTGGAACATCTATGATCGCCAAGGGGAAAGTCGTCGTTATCACCGGCGCTTCCAGCGGCATCGGACTGGCGATCGCGGAGCATCTCACCGCCAAAGGCCATCATGTCTTCGGGTTGTCCCGGACTACGCCCGCCAACCCCAAATATAGCCACATTGCTTGCGATGTGACCAAAGCGGAACAATTGGATGTGGCTGTCGCCGAAATCACCAAAGTGACAGGCAAAGTCGATGTTCTGATCAATTGCGCCGGCATCGGGATCGGCGGTGCGATCGAAGAAACCGCGGAAGCGGCCTTCGACAAGATCTTTGCCGTGAATGTCAAAGGCGTCTTTCTGACAACCAAAGTTTTCCTGCCCCTGCTACGCGACGGGAACCAACCCAAAATCATCAACATCGGTTCGGTCGCCGGAACCCTGACGATCCCGTTTCAAGCGTTTTATTCGATGACCAAAGCGGCCGTGGCCAGTTTTTCGGAAGCATTGCGGATGGAAGTGAAACCACTGGGCATCGGGGTCTGTACGATTCTACCAGGCGATACCAAGACGGCATTCACCGCCAACCGCGAGAAAAACGAGACCGCCCCTGCCTCGCCCTACGGCAAACGGATCGAACGTTCGCTGAAGCGGATGGAAATCGATGAACAACAGGGCGCATCACCGCTTTCGGTTGCCAAAGTGATCACCCGACTGCTTGGCAAAAAGAAACTCCCCGTCCAAGTCACTGTCGGATCTGTGTACAAGTTGTTTATTTTTTTGCACCGGCTGTTGCCCAAACGACTGGTCAACTGGATCCTCTACCAAATGTACGGAAAATAAGCAAAGCAAAAGCAGACGGGTCTGCTTTTTGCCTCTATGGGGGTTATCATGTTCAAAGAACTGGTCGAAGCCAAAACCATCAATGATCAGGGTTACGCCGTCATCAACGTTAACAAGCGACCATACCAAATCGCCAATCTCCTTCCGGGCGAAACGGCTGAAGTAGCCTTTTTCGACAATGGTTACGGCAAGGTGGAAAAACTGATCACCAAGAGCGATGCCAGGCAGAAACCGAAATGCCCCTGGTTTGCCGTCTGCGGTGGCTGCCAGTTGCAACACATCGCCTATGAGACGCAGCTGGAGATGAAAGAAAGACGCCTGAAGGCGTTGCTTGCGGCCAGCGGGGTGGATGAAAAGACGGTCCTACCGATCATTGGCATGAAAGATCCCTACAATTACCGCAACAAATCCCAAATGATCATCTCGGAAAAAGGCAAAAAGATCATGGCTGGGCTTTATGAGGAAAACACCCACAATATCGTCAACGTCGATTATTGTCCGATCCAAAACGACAAGGCCAACGAGATCATCAAGACCGCGAGAAAACTGATCCAGGACCAAAACATCAAGCCGTATGATGAAAAACGGAACACCGGTTTGATCCGCTACCTGTTTGTGAGAATCGCCGAAGCCACGGGCCAGGTATTGGTGGCGATCGTGACAGCCGAGGAGAAATTCCCGGGCCGAAACAACTTCGTCAAGGCTTTGCGGATTTTTCATCCCGAAATCACGACGATCATCCAAAACGTCAACTCCCGGCAAACCTCGATTGTCTTGGGCGAATTCGAGCGCGTCCTTTATGGCATCGGCCACATCGAGGACGAATTACTTGGCAAAAAGTTCCTCATCTCCGCCAGGACCTTCTATCAGATCAACCACCATCAGACGCAGATCCTCTATCGAAAGATTCTGGAACTTGCCAAACCCAAGGGGACCGATACTGTCCTTGACATCTATTCCGGCATTGGAACAATCGGCATGTGTTTTGCGGAGCATGCGAAGCAGGTGATTGCTGTTGAAGCAAGCAAGGCCTCTGTGCACAACGGCATTCTCAATGCCAAACAGAACAAAATCCGCAACATCCGTTTCCAGATGGCTGATGCTCTTGATTACTTGCATAATTATGCAGAGAAGGCAAATACCGCCGACATCGTTATCGTCGATCCGCCGCGGGAAGGCTTGACAAAACAGGTCGTCAACGCCATTGTTGCGATCAAACCCAGCAAGCTCGTCTACGTTTCCTGCAATCCGGAAACATTGGCAGCCGACATCAGGGAGTTCATGTTGGGCGGCTATACCGTCAAAAAGGCGTTGCCAATCGATATGTTTCCGCAAACGATCCACGTGGAAACTATATCATTGCTTTCATTAAAATAGCACTTGTTATATACTTGACACGTACTTGACAACAAGTTCTACTGTCACAACAACTCAAATATCGAGAAGAGAGTTTTCCTATAACAACACCTGGGGCGACCAGCTGACAAACATCAGTGTATTCCAAGGAGCAAATCAGATTGGCGACATTGATTACACGTATGACAACAGCGGAAATCCGTTGTCTCAGATTGATTCCATAGCTGGAGCGAGCACTTCGTATTCGTGGCAAGGAAGACAACTTAGCTCGTATATGTCTTATCCTTCTGAGAATTGGGCAACATACAAATATAACAGCGAAGGAATCAGAGTCTCAAAGTATGCTAACTATGTCCAATACACCTACATTCTCAATCAAGATCAGATAGCGGTCGAGTATCGGGGGAACAATACCATCTACTATACATATGATGTCGATGGCTCGCTACTGAGTATGAACTACAATGGCAATGAGTATTTCTACATCACGAATATCCAAGGAGATGTCATTGAACTTGTTGACATCAGTGGCAACACTGTGGCAAGATATAAGTATGATGCCTGGGGTAACATCAGGAACATCTATGATTCCGGTTTGGGAATAGCAAACATCAATCCGTTTAGATACCGAAGTTATTACTATGACACAGAATCAGGGCTATATTACTTACAGTCGCGATACTATGATCCAAAGATTGGTAGATTTATCAGCTCTGATGGCATGGTCGGCAGTATCGGTGATGTGCATAGCCATAACATGTATGCCTATTGTGCAAATAATCCAGTAATGTATGTTGATCCATCAGGAAAAGTTCTTATATTGACAATTCTAGTTTCACTTGTGTTTGTATTTTCGGTGACTGCGCTCTATGCATCATCTTTACCCGAAGAGGCTCGACCGGGAGAAAACATTACGTTTTCTGGTTCCTCAACCCCTGACCCATTAGCGTTCGATGGAGAAATCTTAGGTTATGGAGTTGAGTTTCAACACGTTCCTCAAGGGATGACATGTAACCTATACGGTGTGTGTCATGAATACTCGGAATGGGATATTCAAGCAAAATTGTTGGGAATCAACCTTATCTCGTCAAATGACACAAAAACGGTGAGTGTTTCACTTTCAGTTATTTATCTTTCGTTTGAAATTGATAACCAAAACAAGATCTCATCGTGGGGTGGTGGAATCTCGCTTGGCATATCTGGAGGGGTCACTTATGTCGGTTCGGCAAGCGCGTCAATTGACATAGATATTGTTGGGTTAATAAGAGATTTGATTAGAGGAAAACAAGATGGAAACTAATAAAAGCGAAATAACAACCAGATACAAAAGAAGCGTTTTGTTAGATAATGTTTTCGCTATGTTACCATTGTTGCTCTCTATCGTGATTGGAATTCAAGTGGGAGAATCTTTTTTTGATTCAATAGCGTTTGTACTTTTCTCGGGCTGGATTGTTGCCATGATATATATACTTTTCTCTGACATAATATGCTTCTCTCGAAGTTTTGGTAAACGAATATATCATATCAAAGTTTTTAACAACGATTCAAGCAATAGAAAGGTATCAATTGCTACCTTAGTACATCGTCATATCCTTGAATTGACAATTCATCCTTTGTTTACGAAATCTTTTCACTCAAAAGCGGACATGATTGACAAGTTAACACAGACTCACATTGAGATGATAAAGAAAGACATCTAACTGATATTTGATCAAATCAGACGAAACGACATAGTTTATGAAGGAAAATATGTTTCCGATCTTCAAAAAACGTGGAGTGGGGAAACATATTTTTGCCCAAAATATGTTACTGACGTATATTTAACAGCACTTTTTCAAGCAACGACGTACTTTCAACGCACGTGGAAACTATATCATTGCTTTCATTAAAATAGCACTTGTTATATACTTGACACGTACTTGACAACGTTTTTTAGATCAATCAAAATATAACAAATCGAGTAAAAGCAGCTATCAGATACCTTCATCAAGGGTCCGATGGCTTTTTTTGCTATATGAGCAAATATTGTCCTTTGTGGAAACATATCTGTTTCAAAATAATCATTTATCATCCTTGATTCGTATCGATAAGTGATACTCTATCAATATCAAAAATCTTTTTTGAATTACTGACAAGTTGCACAACAATAAATAGACATAGTGCACAATATAAATGCGACAAATTGCACAATAGTATTGATTATCAGGACTTTCAATGATACAATGTGAATGGGTGATACTATGGAAAAATACTATACAAGAATTATAGACAAAGTATTGAAAGAAGAACTAAATGCT
This sequence comes from uncultured Caryophanales bacterium, assembly GCA_937958685.1. Classification (GTDB taxonomy): domain Bacteria; phylum Bacillota_I; class Bacilli_A; order Izemoplasmatales; family Hujiaoplasmataceae; genus JAAYZB01. The sequence goes on from CALGNF010000177.1 coordinate 35,994, forward strand.
TTTGGTGCCGTATTAGTTAACGGTCCTAAATGGTCCGGAAAGACAACTACAGCAAAACAATATGCAAAAAGTATACTTAACATGCAAGATCCTGCGCAAAAATCGAATTATCTAAAAACCGCAAAAATAAACCCTCTTATTTTGTTACAAGGGGAAACACCACGATTAATTGATGAATGGCAGCTTGAGATCGGAAGAGCACACGTCTGAACTCCAGTCACCGAATACGATC
>CALGNF010000178.1 GCA_937958685.1 uncultured Caryophanales bacterium
GAGAGCGTATTCGGTGACTGGAGTTCAGACGTGTGCTCTTCCGATCTCGCCGGAAAAGTTCAATCAAAAGCCCACCGATCACGGAAAAGAAAATACCCAGGAACAAAGGCTCGCTCGAGATGAACTTGATTCCCAGGGACGTGAGCAGCAAACTGGCGGAAATACCCACCAGCGCGAAGTGGCCGAGCGTGTCGGCGATGAACGACAGGCGTCTGACGACGACGACGCTGCCGATCAGGGGCGCGAGCACGCCGATGATCAATCCGGCGATCAGCGCCCGGAGCATGAATTCGTAATTGAACAGGTCGGAGAAAAATGACAGGAAGATCATGGTGTGACCTCCTGAGCAGGTTTTTCACGGGCTTGGAAGGTGAATGTGAAGTCCTGATACATCGAAAGGATATGCGAGTAGTTCATGTTTTCGAGCGAGTCGTTATGGGTGATCAGGATGATCGTGATGCCCAGCTTGTTCAGTTCGTTAACGGTCTTGTAAAAGTACTGGGTGTTCAGCTTGTCGATCGAGGCGGTCGGTTCGTCCAGGATCAGGATCGACGGATCATTGAGCATCGACCTGGCGATGAACACGCGTTGCAGCTGACCGCCGGAGAGGTTGTTGATGTTCTCATTGACAATCTCGAGGATGCCGAGTTGATCCAGAAGTTTCAGTCGTTTGCTCTGGTTTTTGCCCTTGAGGCTGTATACGGAAAGAAACTCATCGACGGTGATGGGATATTCATAATTGAAATCTTCGAATTTTTGGCTGACGTACCCGAAGTTGGTCCAGCCCTTGTAGTTGATGATGTCCTGATGATCGTAGAAAATCATTCCGGCCTTGACCGGGTTGATGCCGAGCAGGCACTTGATCAGCGTGGTCTTGCCCGAACCGTTCTTGCCCCGGATGACAAGATAGTCTCCGGAGGCGACGGAAAGGGAGAGATTCTGGATCACCGTCTTGTGTCCGTAGGCGAAAGAAAGATTGTGAATATCGATGTGCATGAGATCACCCGGCCTTACACCAATTGTAACACATCGCCGGTGATTAATAAAAGATTTTGTTCAAAAAACCGCCGGTCTATGAGATAATATAAAAGTAAAGCGGGTGGATATGATGAAAGGTCGTTTTATCTCTTTTGAGGGAACCGAAGGCTCCGGAAAGACGTCCGTGATCAGAAAAATCAGAGAGCATTACGAAGCTTTGGGTTTCGTTGTCATGATCACCAGGGAACCCGGCGGCATCAGGATTTCCGAGAAGATCCGCGACATCCTGCTCAGCCGCGAGCACACGGAAATGGACGCCAGGACGGAAGCGCTCCTGTTTGCGGCCTCTAGGCGGCAGCATCTGATCGAAAAGATCGTGCCGGCGCTCAACCGGGGCGAGATGGTCCTATGCGACCGCTTCGTCGACAGCAGCCTCGTCTACCAGGGTTTGGCCCGCGACCTGGGGTTTGCGGAAGTCATGGGCATCAACCAGTTCGCGATCGAGAATCATTTTCCCGATCTCACCCTGTTCATCGATGTCAGGCCCGAAGTCGGCCTTGAACGCGTGTTCCAGACGCCGGGCCGGGAAGTCAATCGGCTCGATCTCGAACAGCGGGACTTCCATAACCGCATCTATGACGGCTATCTCCGGCTGTGCGCGCTGTATCCAAAGCGGATCCGCCGCATCCCCGGCGAAGACGAGATCGCGATCGTCGCCCAACGCTGCATTGCGGAAATCGATGAGCTCACCCGGGGCGATCAGGCATGAGGATCTTCACCTGGAACAGTCTTGAAGAATATCAACCCGTCGCCGCGCGGATGCTTTTGAACGGTCTCAGGCAGAAGATGGTTTCCCATTCCTACATTTTGGAGGGACCGCGGGGCACGAAACGCGTCGACGCCGCGATCCTGTTCGCCAAAACGATGCTTTGCCAAAAACGCGACGAAGCTTTCAATCCCTGCGGCGAATGCCACAACTGCATCCGTATCGACAAACTCACGCATCCGAACGTCTTCTATGTCGGCGCGGCCGGCGAATGGATCCGGAAAAGACAGATCAAGGACCTGTTGCAGGAATTTTCCCGGGCCTCGGTGGAACCGGGTCCGCGGATCTATATCATCGATGAGGCGGAAAAACTCAACCAGGAAGCCGGCAACACGCTTCTGAAGACGATGGAAGAGCCGGGGAACGAGATCTATCAGATCATGCTCACCACGCAACTCAGCGGCATGCTCAAGACGATCGTCTCCCGGGCGCAGATCCTGCATTTCAAACCGATCGACAAGAAGAAGATCAAACAGGATCTGCTTTTGATCGAAACACCGCCGCGCCTCGCCAGCGCGATCGCCGAATACACCTTCAACACCGACGCGGCGATCAGGATGGCTCAGGACACGCAGATCGGGGCGATCGTCGATCTTGCCCTGGATATCTACCATAACCTGCTCAAGCGCGAACACTCGATCATCCTGCTCTTCAAGGATGCCCGCGAACTCGTGATGGCCACGGCGGAAACCACCGATTTTTTCCTGACGGTCATGATCCTGTTCATGAAGGATCTGCTCAACCAGAAGCTCCGCTACGAGGACTTGATCGTCTTCGATTCCGAGCGGCTGGCAATCGAGAAACTGGCCGACCGGACGCCGCAGAAACTCATCGAGGAGCAACTCGGGCTGATGCTCGGACTGAAAGCGAAACTGAAATACAATATCAACAGCAATCTGGCATTCGACAAGATGCTGGCCTGCTTGGAAAGAGGAATCGTTCATGGATTATCTTGTAGTGCCGATCCAGTTTAGCCGACTGGGCAAGAAATACTATTTCTCCGCCGAGGGCAAAACCGTCAAGGCGGGTGACATGGTCGTCGTGGAAACCATCAGGGGCATCGAAGTCGGCTATGCGGCGGAAAACCCCAAACTCATCAGGGACTCCGAAGTCGTATCGCCCCTGAAACCGATCATCCGCGTCGCGACTGAACAAGATCAGATCGCGCAAAGTGAAAACGAGGCGATGGAACCGATCGTCCTGCGGAAAACCGCCGAACTGGTCCGGCGCCATCAATTGGAAATGAAGCTTCTGAATGCCGAATTCACTTTGGACAAGCTGAAACTGATCATCTATTTCACCGCCGAGGGCCGGGTCGACTTTCGCGAACTCGTCAAGGATCTGGCCAACGAATTCCATGTCCGGATCGAACTCAGGCAGGTCGGAGCCCGCGACGGCGCCAAGGTTTTGGGCGGGATCGGCCCCTGCGGCCTGATCACCTGCTGTTCGTCGTTTCTCGGCGAATTCGAACCTGTCTCGATCAAGATGGCGAAGAACCAGAACCTTTCGCTCAACCCGAGCAACATCTCCGGGTTGTGCGGCAAACTGCTCTGCTGCATCCATTATGAGGATGAGAATTACCGGGAGTTCCGCAAACGGATGCCGAAGATCGACTCCTATGTCAACACCCCCGACGGCCGCGGCAGGGTGACCCAGGTCAATTTCGTCACCCTCACAGCCAAGATCGAGCTCGAGGAAGGCAAAGCCGGGTTCTATCATGTCTCCAAACTGAGTTTTCGCGAAAAGGCGATCGAAGAGGACATCGACAACGGCATTGACGACTTCAAGGCGCTCGAGGGCTGATTCCCTTGGCGGCGACAGCATATCCCGAACTCGTTCATGACCTACTGGGGCACGAGGGTCTGAAAATCATCCAGCGAGAGGATTTGTTCCGTTTGTCCCTGGATGCCGCCCTGCTCGCCGCTTTTGTCCGGATCAATCCGCGGACGCGGGCGATCATCGATCTCGGCAGCGGGCTCGGACCGCTCCCCTTGCTTTTGTCCTGCAAAACCAAGGCCAAAATCACCGGCATCGAAATCAACCCGGATCTTTGCGACCTCGCGAGAAAAAGCGTGGCGCTGAACCAACTCACAGAGCAGATCGCGATCATCCAGGACGACATTCGTGTCGTCCATTCTCGTTTCGCGCCGGCCTCATTCGACATCGTCGTCACGAATCCGCCTTTCTTCCGGCTTCATGATGGTTTCCGCCGACAAGCGGCCTCCGCCGTGATCGCCGCCAGGCATGAGACCTCGATCGACTTCCCGACGATCGCCCAGCAGGCGAAACGGCTTTTGAAACTTGGTGGCCTCTTCGTTTTCATCCAGCGCGCCGGCCGCCTGGAAGAACTCGTCCAGCATCTTGAAAAGACCGCTTTCGCCATCAAAAGGATCCGCTATGTCCATGCGAAACCGGACCGGCCGGCACTCCTCATGCTTGTGGAAGCCGCCGCCGGCGGCAAGCGGAGCGGACTCCGGATCGAGCCGCCGCTCTTCGTCCACAAGCCAAGCGGCGAATATACCGAAGAGGCTCTGAACATCTTCAACGACAAGGCTGGTGAATATCTTGAAACGACATCGGAATTATGACAATGACAGGCCGACTCTGTATCTGATTTCCACACCGATCGGCAATCTCGAGGACATCACGATGCGGGCGTTGAAGACGCTCGCAAGCGTGGACGTCATCTTCGCGGAAGACACGAGGGTAACAAAGAAACTGCTTGGCCATTACCAGATCGACAAGCCTTTGAGGAGTTTCCACGAGCACAATCGCGATGATGCGGAAATCGCCGTCTTGGGCCATTTGGCAAACCATGAGGATGTTGGTTTGATCAGTGACGCCGGCATGCCGCTTCTGAGTGATCCCGGAGCCGGGCTCGTCCAGAAGTGTCTGGATCTCGACATCAACGTCGTCTGTCTGCCGGGACCAAGCGCCGGCATCACCGGGCTCCTGATGTCGGGTCTGACACCGATCCCCCATTTGTTCCACGGATTCCTTGATGCGAAGCCAAAAAGAAGAACAGCCCAACTGGAGGGCCTGCGCTACCGCGAGGAAACCCTTGTCTTTTATGAGGCTCCTCATCGGATCATTGAATTGATGAACGACATCCAAACAGTGATGGGCGACCGTGAAGTCGTCCTCGTCCGGGAAATCTCGAAAAAATTCGAGGAGGTCATCCGCGGGACCGCCGGGGAGCTGGCCGCGATCGAACCGCCCAAAGGTGAATTCGTCGTGGTCGTCGCCGGCTATCGGAAAGACAAGTCGGAAACAGGCGAGCTTGATATCGTCAAGGCCGTCACCGACTTCGTCGCCGGTGGTCTGACGAAAACGGAGGCCATGAAAAAGGTCGCCGCGCTCACCGGCATCCCAAAAAACAAAATCTATGGCGAATACTTGGAAAAGACGAAATAATAATGATATAATCATTCTATCGACAAAGGAGGGATGAACATGAAGTTTGCTTGCTTGCTGGCCGACGGCTTTGAGGACATCGAAGCACTCGGAACGACGGCGCTGTTGCGCCGGGCGGGAATCGGCGTCGATTTCGTCAGCGTCTTTGCAAAGCCGACGATCAGGGGCTCTTTTGGCACCGAGGTGACGGCAGACGTCATGATGCCCAAACTGAAGGTTGCCGACTATGACGGCTTGTTTGTCCCGGGCGGCCGGGCCTCGTTCACGCTCAGGGAGACCGCCAGCGTCCTTGAAGTCGTCAGAGCTTTCCACAAGGCGAACAAATACCTGATGGCGATTTGCGCCGGACCGACGATCCTGGCGGCCGCCGGCGTGATGTCGGGTCGCAAATACGTGTGTTTTCCCGGTACCGAGTCCGATATGAGGGATGCGGTCTATGTGCCGCAGATGGCGGTGACCGACGATACGATCATCACCGCGATCGGCGCCGGCGCCGTCTACGAATTTGCCTTGGCGATCATCAAGGTCGCACTCGGCGAAGCCAAGGCCAAAGACCTTGCCAAGCGCATCTTATACAGGGAGTTCGAATAGGGGACCGCGGATGAAAAAAACTTTCTATATCACGACACCGATCTATTATCCGAGCGGCCGGCTCCATATCGGCTCCGCTTACACGACTTGCTTGTGCGACACCTTGAGGCGTTACAAGGAAATGCGGGGTTATGACACCCGGTTTTTGACCGGAATGGACGAGCACGGTCTGAAGATCGTCGAAGCCGCGAGGAAAAACGGCAAGACTCCCAAGGACCATGTCGACCACATCGCCCAGCTGACCAAGGACCTGTGGCGACTGCTTTCCATCGGCAACGACGACTTCATCCGCACGACACAACCGCGGCACGAAAGCGTCATCCAGGAGATTTTCGAGCAACTGCTCAGGCAGGACGACATCTACCTCGGCGAATACTCCGGCAACTACTGCGTCCAGTGCGAGGCCTACTTCACACCGACGCAGCTGTCGGGCTCCGACCTATGTCCGGATTGCGGTCGTCCGACCGAAATCATCAAGGAAGAGACCTACTTTTTCCGGCTGGGCAAATACCAGGACCGTCTGCTCAAGTTCATCGAGGCCAATCCCGATTTCATCGTTCCTGAAACGCGAAAGAACGAAGTCGTGCAATTCGTGAAATCGGGACTCAACGATCTCAGCGTCTCCCGGACCGCCTTCGACTGGGGCGTCAAGGTGAAAAGCGATCCCCGGCATGTGATCTATGTCTGGATCGACGCTTTGAGCAATTACATCAGCGCCCTTGGCTATGGCTCCGCCGATGATGCCCTTTACCAAAAATATTGGCTCAAGGGCGACGAAATCATCCATGTCATCGGCAAGGACATCCTCCGCTTCCACGCCGTCTACTGGCCGATCATCCTGATGGCGGCCGGCATTCCCGTGAACTTCCGGCTGTTCGTCCACGGCTGGTATCTGATGAAGGACGGGAAAATGTCGAAATCCAAAGGCAACGTGATCTATCCGGACCAACTGGTCGCCAACTACGGACTCGACAGTTTCCGCTACTATATCGTCAAGGACCTGCCCTATGGCAACGACGGGCTGTTCACGCCGGAAGATTATGTCAGCCGCATCAACACCGAACTCGTGAACGACTACGGCAACCTGCTCAGCCGGGCGATCACGATGGTGAACAAATATTTCGGAGGCACCGTCAAGGCCACCAAGCACAACCACGCACTTTTGGCGTATGAAGCCGAACTCGAACAAACGGCCGCCGAGGTCGTCGCCAGCTACATGGAGGCGATGGACGAGTTCAAGGTCGCCGCGGCGCTGGCGGCAGTCTCGAGCCTGATCGGCAGGACGAACAAGCTGATCGACGAAACCCTGCCTTGGGAACTGGCAAAGCCAACCGGCGACAAGGATGCGCTCCAATCGGTGCTCTACCATCTTTTGGAAGCGATCAGGATCGCGACGATCCTCTATGTGCCCGTCCTGATCGAAACCCCGGCCAAGGTGTTCGCGATGCTCGGCGTCGGGAAAAACGCCTCCGAACTTGCGGGCGCCGCCTTCGGCTTCCAGCGGGAATTCCGGGTCACGGACAAACCCATCCACATTTTTCCCAGGCTGGACGGCGAAACCGAAATCAAAAACATCAAAGCGATGATGAGCGGCGAATCCAAACCGGAAGCGCAAGCCAAACCGGCAAAACCGCTTGTGAACATCGATGTTTTCAACCAGATCGAAATCAAGGTCGGCCTCATCAAGGCGGCGGCGGTCCACAAGAACGCCAAGAAACTGCTGGTGCTCGGGATCGATACCGGCGAGCGTCTCAGGCAAGTCGTCTCGGGGATCGCGGAATTCTACCGTCCCGAAGTCCTGGTGGGCAAGAAAGTCCTCGTGATCACCAACCTCGAGCCTGTCAAACTCCGTGGCGAGATCAGCGAAGGCATGATCCTTTGCGGCGAGAGCCCGGAAGGAATACTGACGGTGATCGAAGCCGATCCAGCAATGAATGCGGGGGACGAAGTCAGATAACATGAAAACCGCTGCTTCCAAGCGCTTCAACATCAGAAAAGAACTCAAGACCACGGTGTTCGTCGTAACGGGAACCGTTATTTCCGCACTCGGGATCCTGTTCTTCGTCAACCCCGCCAAACTCTACACCGGCGGCGTCACCGGATTATCCCAGTTGATCATCAACATCATCAATCTGCTCACAGGCGGCAACATCCTCATCAATCTCGGCCTCTTGTCCTTCATCCTCCAGATTCCTTTGCTCGTGTTCGGATATCTGCGCCTCAACAAGCGCTTCGTCTACTACACGATCCTATCCACCGTGATCTTCACCGCCATTTTGCTGTTTCGCGTCGAGACTCCGGTCATGGGGGACGATATCCTCTCGAACGCCCTTGTCGGCGGCATCCTCGGCGGACTCGGCAACGGCATCATCCACATCGTCGGCGCCTCGGGCGGCGGCACCTCGATTTTGTTTCAGTACTGGTCGATCAAGACCGGCCGCTCCGTCGGCCAATTCCAACTCGTCCTCCACGGCGCCATCATCTTGGCGGCGGGGCTGATCTTCGGACTCAACATCGCCATCTACACGATCGTCTCGCAACTCATCTCCTCGATCGTGCTGGACAAGATCTTCACCGGCTACAACTTCATGAAACTCGAGATCATCACCGCAAACGGTCGCGAGATGGCCGATGCGCTGAAATCGCGTCTTCCCCACGGGGTGACGATGATGGACGCCGTCGGCGCCTACACCTACCAGGCCAAAACCGTGCTCTATGCGGTGATTTCCGTCCACGAGATGCAGCGTTATCTCGCAATCATCCGCGAAATCGATCCGGCGGCTTTCGTCGTGATGACGGGGGTAGCCAAAGTCCAGGGGAAGTTCACCAAGAAGATCATTGATTGACAAAAGATATTTATTGACTAAAATATACTGAAGTGATATTATATAGCAGGTACATTTTTGTTTGGAATCCCACAGCTCTTTAATTCCAAATTAAGGAGGAAACCAAAATGAAAACCTACATGGCAAACGCTCAAACCGTTGAACGCAAATGGTTTGTGGTCGATGCCGCCGGCAAAAAACTCGGACGTCTTGCGACCGAAGTCGCCACGGTGTTGCGCGGCAAGCATAAACCCACTTTCACACCTCATGTGGACTGTGGCGACTATGTGATCGTCATCAACGCCAGCGAAATCGAACTCACCGGAACCAAATGGGACGACAAGTTTTACCGCACCCATTCCAATTATCCGAGCGGGTTGAAAACCAAGACAGCCAAGGTCATGATGGAGGAAAAACCGACCAGAATGGTCGAACTCGCGATCAAGGGAATGTTACCAAAGGGAAAACTTGGAAACCAGATGTACAAAAAACTGTTTGTCTACGCGAAAGCGGAACACAAACACCAGGCACAACAGCCCGTTGTGATGGAACTCAAAGGGTAGGAGGATAAAAACGTGGCGAAATCAGTAATGTATCGCGGCACGGGCAGACGGAAATCGGCAGTAGCCAGAGTCATCATGAAGCCTGGCAAAGGCGCGATTGTAGTCAACGGCAGGCAACTTGTCGAATATATCCCCTCGGCCCTGGCCCGTCTCGACGTGCAGCAACCCCTGGTTCTGACCGCCAATGAAAGCACGTTCGACATCGCTGTCAACGTGAATGGCGGCGGCCTCATCGGCCAGGCCGGAGCGATCCGTCTCGGCATCACCCGCGCCCTACTCCAAGTCAATCCCGAATATCGCAAGATCCTCAAACCGGCAGGCATGATTACCCGCGATCCTCGCGTCAAAGAACGTAAGAAATACGGTCTTAAAGCCGCTAGAAGAGCTCCGCAATTCAGCAAGCGTTAATCTTGAGATGCCAAAGAAAGCACAGGACCCCACACCCTGTGCTTTTGCTTTTCGCAAGGAAAAATTGAAATTCCAGGGCCAATGAGGTAGAATAGAACTGCTTCCTAGAGGTGAACACATGATTTTTGGCAGACACGTCAACCGTTTCTATCGCAAATACGGCGTCTTCTTCCTGCTGGGCATCGCCGCCCTGATCGCCGTCGACTTCGCACAACTCGAGATCCCGAATCTGATCGGCTTCATCATCGAGGGGCTGGAGTACGGCAATTTGACGCAGACGGCGCTTCTGGATTATGTCCGGAGTCTCTTCATCATCGCCATGATCATCGTCGGCGGACGGTTCTTGTGGCGCATTTTCATTTTCGGCACCTCGCGGCGGATCGATTTCGAACTAAGGAACATGATGTTCACGCACGCCGAAAAACTCTCCCAGAGTTACTATCAGGAAAAGAAATCAGGCGGGTTGATGGCGCTTTTCACCAACGACCTCAACGCGATCCGGATGGCATTCGGACCCGGGATCATGATGACATTCGACATTCTTGCCCTCGGCGCCCTTGCCCTTTACCGGATGTACGTTCTTGATCCGACGATCACCTACATCGCGCTGATTCCGCTCGCGATGATCGCCATCCTGGCGACGTTCGTCTCCCGGATCACCGGGCGGAAATTCAAAGCGAAGCAGAAAGCCTTCGAAAACCTGAGCGATTTCACCCAGGAAAACTTCTATGGCATCAGCGTCATCAAGGCGTTCGTCAACGAGCTCCGGGAAATCCGCGCCTTCGCCAAAATCAACCGGGACAACCTGGAAAAGAACATGGAATTCATCAAGGCGTCGACGCTGTTAAGCGTCGGGATCGAGACGTTCATCAACATCATCAAGATCCTGATGGTCGGCGTCGGCGGCTACCTCGTCTATCGGAGTGTCGGTCTCTCACTCGGCGATCCCGGGAAGTTCACCATCGGCGATCTGACCCGCTACATCGCCTATTTCGCCTCGCTTGTCTGGCCGATGATGGCCGTCGGAAGGCTCATCAACATGCGCTCGCAAGCCAAGGCAAGCCTCTCGAGGATCAACCAGTTCCTGGACGAGCCGATCGAGATCAGGGATGATCCCGAACCGATCGAGATTGCCGATATCGAGGGGCGGATCACCTTCAACCACCTGACCTTCGCCTATCCCAAGGCCAAGGATGCGGTGCTCAGGGACATCGTCCTCGAAATCAAGCCCGGCGAGACGGTCGGCATCATCGGGCCGACCGGCTGCGGCAAGACGACGCTTGTCGATCTTCTGGTCCGGCTTTACAATGTCAAGACCAACGAGATCCTGATCGACAATCACGACATCATGAAACTGCCGATCCGCAAGTTGCGCGAGGCGATCGGCTATGTGCCGCAGGACAACTTCATCTTTTCCGACATCATCGAGCGCAACATCTCCTTCTCCCAGGATGAGATTGACAAGGACGCGATCGAACAGATGGCCAAATACAGCGACGTCCACGACAACATCATCGATTTTCCCGACCGCTATCTGACAATGGTCGGCGAGCGGGGCGTGACGCTTTCCGGTGGTCAGAAACAACGCATCTCGATCGCCAGGGCGCTGCTCAAAAAACCCAGGATCCTGATTCTGGACGATTCCTTCTCCGCCGTCGACACCAAGACCGAAGAAGCGATCCTCCACAACCTCAATCTGCTCAATCTGCGCCAGACGATGATCATCATCACCCACCGGATCTCGACGGTCAAGCGCCTTGACCGCATCGTGCTGATGGATGACGGCCGCATCGCGGCGATCGGCACCCACGAGGAACTACTGGGAGCCTCGAAGATGTATGCGGACATGGTCAGACGCCAGGAACTCGAACTCGAGATCGAAGGCGGTGAGGACCTTGGCTAAGAGTTTTGCGGACATCGACCTCGTCCAAAACCGCAAGATGACCGACGGTCTCATCATCAAGAGGCTGTTGCGGTATGTCAAGCCGTTCATCGCCGAACTCATCGTTTCGTTTCTGCTCGTGCTGCTCGTCGTCGCCGTCGACCTCGTCGGACCGCTGCTCATCTCCGAGGCGATCGACACCCTGGCGGCGCCGGAAATCGTCTTCGGCCGCGTGGTCGCGATCGTTGCCGGCTATTTCGCCGTTCTCGCCGTCGGCGCCCTGATCGCCTATAAACAGACGATGGTCCTCCAATCCGCGGGGCAGAAAATCATCTATGACATCCGGGCGGATGTGTTTTCCCATATCGAATCGCTCGCCGTGGACACATTCAACCATATTCCGATCGGCAAACTCGTCACCCGGGTCTCATCCGACATCGATACCTTGAACACCCTTTACACCGATGTGTTGGTGAATTTCTTCAAATACACGATCACGATCGTCGGCGTGTTCGCGATCATGTTCATCAAGGACTGGCGGCTGACGCTCGCCGTTTCGGCGGTCGTGCCCTTCGTCTTCATCGCCGCGTTCGTGTTCAGAAAGTTCGCGCGCAAGGCTTACCGGAAAGTGAGGGCGAACGTCTCGATCATCAACGCCTTCTTGTCCGAGCATCTGTCGGGAATGAAACTGATCCAGATCTTCAACCGGGAAGACCGGAAATTCCAGGAATTCCGCCGGAAAAATCTCGATCTCAACCAAAGTTATCTCCAGCAGACATTCGCCTTCAGCCTGTATCGGCCGTTGATGTATTTGTTGTACGTCGTTGCCCTGATCATCGTTTTGTGGACGGGATCCTTGCGCGTGCTGGGCGGCTTCCTTTCCTTCGGCATGCTGTTCGCCTTCACGCAATACATCAACAAGTTCTTCAATCCGATCCAGGAACTCGCCGAGCAGTTCGACACGTTGCAGTCCGCGTTCACCTCGGGCGAGCGGATCTTCGAGATCCTCGACACCAAGCCGCTGATCACCGACAGCGAAGACGCCATCGAACTCACCGAACTCAAGGGCAAGATCGAGTTCCGGAACGTCTGGTTCGCCTATCAGGCGGACGACTGGATCCTGAAGGATGTCTCGTTTGTCATCAATCCCAAGGAAACACTCGCCCTGGTCGGAGCGACCGGCTCCGGCAAGACGACGATCATCAGCCTCATCGTCCGCAATTACGACATCCAACGCGGCCAGATCCTGATCGACGACATCGACATCAAAGCTATCAAGATCGCTTCGCTCAGACGCCAGATCGGTCAGATGCTCCAGGATGTGTTCCTGTTCTCGGGCACGATCGAATCGAACATCCGGCTGCGCGACGAGCGCATCACGGACCTCGAGATCCTTGAAGCGTGCAAGTATGTCAATGCCGACAAGTTCATCAACCGGCTGCCCCTGAAGTACGACGAGGCAGTCCGGGAGCGCGGCAACAACTTTTCCGCCGGCGAGCGCCAGCTTCTGTCCTTCGCCCGCGCGCTGTCGCACAAACCCGCGGTGATGATCCTCGACGAGGCGACGGCCAACATCGACACCGAAACCGAGATCCTGATCCAGGAATCGCTCAAGAAACTGATGAATATCGGCACGATGATCATCGTCGCCCACAGGCTCTCGACGATCCAGCACGCCGACAAGATCATCGTCATGCAGAAGGGGAAGATCATCGAAGCCGGCAACCACCAGCAGTTGCTGAGACGGCGGGGGCACTATTACAACCTATACAAACTCCAGTACGAAGCCGACAACCATTGATCACCACACCAAAAGTGCGCTTCCGAACCGATAGGCCATGTGGAAAACCGAGCGATAATGTGATACAATAGGCTTATCAATCCACCGGAGGCTGTCATGAAACGGTATTTTCTCCTTGTCGCCCTCGTGATCGTCTTCCTGTTCGCCTACACGTTCACCCTGGCGCAATATATCAGTCTGTCGTTTCTTCTGGATTTGCTGCCGCACAACATCGCCGTCTATTTCCTGATCGGGTTTTTGTGGCTGCTCGCGCTTGTGATTGTGATCGTCATCGTCCTCAAACAGACCTACGCCTATAAAAAAAGCCATTGGCTGATCATCCTCCTGCTCAATCCGATCCTCGGCGTCCTGCTTTATTTCATCTTTGCCCGGGAATTCATCACCAGAAGGTTTCCCAAGACCAGGCCCTTGATCGCCGCCAAAGCCTTCCTTGGCCTTGAAGAGCAGACCACGGTCGACTATGGGAAGCGCGATTATGGAAACATCTTCCGCTTCATCCGTGAAACCACCGGCAGAGCGGTCTACCAGGACGACACCATGATCGAGATTCTCAATAACGGCGACGTTTTCTTTCCCAGATTGATCGCCGAGCTCGAGCAGGCGAAAAAATACATCTTCATGGAATTCTACATCATCAAGACGGACATTATCGGCAGCCGCGTCCTCGACATCCTCAAAGCCAAGGCCGAGGCGGGAGTCGACGTCTATCTGATCTACGACCATCTCGGCAGCAACCGCTACCTGAACAACAAATACATGCGCACGCTGGCGGCAGCCGGCGTCAGGATCGGCGTCTTCGATCCGCAGACGATCTCGGTCTTCAACAGCAATCTCAATTTTCGCAATCATCGCAAAGCGACCGTCATCGACGGCGTTGTCGGCTTCATCGGCGGCATGAACCTGGCAGACGAATACAACCATGGGTCCTCGCGGTTCGGCTTCTGGCGCGACACCCACATCCTGGCCCGCGGGAATGGCGTCACCAGCATCCAGAACGTGTTCGTCAAGGACTGGTACTATATCACCGCGGAAGTCCTCGATTATCCGATGGACAAGACCGTCGTCGGCTTCAAGGGACTCGCGGCTTTCATCGAATCCGGTCCCGACTACGAGAACGGCCTGATTCGGGACGTCTATCTCAAGATGTTCCACGATGCGAAGAAATCGATCAAGATCGTCACGCCCTACCTGATCATCGAGCCGGAAATGCTGGCGGCGATCAAAATCGCCGTGAAGAGCAATCTTGCGGTCGAACTCCTCGTTCCCGGCAAAAGCGACTACGCGTTGGTCGGCCACGCCACCCGCTCCTATTATGAGCAACTGCTCCGTTTAGGCGTCAGGATCTACGAATACAAAGACCATTTCGTCCATTCGAAGATCTTCATCGTCGATGATCTGGTCGCCTCCGTCGGCTCCGTCAACTTCGATCCGCGGAGTTTCCACCTGAGTTTCGAAGTCACCACGATCTTCTACAACCACGCGGTCAAGGACCTGGTCCAGAGTTTCCACAACGATTTGCTGGTCTGCCGGGAGATCGTTCTGGAAGACTGGATGAGACGCGGACCTATCAAACGCTTCATCCAGGGGCTTCTCAATTTGTTCAGTCCCCTATTCTAGAGTCATGAGGTGAGTATATGTTTCTGGCAATCACGGATACCATCGGCATCGTCCTGCTCGTTTTGGTGCTGGCAGGCGTCATCGCCGACATCTTCCTCAACTTAAAGAAGACGAAACCGGCCGGCTTCGACAAAGTTGAGGCAACGCTTGTCAAAGGCGTTGACGATTTGAAGACATCGATGATGAGGACGGTTTATGAATCGATGCTCAAATTCAACCAGGATGTCAACAACCTGCTTCGGGAAACAAGCGAGAAATCGGGCAAGGACATCTCCGAATTCCGGCTGGACGTGAACAAGGAATTGGCGGGTTTCCAGGAGAAACTGACCGGCAGGCTCCAAGCCGATTTCAAGTCGCTCACCGAAGAGATCAACGGCAAAATGGCGAAAATCAACGATCAGGTCGACAACCGGCTCGAGAAAGGCTTCCTCGATGCCAACGCGACGTTCATCCAGATCGCCGAACGCGTCAAGATCATCGATGAGGCGCAAAAGAAGATCGAAGGACTTTCCACGGAAATGATCGGACTGCAGAACATCTTGGCTAACAACCAGGCCCGCGGTTCGTTCGGTGAATACCAGCTGAACCAGCTGCTCTTCAGCGTCTTCGGGGAAAACAACCGGCTGTATGAGACCCAATACACCATCAGGGAGCAACGCGGCAAACAGGAGTCGGTCCGCGCCGACGCCATCATCCACATGCCCGAACCCCACAAGTTGGTCGCAATCGACTCCAAGTTTCCGTTTTCCTCATACGCCAAACTCTTCGACAACAAGGATCTCGCCAAGGATGAGGAAGATAAACTCATCCAGGCCTTCGCCGCGGAAGTCAGGAAGCACATCACCGATATCGGCAACAAATACATAATCGACGGCACAACCGCCAACTACGCGCTGATGTTCGTGGCAAGCGACGGGATCTTGTCCCTGCTCCATTCGCGTCTGCCGCAGACGATCGAATACGCCCGCAGCAAGAACGTGACGATCGTCTCGCCAACGACAATCATTCCGCTGCTTTCGAGTTTCCAGGCGGCGGTGATCGACTTCGAGAAGACCAAATATGCCCGCGAGATCGACAGCCAACTCAAACTATTGAACAAGGAATTCGAAATCTTCGGCCGCGACTGGGCCAAGCTCAGCCAGAACATCCGGAATCTCACCAGGCAGAGCGATGCCGTCGATCGCCGGGTAACGCGGATCACAGACAAGTTCGATCGCATCCAAAAAGCCGACTTCAGCACCGAGGAAGTTGGGGAGGAAACCGAGCCCGACAGCATGGACGAAGCAGAGGAACGCTGAACACCAATTGGGATAATTTTCGTTTTTTCGGGAAATATGCCTTGCATTTTTTTAACAAACCGCATATAATGTTTTTAGTATCGAAATAATATAAGGAGAAACAAATGAACGGAACAGTCAAATGGTTTAATGCAGAAAAGGGTTATGGCTTCATCACTGATGAAAATGGCAAGGATATCTTCGCTCATTACTCAGCGATCCAAGGTGAGGGATACAAAGCCCTTGAAAACGGCCAAGCTGTCAGCTTTGATGTCGTTGAAGGCGCCAGGGGCCCTCAGGCTGCCAATATAGTAAAGCGTTAAGTTTACTGTAGTAACCGCAAAAACCAGAAAAAGAGCACTCCGAAGGTGTTCTTTTTTTATTCCGGACGCGGAAGGCCGGCACCCGCCGGTCTTTTCGCGATAATCGGGGGTATTCCTTGAAAATCCCCCGGCGATGACCTATAATTGTAAGGAGAAAGCGAAGGTGAGCCGCATGAAACTGACCAACACCTACACGAATCAACTTGAGGAGTTCGTCCCGCTCGTTCCGGGCGAGGTCTCGATCTACGTCTGCGGACCCACGGTCTACAACTACATCCATATCGGCAACGCCCGCCCGCCGGTGCTTTTCGACACGCTCAGGCGCTATTTCGAGGCCAAGGGCAACAAAGTGCGGTTCGTCTCCAACTTCACCGACGTCGACGATAAGATCATCAACAGCGCCAGAGCGACCAACGAGACGGAAAGCGCGATCAGCACCCGCTTCATCGAAGCCTATTTGGCCGATCTCGCAAGTCTCAACTGCAAGACCGATTACATCCAACCGAAAGTCACGGACTACATCGATTCCATCATCGGCTATATCGAAAGCCTGATCAAAGGCGGCTACGCCTATCTGGTAAATGGCGATGTCTATTTCCGCGTCAACAGCATCGCCGAGTACGGCCGTCTGAGCAACCGCAAACTGGACGATCTCCTCCAGGGCGCCCGTGTCGAGGTCAATCCCGACAAGGAGAATCCGCTCGATTTCACGCTTTGGAAACGAACCGAGGCCGGGTTGAACTGGGATTCGCCGTTTTCCCGCGGCCGCCCCGGCTGGCATACCGAATGCGTGGCGATGATCGACCACCTCTTCGGCGGCATGATCGACATCCACGGCGGCGGCGCGGATCTGGTGTTCCCCCACCACGAGAACGAGATCGCCCAATCACTCGCCTGCCACAACCATCCCGTCGCCAAATACTGGCTCCACAATGGCCGGCTGCAATTCGAGGGCGAGAAGATGAGCAAGAGCCTGGGCAACGTCGTGCTGGTCAAGGATTTTCCCGGAAACAGGATGGCGCTCAGACTGTTTCTGCTTTCGACCCACTACCGCGCGCCGATCAACTATACTGAGCAAAGCATCGAGATGTACCGCGAGGAATGGGACAGACTGGAAAAGACGATGAATGCGCTCTACCGCGCCATCGACCTGCGGGGCGGTTTCGCCGTTTCGCGCGCCATCACCGATCCCGAGATATCCGCCCGCCTGCTGGCGTTCGATGAGGCCATGGAGGCCGACATCAACACCGCGAACGCGATCACCGAACTGCAAGCCCTCCTCAAGTTCGCCAACGTTGAAATCCGGCGCAAAGGCAACTTGGCCCGTCTGCAGGAGCTTGCGGAAGGCCTCGGGTACATGCTCGAGATCCTCGGTCTGAAGTTTTCCCCCAACCGCTTGCGGGCAGATGACATCGCTCTGATCCATCAGTGGGAACAGCTGCGCAAGGAAAAAAACTATGAGGCGGCGGACCGCCTCCGCCAGGAACTGATCCGGCGGGGACTGGCATGAACCAGCACAACGGACAGACGCTGGCTTATCTCGGCGACGCCTGTTTCGAACTGGCCATCCGCGATTACCTGCTCGCCAGGGGATGGACCAAGGTCAACGACCTCCATCGTCAGGCCGTCAGATACACTTCGGCGATGGGCCAGGCGCTGGCGATGGCCAGACTGCTGGAGACAGAGTTGAACGAAACGGAAATCGCCGTCTTCAAGCGGGGCCGCAACGCCGAAGCCACCCGCAAACCGAAAAACGTCACGTTGTCAACCTACCATCAGGCGACGGGATTCGAGGCCTTGCTTGGACATCTGTATCTTGAGAAGAACCATGGTCGCCTCGAGGAAATCATCGCCTTTGCCATCCGCGCGATTGAGGAAAACCCCGACTGATGCCGGAGTTTTCCTTTTCCGACAACCGGCCTGTTTCAAAACGAAATCCCCTCGGTTTGTGATAAAATGAAAGTGGTGAGATGCATGTCATTTATGATCTACGGCAAGAATTCGGTTCTCGAGGCGCTCAAGGCCAGACGGAAATTCGTGAAAACATACATTCAGACGGGAACCAACGACGACATCATCCTCAAGATGAACGCCGCCAAGATCCCCGTGTTTTTCCTTGAGAAGAAGCAGTTCGGGGAAAAATACCAGGGTCACAACCAGGGTGTCGTCGCCGAGGTCGAGGATTACCGCACGCTCACCCTCGAACAGTTCTTGACCAAGACCGACATCACCCAGGAACCCGTGATCCTGATGCTTGACGAGATCCAGGATCCGCACAACCTCGGCGCGATCGTCAGAAGCGCGGAAGCGGGCGGGGTCAAGGCTGTCATCATCCCCAAGAACAGAAGCGTAGGCATCACGCCGGCAGTCGTCAAGACCGCCTCGGGCGCGATCGAGTATGTCGACATCATCGAGGTCGTCAATCTGACCCAGACCGCGGAAAAGCTCAAAAGCGAAGGCTACTGGATCGTCGGCACCACGCCGGATGCCAAGATGTCCTACGAAGAGATATATATCGACAGGCCGCTGTGCGTGATCATCGGCAACGAGGGCAAGGGCATGGGGCGGCTGCTCAAGGAACATTGCGATCTGCTTGTGAAGATTCCCATGCGCGGCCGGATCAACAGTCTCAACGCCTCGGTCAGCGCCGGCATCATCATTTTCGACATTTCCCGGAGAAAGCAGGGTTGACGGTTGGATTTTCGCGATCACAACGACTTCGAGATCATCAGCATGATCAAGCAGGGCAACGAAGAGGCCCTGGCCCTGATGGTCGAGAAGTACCGGTACTTGATTGCGAAAAAAATCAAGAAATTCAACCTGACAAACGAATTCGATGATTGCTTTCAAGAAGGTCTGATGGTGCTCTACCGCTCCGCGATCCGCTTTGACGAGCGCTATGCTAAATCCTTCACCCGCTACTTCGAGCGCAATTTCGAAAATCACCTGATCTCGGTGATCAGGAAACGCTCGAGCTACGGCCGCTTTCTCGCCACCAAGAGCGCCCTGCTTGCGGACCTCACCGTCAGGGAGCCGGCCGCATCCGCCTACTCCCACGAGGAGATCCTGGCGGTCGCCGGCGAGTTTTCCGCCTTTGAGGCGCAAGTCTTCCGGATGCGGTATCTTCACGAACTGTCGCCCGCCGAGACCGCCGTCAGCCTGAACTGCGAAATCAAAAAAGTCTACAATGCGATGGATAGGATCCGCCACAAGCTGAAAATGCATTTGGACACATGATTTTCTTGACAATCGCCGCGATTTTTGATAAAGTTATTAAAGCAAGCGAGATGAGAAAACCAATGAAAAACAAAGCCGTCCTGGTTTGTCAGGAATGCCTTTCAAGGAACTACGAAATCAAGAAGAAGCCAAACGCCGCGACGCGGTTTTCCATTACCAAATTCTGCAAGAAATGCAACAAGCACACCCTGCACAAGGAAAGCAAGTAGGAGGAATACCATGGCAGATGTCACCAACAAGGAAAAGAAAGTCAAACTGAATAAACAAGCTCCCGCCGTTGAGAAGAAGCCCTCGCGCGTCATGGAGATCCTGAAAAAGGAATACGCCTTCGAGAACTGGCTGCTCGCGATCATCTCGCCGGTTTTGATCTTGAATGGCGTTTACGTCGTCATGGGCAAATTCGGCAGCGTCAATCTTGCCGAACGCCTGGGCGAAAGCGACATCGCCTTTGTCGACTTTTTCTTCAACACCACGCTCAAGCGCATCTTGTCCGGATCGTTTTTGATTCTTGTCGGCACGCTTGTCGTCGTCTATTTGGCGATCCCGATCCTGCGTCCGAGTGTTGCGGAAATGAAGAAGGTCACCTGGCCGACCGGCAAGAAACTGGCCGTCAATACCGGCAGAGTCTTCGCCTTCCTCTTGTTTCTGATGCTCGTCTTCACGATCTACGGCTTTGCTCTCGATCCCTTGTTCAAGTGGCTTCTGTCCATTTAGTCAGTGAGCGAAATGAACGGCAAACGACTATGGTATATCGTCCAAACCTATTCCGGGTTCGAAAACTCGGTCAAGGATAACCTGTTGCGTCGCATCGAGACGATGCAAATGGAGAATCTGATCTTCCAGGTGATGATCCCCGAGGAAATGAAGACCGAGAAGAAGGCAGACGGTTCCCTGAAAGAAAAGATGGTGAAGATGTTCCCCGGATACGTCTTCATCGAGATGATCGTCACCGACGACTCCTGGTTCGTCGTCCGCAACACCCCCGGCGTCACCGGCTTCCTCGGCAGTAGCGGCGGCGGCACCAAACCGATCCCCCTGCTTCCCGATGAAATCAACCCGATCTTGAAAAAATGCGGACTTTTGCAGGTGCAGAAACTCAACGCCAAACCCGGTCAAAGCGTCAAAGTGGCCACCGGGCCCTTCTCCGGCCAGATCGGCACGATCGACACGATCGACGACCTCAAGGGCAAACTCATCGTCCTCGTCGACATGTTCGGCCGCAAAACCCCCATCGAACTCGATTTCGCAGAAATCGAAGTCATCTGAACGAAAAAGCCATCAAACTGGCTTTTTTTATTGTTTATTAGGCAAATGGACAATGTTTTCCGCCGTCCGAGTATGTTATAATACTTGTTGCGAGGTGAATTTATGATCAAATTGGTTAACGTTTCCAAGTACTACTCCGCGAACGGCGTGGTCGCCCTCGGCCTCCGCAAGGCAAATCTGGAACTTCACGTCGGCGAGTTCGTCGCCATCACCGGCGAATCCGGATCAGGAAAAACGACGCTGCTCAACGTCATTTCCGGGATCGATTCCTATGAGGAAGGCGAAATGTACCTCAATGGGGAGGAAACCTCCTATTTTTCGACTGCCGACATGGAAAACTATCGGAAAAAATACATCGCTTTCGTGTTCCAAAGCTACAATCTCGTCGACTCGTTCACGGTCAGGCAAAACGTCGAACTGCCGATGCTGCTCGCTGGCGCTTCCGCAAAAGAAGCGAAAAGCCGGGCGCTCGAGATCATCAGGAAGGTCGGACTGGAAAAACATGTCAACCATAAGGCGACCAAGCTCTCCGGCGGTCAGAAACAAAGAGTCGTCATCGCCCGGGCTTTGGCCAAGGATTGTCCGATCATCGCCGCCGATGAACCAACGGGAAACCTCGACAGCGAGTCCGCAAAACAAGTCTTGAATCTGCTTCATGAGATTGCCAAGGACAAACTGGTCCTGGTCGTGACCCATGACTTCAGCCAAGTCCAGGAATATGCCACCCGCAAGGTCAGAATCTATGATGGCGAGATCGTCGAGGACAAGCAGATTCGGCAGACCGAGCATCAGGATTTGCCCGTGATCCCCGACGAGGCCAAGCGGATCCGCATCGGCGAGCACATGAAAATGGCTTTCAAAACGCTATTCGCAGCTCCGAAAAAGGCGTTGCTGATGGTGATCGTCTTTTTCATCTTCGCCTTTTTGGTCTCCCTTGTCTACGGCGCTTACAATCTCGAAGTCACCGGGCAAAGCGGTTACAGCGACTACTACTCCCGGGTCTTTTTCCGCAACAAGAGCGTCTCGCGGATCATCGTCCGCAAAACCGACAAGTCCCCGCTTTCGGCCTTCGACATCGCCGAACTGGCAGCGCTTGGCCAGGTCCAGGCCGTTGTCGAGCGCGACTATCTCCTCGACGCCAGGATGACGATTCGCTCGGACGAATTGTTTGAAACTTTGAACAACAATTATCTCTATGTCAGCCAAGCCCAGTTCCTGCCGCTGTCGGTGATCACCGAAAGCAAGCTTTGGGCGGGAGTGATGCCGAGTGCGGCCAACGAAGTCGTGCTGGTCCTTCCGGAAGCGCAAAGCCGAAATCTGGATTACCAGCAGTATTATCTGGACGAAAACTACACATACTTCGGTTCCAGCGATGTCAGTACGCCCTTTTCCGCGTCATACAAGATCGTCGGTCTCGTCAAGGCCGCCGACATCCACATGGATGATGGCCATTATGTCGCTCTGGGAGAGACGGAATATCGCCGGACCGCCGAGGCTTATTATCATGCCTACCTGAGCGAGATCTATATGATTCCCGAAGATGGGGATGTCACCTATCGGGAATGGCTTAAAGATTATATCAACTACGGATCACTCGGCTTCACCGTCAACGTTGCGCTGGCGGATGATGAGCTTCGACTGAACCAACTCCAATACCAGTCCTTTTACTGTGAATACGGCGCAAGCGAATGCGACGTGACCGTCAGGCTCCATCTTGAGGACGCCTATACGACGACGACGTTCACTGACTTGAAGCTGTCGTTTGCGAGCGCTGTCGCCACCAACGCCTTCGAGGTCAGCCAGAATCTTTATGATCAGATCTTTTATGAGGAAATCTATCAGGTGACGGTGTTTGCCAACACGGAAATCAATGTCAACCGGCTGATTTCCAGCATCAGTTCGATCCGTGACGGCGCAACCGACAAATACAAGGTCGTCTATCCAAAAACGATCAAAACGGTGGATCAGTTGGCATCCGCGATCTCGTTCTTCCAAACCCTCGGCCTGTTGTTGGCGCTGGTGGTGACGATCGGCGGCGCGACCTTGCTCAGCTATGTGGTTTTCCGGCTGATCATCAACACCAAACTCCGCGACTACGCGATCTTTCGGACCGTCGGGGCCAATCAGGGGATGATCCGCATGCTCGTTTACTTCGAGAACATCATCACCGTCAGTTTCAGTTATGTCCTGTTCGTCGCCCTCTCGCTTGTCATCAGGAATCTTGACTCGATCACTCGCTACAGCATCCTCTACGGACTGAAAGTGTTCGCTTTCGGAAACTATCTCATCTTTTTCGGGATTGTCCTGATGATCGCCCTGCTCATCTCTGGCCGGTATTGCCGGCGGGTCTTCCAAGACACCGTCCATACCGCATTGAAACTGGAGTAGGGGGTGATGTGGATGATCAAGATCAACAAGATCGACAAGTACTTCAACAAGGGTCGACAAAACGAAATCCATGTCGTCAACAACACTTCGATCGAATTTCCGGAAACGGGACTCGTGGCTTTGACGGGGCCATCCGGCTGCGGTAAAACCACGCTCCTGAACGTGATCGGCGGTCTCGACAAGTTCTACCGCGGCGAGATCAATTTCGATGGGACCATCATCTCGACATATGATCCCCGGCAATGGGACATCATCAGAAACAAGTATGTCGGCTATATCTTCCAAAACTACTACCTCCTCTCCGACAAGACGGTCTACGAGAACGTTGAAATCACCTTGAACATGGCTGGTCTTTACGACAAGGACCAGATCGAGGAACGGGTAAACTACGTTCTTGAAAGCGTCGGCATGTACAACTATCGCCGCCGCAATGTCCAAGCCCTTTCCGGTGGCCAACAACAGCGCGTCGCCATCGCCAGGGCGATCGCCAAGAATCCCAAAGTTGTCCTTGCGGACGAGCCGACGGGCAACCTTGACGCCAACAACACTTTCGAAGTCATGAGCATCATCAAAAAAATCAGCGAGACCTGCCTCGTGATATTGGTAAGCCATGAGAAGGCGCTCGTCGACTTCTACGCTGATCGGGTCATCGAGCTCCGTGACGGCCTGATCATCAACGATTACCACAACGAAGGCAACCGCACCCTCGACCATGTCGACGCACGCAACATCTATCTCCTCGATCTCCAGAAAGAAACGGCTGAAGCCCCTGTGAAGGTCGAATATTATTACGATGAGCTTCGAGATACGCCCAAAATCCAGGTCATCTCCGTGAATAACACGATCTATGTCAAAGCCGAGGCTGGAGCCAAGATCAAGTATGTCACGCCGGATTCGGAGGTCAGGCTGCTCAACGAGCATTACAAAAAAGCCGAGACCAGTGACGCGCTCAAGCACAAGTTCGACCTGCACCAGTTCGGCGAGATCGTCGCCGACAAAGCGCGCACCTCCTTTATCCGCTTCCGTGACACCCTCAAAGCCGGCTTCCAAAAGGTAATCAGCAAAAGAAAACTCATCGGCAAGATGTTTCTGTTCGCCTATGTCGTGATCTCCGCCCTGATCGCCTACAACCTGGCAACGATCTCCAACCTGATCGGATTCACCGACGACGCCTTTCTCACGGTGTCGCGGGATTCCATCGCCGTCAAGCTTGATCAGGAGGCCACAATCGGCGACATTGACGACATTCTCGCCAACACCGCCGTCACCTCGGTCAATCCCATTTCCAGCAATCTCAGGGTCCGGTTCAAGTATAACGACTTCTACCAGGGCGACGCGGCCTCACAGATGTGGTATTCGTCCTCAACCATCTCGGGTTATCCCGTGGAGTTGAGCGAAGTTGCGAATCCAACGGTTGTCATCGGCCGACTGCCGGCCAACAATCGTGAAGTCGCGATCGACAGATGGATCGCCGACGACATTCTGGAAACGCCGGATGCCGTCAACCTTGGCGCCACCGGCTATCTCGATTTGCTCGGGAAGTCGATCTCCAATACCAACATCACCCAGGAGATTTCCCTGAAGGTCGTCGGCATCGTCGAAACGAACTCGCCGGTGATGATCGTCAGCGACGGCAACCTTTCCTACTTTCATACCTACTATGTCTTCAACACCCTGATGGGCAAAGATACGGCAGCGGGGGACTATACGGTCGTCGCTGGCGGCGATCTTTCCGGAGCGAACGATGTGCTTGTGCCGTCAACATCCACCTACGACCTCGATGATACCATGCTTGTCGAGGGCATTACCCTGACCGTCGTCGGCAAGTACGATTCCGACGTGCTGACGAAAAACATCATCAAGACGGAAACCTTCGAACGGTTGCTCACGATCAGGATTGTCAAGGAAGCCGCCGACGCATCCTATTATTGGTGGTATCAATCAGATTTCTACATCTATTTCCATGCGGACAATCCCCAAGCCGTAGCAAGCGCGATCAACGATCTGGGATATGAGGCCCACCCGGCCTACGACATCCTCAGGGAGAATTTCCGTGAACAGCGACAGCAGGCGATCGCGAACAAACTCCGTTTCATCGGCATCGCCCTGCTCGGCTCGATCGTCTATCTCGTCCTGACGATGCGCTCGAGCCTGCTCGGCCGCGTCAAGGAAGTCGGCATCTACCGCTCGATCGGCGCGACCAAGAAAGACGTCTACAAAGTCTTCTGGAGCGAGATCCTCGCCTACACCGTCATCGGCTCCTTCACCGGCTACACGCTGATGACGATCCTCATCGTCCAATTCCAGAAATACAATCCGCTGGCGACCGCCGAGTTCTACTTCCCGCTCCATTACTTCCTGGCCGGGCTCCTTGGAATTTTCATTCTGAACTCGCTTTTCGGCATGATCCCCGTCTTTTCGCTCCTCAGAAAGACCCCTGCGGAGATCAATACCCAGTATGATGTCTAGGGCTTTGGCCCAGGTTGTTTTGGCAAGAAAAAAACCTTGACATGAATTGGGGTATATTGTATAATAATTCAGCGTGCGCATTTGGCACGTCAGCGTGGGAGGACAGGAAGTCCAGCTACCACATCACGAAAATAAGGAGGTGTCTTTCGTGGCTAAAGAAATCAAGACAGTCGTCAAATTGCAGATTCCCGGAGGCAAGGCAACCCCGGCGCCCCCGATCGGACCGGCTTTGGGACAGGCGGGCGTCAACATCCAGCAGTTCTGCGTCCAGTTCAACGAACGGACGAAAGAAATGGTCGGCAGCGTCATCCCGGTCGTCATCACGGTGTATGAGGACAGAAGTTTCGCTTTCATCACCAAAACCCCGCCGGCAAGCGATTTGCTGAAGAAGGCCTGCAAGATCCAGAAAGGCGCGGGAAACTCGAAGAAGGAAACCGTCGCGACGATCACCAGGGCGCAGCTCAGGGAAATCGCGGCCGTCAAGATGCCCGATCTCAACGCCAATGACGTCGAGGCGGCATCAAGGATCATCGAAGGCTCCGCAAAAAACATGGGAATTGTCGTAGTTGACTAAAACCGAATAGGTATGCAGCTATATATGGGAGGACATTTCCGCTATAACCAGATATAGGAGGAAAACACAAAAATGGCAAAAAAAGGAAAGAAATATCTCGAAGCCGCCAAGAACATCGAAAAGGGCAAGAAGTACCCGCTCTTGGAAGGCGTGGAACTCGTCAAGAAAATCGCGTTTGAGAAATTCGACGCTTCCGTCGAACTCGCTCTCAACCTCAACCTCGATCCGCGGAAAGCGGAACAGAATCTTCGGGGCGCGCTCGTTCTGCCCCATGGCACCGGCAAGGAAAAACGCGTGCTCGTCTTCGCCAAAGGCGAAAAAGCCAAGGAAGCCCAGGACGCCGGCGCCGACTTTGTCGGCGATGACGAACTGATCGCCAAGATCCAGGGTGGCTGGTTCGAATTCGACGTCGTGATCGCCACTCCCGACATGATGGGAGGACTCGGCAAGATCGGCCGTCTGCTCGGACCAAAGGGCCTGATGCCAAACCCGAAAACCGGCACCGTGACGATGGACATCCAAAAAGCGGTCAACGAATCCAAGGGTGGCAAGATCACCTACCGTGTCGACAAGAACGGCAACATCCAGACGATCGTCGGGAAAGTCTCCTTCACACCCGTCAATCTCGCGGAGAACATCAAGGCTGTCGTCGACGTCATCACCAAGGCCAAGCCTTCGACCGTCAAAGGCATCTACATGCGCAATGTCGCGATCTCGTCGACGATGGGACCCGGAGTCGACATCGAAGTCTAAACCCGACAATTTCATAACCTTTATCGAAGACAGTAGGGGCCAAAAGCTTAATCATCCTACCGAGACAAAGACACTAATGCAGCATCAATTAGCCTCTTTTCTCGCGAAAAGAGGCTTTCTTTTCCAGACATGAACAAGGAGGTAAGTTATGTCAAGAGAAACCGTGATTCAGGCAAAACAGGAATCAGTCAATCAGATCCAGGCAAAAATGGCCAAGGCCAAAGCGATCGTTCTCGCCGAATACAGGGGCCTGACCGTTGAAAAGACGGAAGCGCTCAGACGCCTGCTCCGCAAGGAAGGCTGCGAAATGATCGTCATCAAGAACAACGTCTCCCGGCGGGCGGCGAAACTCGCGGGCTATGGCGCCCTCGACACCGAACTAAGGGGACCAAACGGCGTCGTCTTCGCCTACAGCGATGCGGTGGCCGGCGCGAAAGTCCTGCACGAATTCGCGCGGAAGAATCCCAAACTAATCGTCAAGGCGGGCGTTGTCGACGGCGCATTCTATGATCCCGCCGAGATCAAGCAGATCGCGACCCTGCCGTCGAAGGACACTTTGCTCGCAATGCTCGCATCCCAGCTCTACGCACCACTCAGAGATCTGGCCATCGGCCTTGATCTGCTCGCAAACAAAGCTTAAAGAAACCAGGAGGAAACCAAAAATGGCAAAAATCAATGTTCAGGAATTTATCGAATCCTTGAAAGAAATGACGATTCTCGAAATCAAAGCCCTTATCGACGCGATGAAAGCCGAATTCGGCATCGATCCGTCGGCCGTCTCCGCCGCCCCCGCCCAAGCGGTCGTCGAAGAAGAAGAGCAAGGCCCGAAGGAATTCAACGTCATTCTCACCAGCGCCGGCCAAAGCAAGGTCGCCGTCATCAAAGTCGTCCGTGAACTCACGGGTCTCGGCCTGATCGAAGCGAAGAAACTCGTCGATGAGGCGCCGAAAGCGATCAAAGAGAAAGTCAAGGAAGACGAAGCGAAGCAAATCGCCCAGAAACTGACCGACGCCGGAGCCACCGTCGAGCTTAAATAACTGCCCGGAAAACCCTTAAAGCCTGAGGAAGCCTCAGGTTTTTGCCGTTTTAAAGGGGGATGGCCATGGATCATTACTTCACTTCCGAAAACGACCGCCCGGAAGCGCGCAAGCGCCAATTCCGCTGTGTCGTGGCGGGCAAGGAATACCGGTTCACGACCGGTGCCGGCGTGTTTTCCAAACAAGGCCTCGATTTTGGCTCGCGCCTGTTGCTCGAGACGATTTTGCCCACCCCACGCGGGCGGGCGCTCGACCTTGGCTGCGGTTACGGTCCGATCGGCATCATCCTGGCCGACCGGTGGAAAAACGAAACCGTGATGGCCGACATCAACAAGAACGCGCTCGCGCTCGCCCGGCAGAACGCAGAAACCAACAAGGTCCGGCCACAAATCATCGAAAGCGATGGTTTTGCCGGCATCGACGGCGAGTTCGCGCTGATCGTCACCAACCCGCCGATCAGGGCGGGCAAGAAAACCTATTATTCCTGGTTCGAGCAGGCCAAAGCACGGCTCTTGCCGGAAGGTGAACTCATTTTTGTGATCCGCAAGGATCAGGGAGCGCTCTCGGCGCTCGCTTTTTGCCGGGGGATTTTTCCAGAAGTCGCGACAATTGGCCGCAAATCGGGGTATTTCGTCATATCGTGTCGAAATACATTGACGGTTTGACAATCGTGTGCTAAAATATTTAAATGCGATAGAATGCGCATTTTTCCATTTATCAGTTTGCAGACTTGTTTTTGCCCGGCTTTACAGACAATCTCATGAGGTGATCCTGTGGAATACAAAACCGTAAAATACGGTAAGCGAAGAGAAAGAAGAAACTATTCGCGTGTCAAATCGAATGTCGAGCTACCCAATCTTATCGAAGTGCAGACCTCCTCATTCCAATGGTTCATCGATACCGGACTCAAAGAGCTGTTCGAAGACTTGTCTCCGATCAAGAACTTCACCGAGAGTCTGGAGCTTTATTTTCTCGAATACGAGCTTGAGCCGCCCAAATACACCGTCCAGGAATGCAAGGACAAGGACTTGATCTACTCCCGGCCACTCAAGGTCCGGGTCCAACTCAAAAGCAAAGAGGTTCTCGACAAGGCTACGGGCCAGCTCGCCGCCGACAGCATCAAGGAACAGAAGATCTTCATGGGCGACATCCCGATGATGACCCCTGTCGGCAGTTTCATCATCAACGGCTCCGAACGCGTCGTCGTCTCGCAGATCGTGAGATCCGCAGGCGTCTTCTTCTCTGAAGAAGTCGACAAGAAAACCTTGCAGAGAAAATACCTTGGCCAGGTGATCCCCACCCGGGGCGCATGGCTTGAATACGAGATCGGTTCGAAAGATCTTCTCTATGCGAAGATCGACCGCTCCAAGAAAATCCCCCTGTCGACGATGATCAGGGCGCTTGGTCTTTCCACCAACGAACAGATCTACAAACTTTATGGCGAACATCCGCTGCTCAAGAACACGGCGGAAAAAGACGAGCTCGAATCATCCGAAGAAGCGATGAAAGAAGTCTACGCCAAGATTCGCCAAGGCGAAACCGCAACGGTCGAGGGCGCCCGGTCTTTCTTCGTGTCCCGTCTCTTCGACGAGAAACGGTACGACCTCGCCGAAGTCGGCCGCTTCAAGATCAACCAGAAACTCGATGTCCTCGCCAGGGTCGCCCAACTGCTCGACGCCGGCATCGAAGTCAAACTCGTCAAGGATATCGTCGACAACGAAACCGGCGAGGTCTTGTTGCCGCGAGGCCAGAAATTCGACCACGAAGCCGTGGAGTATATGCAATCCTTGCGCAAGCATATCACGAAAAGAGTTGTCTTCGACGACAGTCTCGAGGCCGACCTCAAACATGCGCTGGAGCGTGAAGCCAGGAAAGAAGCACCGCAGGAAAACGCCAACGACGACTTCATCCAGAACGTCGTCCGCGATGTCTATATCGAGTATCTCGATCTCAACGTCACGATCAACGGCGTCCAGAAGGATGTCAGGCTCATCGGCAACAACTCCCAGGAGACCAAACTCCACATCACGACCTCCGACATCATCGCCAGCATCTCCTACTTTCTCAACCTCTTCGACCGGATCGGCTCGCTAGACGATATCGACCATCTCGGCAACCGCCGCCTGCGCCTGATCGGCGAACTCTTGAAAAACCAGTTCCGCATCGGCCTTGCCAAAATGGAGAAAAACGTCAAGGACAGGATGTCGACCAAGGAAGTCAAGGAACTGACGCCGCAGAACCTCGTCAACATCCGACCGCTCACCTCTTCCCTCAAGGAATTCTTCGGCAGCAGCCAGTTGTCGCAGTTCATGCAACAGACGAATCCGCTTGATGAGCTCACCCACAAACGCCGCTTGTCCGCTCTTGGACCGGGAGGTCTCACCAGGGATCGCGCCGGCTTCGAAGTCCGCGACGTCCACCAGTCCCACTACGGCCGCATCTGCCCGATCGAGACGCCGGAAGGCCAAAACATCGGTCTGATCAACTCGCTGGCGTGTTATGTCCGCGTGAACAAATACGGGTTCATGGAAACCCCCTACCTCAAGATCGACAAAACAAGCGGCAAGGTGACGACCGAGATCGCGTATCTGTCGGCCGATGATGAGCAGAAACACATCATCGCCCAAGCCAACGTCAAACTAAACGACGACATGACGATCAAGGAGGAAAGAGTCATCGCCCGCCATCTCGGCGAAACGAAGATCTTCGACCGTGAACGCTGCGATTTCATGGACGTCAGTCCGAAACAGATCGTCTCGATCTCGACCGCCTGTATCCCCTTCCTTGAACATGACGACGCCAACCGGGCGCTGATGGGCGCCAACATGCAACGCCAGGCGATCCCCCTGCTCAAACCGGAAGCCCCGTACGTGGGCACCGGCATCGAACATAAAACCGCCCAGGACAGCGGGGCCGCGATCGTCGCGGAAGCCGACGGCATTGTCGAGTTCGTCGATGGCACGAAGGTCAAAATCCGCCGCGCCGATGGTGAACTCGACACTTACCAGATGCAGAAATTCATGCGAAGCAATCAAGGCACCTGCATCAACCAAACCCCGATTGTCCGCATCGGCGAAACCGTCCGCAAGGATGAAATCATCGCCGACGGTCCGTCGATGGATGACGGCGAACTCTCGCTCGGCCGCAATGTCCTCGTCGCCTTCATGACCTGGAACGGCTACAACTACGAAGACGCCGTCATCATGAACGAGCGCCTTGTCCGCGAAGACATCTACACCTCGATCCATATCGAAAAATACGAACTCGAAGCCCGGGACACCAAACTCGGCAAAGAGGAGATCACCAGAGAAATCCCCAACGTTGGTGAGGAAGGCCGCAAATACCTTGACGCGCAAGGGATCATCATTCCCGGTGCCGAAGTCAAGGAAGGCGACATCCTGGTCGGCAAGGTAACGCCCAAGGGCGTCACCGACCCCACCCCCGAGGATCGGCTGTTGCTCGCGATCTTCGGTGAAAAATCCCGCGAAGTCCGCGACACCTCGCTCAGGGTTCCCCATGGCGGCGGCGGCATCGTCCACAGCGTCAAGGTCTTCACCCGCGATGAGGACGAACTCTCACCGGGCGTCAACACCGTCGTCAGGGTCTACATCGTCCAGAAACGGAAGATCTCCGAAGGCGACAAGATGGCGGGACGCCATGGCAACAAGGGCGTCATCTCCAAGATCCTGCCCTCCGAGGACATGCCCTATCTCGAGGACGGCACCCCGATCGACATCATGCTCAATCCGCTGGGCGTTCCCTCGCGGATGAACATCGGCCAGGTTCTCGAGATCCATCTCGGCATGGCTGCGAAACGTCTGGGACTCCATATCGCGACCCCCGTTTTTGACGGCGTCGAACGCGAGGACCTCGATGAGATCATGAAGGAAGCCGGCATGAGCGCCGACGGAAAATACACGCTTTATGACGGCCGTACCGGCGAAAGATTCGACAACAAGGTCGCTGTCGGCATCATGTACATGATCAAACTCGACCACATGGTCGACGACAAACTTCACGCCCGCAGCGTCGGTCCGTACACGCTCGTCACGCAGCAACCGATGGGTGGAAAAGCACAGAACGGCGGCCAGCGCTTCGGCGAAATGGAAGTTTGGGCGCTGGAAGCCTACGGCGCCGCCTACACCTTGCAAGAAATGCTCACCGTCAAATCCGATGACATCATCGGCCGCAACAAAGTTTTCCGCGCGATCGTCGACGGCCATCCGATCCCCGACCCGAGCCTGCCGGAATCCTTCCGCGTGCTCACCCGCGAACTCCGGTCCCTCGGCATCTATGTCGAGTTGATCAACCGCGATTCGGGAACGAACGAAGTCAACAAGAGCCTTGTGGACGACGATGTCGAGGACTACATAACCAAATACGGATTTCAATCCTAGAAAGGTGGAGATGCGAATATGAGCCAGAAATTTTCCTATTTGAAGATCCGCCTCGCCGCCCCCGAGGAAATCCGCAGCTGGTCCTACGGCGAAGTCAAGAAGCACGAGACGATCAACTACCGCACGCTCAAGCCGGAAAAAGACGGTTTGTTCTGCGAAGTCATCTTCGGTCCCACCAAAGACTATCAGTGCGCCTGCTCGAACAAATCCAAAAGAAGCGCCCACCCCGGAAAGAAATGCCCGGTCTGCGGCGTCGAATACACCGAAAGCAAAGTCAGACGCGAACGGATGGGCCACATCGAACTGGCCGCTCCGGTCGTGCATGCGTGGTATCTGCGCAACACCCCCTCGCGCCTGGCGATCCTGCTCGATCTCAAGAGCAAGGACTTGGAAGAGGTCGTCTATCTCGCCTCCTACATCGTCGTCGATCCCGGCGACACCGACCTGGAATTCAAGCAGATCCTCTCCGAGGCCGACTTCACCCACTACTATTTCGAATACGGCAACCGCTTCCGCGCCCTGACCGGCGCCGAGGCCGTCAAACACCTGCTCAAGAAACTCGATCTGGAAAAAGAGACCCTGAACCTCAGGATCGAACTGAAGACGGCTTCCAAGCAACGGCGCGACAAGATCATCAAGCGCCTCAACGTCGTCGAAGCCTTCAAGAACAGCGACAACAAGCCCGAATGGATGGTTTTGGATGTTCTCCCGGTCATTCCCCCCGATCTGCGTCCGATGGTCCAATTAGACGGCGGCCGCTTTGCGACCACCGACCTCAACGACCTCTACCGCCGGATCCTGAACCGCAACAACCGTCTGAAACGCCAATATGAGCAAGGCGCGCCGCACCTCATCACCAAGAATGAGAAACGGATGCTGCAGGAAGCCGTCGACGCCCTGATCGACAACTCGAAACGCGGCCGCAAGGTCGTCGTCGAGCGCAACCGGGCGCTCAAGTCGCTTTCCGACATGCTCCGGGGCAAACAGGGGCGTTTCCGCCAGAACCTCCTCGGCAAACGCGTCGACTATTCCGGCCGCTCCGTCATCGTCGTCGGGCCGGATCTGGAAATGTACCAATGCGGTCTGCCCAAGGAAATGGCGATCATCCTCTTCAAACCGTTCGTGATCCGCGAACTCATCAGCCGCGGCATCACCTCCAACATCAGAAGCGCCAAACGGCTGATCGAAACCCTCG
Source organism: uncultured Caryophanales bacterium (assembly GCA_937958685.1). Taxonomy (GTDB): domain Bacteria; phylum Bacillota_I; class Bacilli_A; order Izemoplasmatales; family Hujiaoplasmataceae; genus JAAYZB01. The sequence continues at coordinate 33,822 of CALGNF010000178.1, forward strand.
ACGGCCGCATCTGGGGCGTCCTCGACGATGTTATCCGCGAGCATCCCGTCCTGCTCAACCGGGCACCGACGCTGCACCGCCTTGGCATCCAGGCTTTCGAACCGAAACTGGTCGAGGGCAAGGCCATCAGACTGCATCCGCTGGTGACGACGGCGTTCAACGCCGACTTTGACGGCGACCAGATGGCCGTGCACGTGCCGCTTTCCGAAGAAGCCCAGGCCGAAGCCAGGGTTCTGATGCTCGCCTCGAACAATATCTTGAACCCCAAAGACGGCAAACCGGTCGTCACGCCTTCCCAGGACATGGTCCTCGGGAACTACTACCTGACGATGGAGAAAGCCGGCGAACTCGGCGAAGGCTCGGTCTTCAAGGATTACGATGAGGTCGTGATGGCCTACGAGAACAAACTCCTGACCTTGCATTCCCGCATCGCCATCAAAGCCTCCTCCCTCGGCAGACCCCTCGATTCCCAATACAACAGCCATTTTCTCATCACCACTCCGGGAAAGCTGATCTTCAACACGATCCTGCCGGAAACGTTCCCCTACCTCAACGAACCAACACGCGAGAACCTCGAGGAAGCCACCCCGGAAGCCTACTTCATCGCCCCCGGACACAACGTCAGGGAAGAAATCGCCGGCAAATCACCGGTCTCGCCCTTCAAGAAGAAATTTCTGAGCATGATCATCGCCCAGATCTTCGCCAAGTACAAGATCAACGAGACCTCGAAGATGCTGGACAAGATGAAAAACATCGGCTTCAAATATTCAACGCTCGCCGGCATCACTGTCGCCGCGAGCGACGTCATGGTCTACTCCAAAAAACAGGAGATCCTCGACAAGCACGACCAGGCCGTCGACGAGATCACCGGGTTGTACGACATGGGCCTTCTGACCGACTCCGAGCGTTCCAAACTGGTCATCCAGGAATGGGCGAACGCCAAGGATGAGATCCAGAAAGGCCTCATCGACGAGCTCGACAACGAAAACCACATCTTCATGATGTCCGACTCGGGCGCAAGAGGCAACGCCTCGAACTTCACGCAGCTCGCCGGGATGCGCGGCCTGATGGCCAACCCCTCCGGCGGCATCATCGAACTCCCGATCCGGGCCTCGTTCCGCGAGGGCTTGACGATGAGCGAGTTCTTCAACTCGACGCACGGCGCCCGCAAAGGCTCCACCGACACCGCCCTCAAGACGGCTGAATCCGGCTATCTGACGCGAAGGCTCGTCGATGTCAGCCAGGATGTCGTCATCACCGAGGAAGACTGCGGCACCGACAAGGGTGTCCGCGTCAAGGCGATCCTCGACCGCGACGGCAAACCGATCGAAACGCTCTTCGAGCGGATCCTCGGCCGCTACGCCGCCGCTGATGTCGTGCATCCGTTCACCGGCGAAGTCCTGGTCCGCAAAGACAAATACATCTCCGAGGAGATCGCCAAGGCGATCGTCGCCTCCGCCGTCAATCCGAGTGACGCCGGCGAGACCCGCGACATCTCCGTCCCGATCCGCACCGCACTCACCTGCACGGCCAAAGTCGGCATCTGCCGCAAGTGCTACGGCCAGAATCTGGCGACCGGCGAAAAGGCCGAAGTCGGCGAGTCCGTCGGCACGATCGCCGCGCAGTCGATCGGCGAGCCGGGCACGCAGCTCACGATGAGAACCTTCCATACCGGCGGCGTCGCCGGCGACGACATCACCCAGGGTCTGCCCCGGGTCCAGGAACTCTTCGAAGCGCGCAAGTCGAAACTCAAAGCGATCATTTCCGAGATCAATGGCGAGGTCGACGACATCACCCCCGTCGACGAGCGCTATGTCATCAAGATCAAGAACGAGATCGAAGAGAAGAAATATGAAACAAACAGCAACGTCCAACCGCTCGTCCACCGCGGCGACAAGGTCACCGCGGGCATGCAACTGACGGAAGGCGCGATCGATCCCAAGGAACTGCTCAGAGTCGCCGACATGGCGAGCGTCCAGCAATATATCCTGAAAGAAGTCCAAAAGGTCTATCGCTCGCAGGCGGTCGAGATCTCCGACAAGCACATCGAGATCATCATCAGGCAGATGACAAAACGCGTCAACATCGTCCTTGAAGGCGATACCGACCTGTTGCCCGGAAGCCAGATCGCCCTGAACGAATTCATCGAAGCCAATAAAAAGGCATTCCGGGAGGGCAAACGCCCGGCGGTGGCCAAACCGGTCCTGCTCGGCATCACCAAAGCCTCGCTCCGCTCCGAATCATTCCTGTCGGCCGCCTCATTCCAGGAAACCACCAGGGTCCTCACAGACGCTTCGATCAGGGGCAAGCGCGACTTGTAGATCGGAAGAGCGTCGTGTAGGGAAAGAGTGTAGATCTCGGTGGTCG
>CALGNF010000179.1 GCA_937958685.1 uncultured Caryophanales bacterium
GGCGACCACCGAGATCTCCACTCTTTCCCTACACGACGCTCTTCCGATCTAGCGACCATCGTCCAGTTGCTTCCGCTCGCCTTCATCATGCTGGCGATGATCTTGGTGCGCGAGGTTCGCATCAACTACCTGTTGCTTACCATCGCCTATATCCTTGGTGTCGGCGGTCATATCATCATCGGCTTGTCGCTGTCGATCATCAACAGGTCCTACCGGCTTTTGCCGCTGAGCTATATCGTCTACATCCTGGTTTTCTGTGCTCTGCCGATCTTTTTCAGCAACGGGCTCGTGCCGATCAGACTGCAGTATTATCTCATCTTTTCCCCCGCCTATCTCGCAGGGATCCTATTGGACAACATCATCGCCGGAACGATGTATTCCCCCCTGTGGCTCATCATCCTGTCGGTCATTTTGCAGATTGGCTATCCAATCTTGCTGGCTTGTTTCGTGGTCCAGCCGTTTTTCAAACGTTATCTGGGCGGTCTTATCACGGATGATTCCCGCGAAGTCGCGAACGGAGAACGTCCATGATCCTCTTTGACCGGGAACGCCGGCTGTTTCACTTGCAGACAAAGTCGACCTCCTATGTGATGCACATCTTTCCCTCGGGACATCTGGGGCACGCTTTTTACGGTGATCGCCTCGAGAACATCCCCGAGCTCGATCAGCTGATCCCCAAGTTTGCGGTCGAGGTCGGCAACCAGGTCATCTATGACGAGGAAGACAAGACCTTCAACCTGAATCTGGCCTTGCTGGAATTGTCGACATTCGGCAAGGGCGACTTCCGCGAACCGATGTTCCATTTTCGGTTTGCGGACGGCTCGAGAGTCGCCGACTTTCACTATGCTAGTCATCAGGTGCTAGGGGACAAACCCGAATACCCGGAGCTGCCCGCAACCTTTCCGACGGCGAAGAGCCCCTGCCAGACGCTCATCGTCACGATGGCGGACAACTTCCGCAAAATGGAGATCGATCTCCATTATGCGGTGTTTCCGGAAATCGACATGATCGCCCGCAGGGCGGTGGTGAGAAATCTATCTGAGACCAACATCATGATCGAAAAGGCTTTGAGCATGAATCTCGATCTTGTCAATGAAGACTATCAACTGGTGACGCTCGATGGGGCGTGGATCAACGAACGCCAGATCCATATCCATAACTTGACATCGGGGATATTCAAATTCGACTCGAAGAAGGGTGTGTCATCCAATGATCACAATCCCTTTGTCGCAATCAAGGGAAAACACACCACCGAGGAAAGTGGACGCTGCTATGGCCTTTCGCTTGTCTACAGCGGCAACTTCGAAGCAACCGCCGAAGTCCCCCCCCATGGAGTGCTGCGCGTGCTGTTTGGCATCAATTCCTTCGACTTCTACTGGAATTTGGCGACGGGATCGACGTTCGTGACCCCCGAGGTGGTGCTCACCTATTCCCCTACCGGCCTGACGCGACTCAGCCAGAATCTCCACGAGGTCATCAAGCAGAATCTGATCAAGCCGGACTGGCAAGGCCGAAGTCGTCCGGTTTTGTTTAACAATTGGGAAGCGACCTACTTCACCTTCACCGAGCGCAAGCTCCTCAAATTGGCGAGGACCGCCAAAAGTCTTGGCATCGAGCTGTTTGTTTTGGATGACGGGTGGTTCGGCGAGCGCAATGACGACACCAAATCCCTGGGAGATTGGGTCGTGAACCGGAAGAAATTGCCGTCAGGGATCGACGGAGATCGGAAGAGCACACGTCTGAACTCCAGTCACCGAATACGATC
>CALGNF010000180.1 GCA_937958685.1 uncultured Caryophanales bacterium
ATCGTATTCGGTGACTGGAGTTCAGACGTGTGCTCTTCCGATCTTCCGGCCTGATTCACGGACACGCGGCGATGATCGATGGAATGATCATCAGGATCAAGGAAGCGATGAAACAGCCACAGCTGCCGGTCATTCTCACCGGTGGCCACGCGAAGATCATCCAGCCGCACTGCCGCGAAACCCTGATCCTGGACGAGACCCTGATCCTCAAGGGACTCCTCATCGTCGACAAGCTTAACCAACCGTCAAAATGACAAGACTCTGGGAAAATGCACAGTCATTTGTGCATTTTTTTCGTGAATTATGGTAAAATAGGGAGAATGACGGGGTGAACAAATGAAGAAGCTAGCCCTAATCGACGGCAACAACCTCCTGTTTCGCTCCTACTATGCAACGGCGGCCATGGGGAATCTGATGCAGAATTCCGCCGGTGTCTACACCAACGGGATCTACGGCTTCGTCATGGCGATCCAAGCTGTCCTCAAGCTGGATTTCACCCATGTGCTTGTCGCTCTCGATGCCAAAGGCAAAACCATAAGGCATGAGGCCTATCCCGAGTACAAAGGCACGCGAAAGCCGACCCCGAGCGAGTTGATCATGCAATTCCCACTGATGCGCGATTATCTCGAGGCAGCCGGCATCAAGTACTACGAAACCGAAAACTATGAAGCCGACGATATCATCGGCTATTTTGCCAAACACTTCCAAGATGATTTCGACGAGATCGTCATGATTTCCAACGACCGTGATCTGATGCAACTGATCGGCGGCAGCGTCACCCAACTAGTTTCCAAGCGGGGCTTTTCGGAAGCGATCCGCTATGACCGGGAGACGCTGATCGCCGAGATGGGCATCGCCCCCGAACAGGTAGCCGACTACAAAGGTCTGGTGGGGGATGCTTCCGACAACATTCCCGGCGTTCCCGGGATCGGGGAGAAGACAGCGGTCAAGTTGCTCGCCGAATATGGCGATCTCGAGACGATCCTTGCGAATTTGGAGACATTGAAAGGCAAACTGAAGGAAAACTTGGAACAATACGCCGACCAAGCGCGGTTTTCCAAGATGTTGGCGACGATCATCGTCGATTTTCCCAACGAGTTCGCGATCGAGGAAGCCCGTTATCAGGGAAGCGACAGCCAATCCCTGATGAGTTTCTTCCAAAAGCTAGAATTCCATTCCTTCCTCAAAAAAATGGGCACGCCAGCCTCGCATGCGGTCTCGCAACCCGCATCACCCAAGGTCGCCGCCTTCACTTCAGAAAGCATTGAAAGTTTCCTGACTTCGCCGATGAGTCTGCATTTGGAACTGTTCGGCACGAATTACCACACAGCCGCCAAACTGGGATTCGGTCTCTTCGACGGCAAGCGAAAATGCTACATCCCCTACGACAAGGCGCTGGCCTCAACGGCATTTCGCACCTGGCTCGCCGATCCCCGAGCTGTGAAATATGTCTTTGACTGCAAACGAGCCCAAGCCGCGCTCTTGTGGGACAATATCAAGTTTGGCGGTGTCGCCTTCGACATGCTGCTGGCCGCCTATCTTGTGAATCCCAACATCACGCAAGAAGACTTCCGTGTCGTTGCCGGCACCTTCGGTTTTCAAGCCGTCGCCTATGACGAGGAGATTTATGGCAAGGGGGCCAAATATGCGCTTCCTGAGCCTGACAAGATCGCTGCCTTGGCGATGGACAAGGCGGTTGCCATCTATCAACTGCGGGAACCGCTACTTAAGAAAATCGCCGAATATGGCCAGGAGCGGCTGCTGTTCGATATCGAAATCCCCCTCGCCGGGATCCTGGCGGAGATGGAGACCACCGGCATCGCCATCGACGAACGAAAACTTGATGACATCGGCATCGATCTCAACCGGCGGATCAAGGATCTGGATAATGAGATCCGCACCCTGGCGGATGAGGCTGACCTCAACATCAACAGCACCAGGCAATTGGGAACCGTTTTGTTCGAAAAACTCAAATTGCCGTTTTACAAAAAAACGAAGACCGGGTATTCCACCGACATTTCGGTGCTTCAGCAACTTCAAGGATTCCACCCGATCATCGGCAAGATCATTGAATACCGGGCGCTCACCAAGCTTTTCGGCACCTATTACGAAGGTTTGAAGACTGCGCTTGGTCTGAAGGGCGACGGCCGGATCCATACCATCTACAAGCAGGCCGAAACCCAGACAGGCCGCTTGTCATCCGTCGAGCCAAACCTGCAAAACATCCCGATCAGAACCGAGGAAGGCCGGGAGCTCAGAAAGGTGTTCGTCGCTGACGAGGGTTGCTTGTTGCTGTCGTGCGACTATTCGCAGATTGAGTTGCGGGTGCTTGCGGAAATGGCGGGAGTCGCCAACTTGAAAGCGGCCTTCGTCGCCGGCAAGGATGTCCACACCCACACTGCCACGTTGATTTTCGGCCACGATACGGTGACATCCGAGGAACGCCGGCAGGCCAAAGCGGTGAATTTCGGAATCATCTACGGCAAAACGACCTGGGGACTCTCGGAAGATCTCCGGATCCCCCCCAAGAAAGCGGAACAATTCATCGCCAGTTATTTTGCCAATTACCCGGAGATCAAGGGTTTCATGGACACGACGATCGCCAATGCCAGGGAGGCAGGCTATGTCAAGACGATGTTCAATCGCCGGCGCTACATCCCGGAACTGGCGGCCAACAACTTCCAGACCCGCGAGTTCGGCAAACGGATGGCGATGAACGCGCCGATCCAGGGAAGCGCCGCCGACATTCTCAAGATCGCCATGGTCAGGCTCGATCAGGCGATCAGAGAACAAGGATTGAAAACGCGGATGCTTCTGCAGATCCACGATGAAGTGGTCCTGCTGGTGCCGAAAACGGAAACCGCGATCACCCGACAACTTATCATCGACATCATGCAAAACTGCATCGAGACCACGGTGCCGTTGGTCGTCGAGGCTGCCTTTGGCGACAACTTATATGAGGTGAAGGAAAGTGCCTGAACTACCTGAGGTGGAAACGGTCAAAGAGACCCTTAAACAGCAAATCATCGGGAAATGGCTCGCCAGGATCGAAGTGCTCTACGATCGGCTCCTGCGCAAAGACAACAGCGAATCCTTCCGAAAGAAACTTGAGGGTCGGCAGATCTCCGACATTGGCCGCTATGGAAAATATCTGTTTTTCCATTTTGGCGAAGTGACATTGATCGTCCATCTGCGGATGGAAGGCAAGTTTTTCCTCAAACCGGATACCGAGCCGATCAACAAGCACGAACATGTCGTCTTCCATTTCACGGACCGGATGACGCTCCGTTATCACGACGTTCGCAAGTTCGGCACGATGGAGATCGTGCCCCGCGGAGCGGAGATGCAGGCCGCCGGACTGAGCGCCCTTGGCAAGGAGCCTTTCAGTACCGACTTTACGGATGCGTATATTTATGATAAAATATATAAATCGGCGAGACCAATCAAATCCTTGCTGCTTGATCAGGAGATCATCGCCGGTCTTGGCAACATCTATGTCGACGAAGTGCTGTTTATGTCCGGACTTTCCCCCATGAGGCCGGGCAAGTCGCTCACCATTGACGAGGCGCGCCTGATTGCTGAAAACAGCAGGGCTGTTCTTGCCAAGGCGATCGCCCTTGGCGGCACGACGATCAGGAGTTATGTTTCCAGCCTCGGCGTCAGCGGGCGCTTCCAAAACGAATTACACGTCCACACCCTCGCAGGCAAGCCCTGCGGCAAGTGTCAGACGCCCATCCGGAAAATAAAAGTCGGCGGCCGGGGCACCTACTACTGCCCCGTCTGTCAGAAGTGAGCGGAGGAGAGCATGAAAGTTATCGGACTAACCGGCGGTATCGCCTCCGGCAAGAGTGTGGTCACCAATTGGTTTCTAGAAGAGGGCGTGCCCCTGATCGACGCCGACAGCATCTACAAGCAGATGGCCAGGCCTGACGAGCCCTTGTATCGGGAGCTCCTGATGCTTATCCCCAAGACATTCGTCCTGCCTGATCGGACCTTTGATTGGCGTCGGCTCGGCGAAGTCGTCTTTCGCGACAGCGCTTTCCGCGAGCGGCTCAACCAAATCGCCCATCCAGCGGTCCGGGAGGAACTCATCCGCCAGTTGAACAACTTCCGCAAATGCAATTTTCCCTTCGTCATCCTCAGTGTGCCGCTGCTCTTTGAAACCGATACCGACAAGATGTGCGACGAGACGATCTGCGTCTATGTCGATCTGAGGCAGCAACTCGAACGCCTGATGCTTAGGGATGCGATCGATATCGCGTTTGCCATGGACAAGATCAACTCCCAGATGCCGCTGACGGAAAAACGGAAACTATCAACCCACGTGATCGACAACAACGGCACTTTGGCGGACACCCATGCGGAATTCGTGAGGGTCTTGGAAACCCTAAGGAGGGAATGAGATGTCGATTTCGAGTTTTTTCGCCACCACTTGCGAAACCAGGGAACTGCACCGCGATGCGGAGCTGCGCACCAGATACTATCGCAACAGTTTCAACCAATGTCTCGAGTCGCTGAAGAAATACGCTGAGCAGGAACATCTGGAAATGCGCCACGTGAATCCCGTTCACGGCGAGTTGTACCTTCTTGGCGACGGCTACGACATGATTCTGACGGTTACACAGATCAATCCGCAGGAGTCCGGTGTCGACATCAAGGTCAATTTTTTCAGTTCCATCGGCATGAACAAGCCGAAGAAGAAAGCCCTGCAACTCTATGCTTACCTCGATTCCGCCCTGCGTTTCAAGGGCGTGTCGCTGCATCCCTAGGAGGAAAACCATTGGACAGAGTCAGAAGGACGGACCGCTTTATCGCCTACTCTCCAGGCAGCATATCCAGCGCTGATTACCAGGTGCTGGTCTTGCTGTACCTGCCGATCATCGGTGTTTTTGCGTTTGCCCTCTACATGACCCTTAGGGAACTGCTCGACAAACAGGATCTTGCTTCCTTGGAATATCTCCATGCCGATCTCGAATCCCTGCTTGACCGGAAGATCGAGGATCTGGAGACCGACCGTCGCAAGCTCGAAGCGATCGGACTCCTGAACAGCTTTTATTTGAACGACCAGTTCATTTATGAACTCCGGGCACCGATGAGCGCGCAGAGTTTCGTGAGCGACGGCGTTCTCGGCCAATACCTGGCCGCCGCCATCACGCCCGAGCGTTACAAGAAGATCATCCAGATTTTCAAATTGCGCACCCCGAACAAAAAGCAGTACTTCAAGGTCACCAAGACCTTTGATGAGGTCTTTCCGCCGCTTTCGTTCACCGAGGATGTGCCCGGGGAGGATGCCTTGCGGGCCAACATCCGCACCAAACAGCTCAAGACGCGTCGCGACGGTTTCGACTGGCGCTTCCTGAAGGAAAGCCTGCCGGAAGCAGTTTTTGACGAAAATGAACTCACGGATCAAGCCAAAGCCAAGATCCACACCCTTCATTTCGTCTATCAACTCGATGAAACCGACATCAGCGACATCTACCGCCGTTCGGTTGGCAAGGATCGCAGACTTGACATCGACAAGTTCACCGCGCTCGCCCGCGAGCACTTCAAACTGAAGCAGGAATTTCAATCCAAGACAAACGGTGACAAGCAGCCTGTGGCGCTATCCCCGCGAGAAGCGGATCTGGAACCGCACGAACTCCTGGCACAATCATCGCCGATCGAAGTCCTCAAAGCGATGGGCGGCGGCAGAGCTTCGGCCGCCGATCTCAGGATCGCCGAGCGGCTGATCGACGAGGTCGGACTCGATCCCGGCGTCGTCAACGTCCTGCTCGCCTATATTGCCAAGATCAAGGATGGAACCCTTCCGGGATACGATTACTTTGAGAAGATCGGCCTCAATTGGAAACGCAATCAGATCAGCGACGCCAAAACAGCGCTGGCCTATGTCGAGCATCTCCGAGCCAAATACGCCCAAAGCCAAGGGCAGGTAAAAACCGCCTATCGGCGCCAGAAAGCGACTAAGCCTGACATCACCCTGGACTGGTTCGACGACTATCTGAAATCGCTCGAATAGAAGGAGCACGACCATGAAACGTATCGACGAGTATCTCCAGCGTCTCCCCGGACAACCGAAAGTCGATGAAGCGATTGAAAAACTGCTTGAAGACATCCCCATCAGGCAATTCGTCCTCAAAAACGACCTCAAGCACGAAGTGATCGCCCAAGGCATCAACAATCTCCTTGTCTTCAAAGAGGCCAAGGATATTTGCAACGCCTGCCCGAGCTTGCTCGAGTGCAAGTTGCCGATGACGGGAATGACGCCGCAACTATATCTCTACAACGGAGAGATCACGCTCGCCTATGCGAAGTGCCGTCACAACACGATCGACGAGAGCCGGTTCCTGATCGATGCGATGTACGTGCCCAAAAAGGTCTTCAATGCCAGCATCAGCGATTTCGACCTCATCGGTCCCGAGCGGAAGGAAATCCTCAAATACATCCTCAAGTTCGTCGCGGAATATGCCCCCGGCAACTTTCAGAAAGGCATGTACCTTTCCGGAGTCTACGGTTCCGGCAAAACCTACATTCTCGCGACCATCGCCAACGAACTGGCGAAAAAGGGGCACAAGATCGTCTTCGTCTACTACCCCGATCTGGTCCGCGAACTGAAATCGGCGATCGGTTCGGGCTTACTCGAGGAAAAGATCGAATACCTCAAGAAAGCCGAGATCCTCTTCCTTGACGATATGGGCGGGGAAGCCCCGAGCGCCTTCATCCGCGACGAGGTCCTGGGACCGATCCTGCAACATCGCGTCCTTGACGAACTGCCGACCTTTTTTTCCTCGAACATCAAGATGAAGGTCTTGATCGAAGCGCTGACGGTGGACAATTCCGTCTTGGACAAGTCGAAGGCAGCCCGAATCTATGAACGCATCAAGGAACTGGCCACCGAGTTTGAAATCTCGGAAAAACCGCACCGCACACCTTGACAAGCGATGATTTTTCCCTATAATATGTAGTATGATACAAAGACAATGAAGAGGATATGATCCCAAGTGCCGCTTTCAGAGCGAGGATAGGCCGGTGCAAGCTATCCAAACGGTCTTCGGCGATTACCACCTCCAAGTCGGATCCTTGAAAGGATCCCGTTGCCGGCGTTAACGGACCAAAGTGCCGGAGCAATCCGGAAAAAAGGTGGTACCGCGAGCAATCGTCCTTTTCTCAGGGGGCGATTTTTTTATTCCCAGGGAGGTAAGATCATGATCAAAATCAAGTTCCAGGACGGCTCCGTGCGCGAATTCCCCGACGGAGCGAGAGGCCTCGACATCGCGCAGGAAGTGTCGCCGTCACTGAAGAAAAAAGCGATCGTCGTCCAGGTGGACGGTGATTTGTATGACATGGAGCGGCCGATCGGCCGCGATGCATCGGTGCGGTTTCTGACCGATGCAGACCCCGAGGCCCTTGAGGTCCTGCGCCATTCAGCCGCCCATTTGCTGGCTGAGGCCGTCAAGATCCTGTATCCGCAGGCCTGCTTTGGCGTGGGTCCGACTATCGAAGAGGGATTTTACTATGACATCGACCTGGGCGAGAACGCCCTGACCGATCAGGACCTGCCGAAAATCGAGAAGGTGATGCAGAAAATCGTCGAAGGCAACCAGCCGATCCAAAGACGCGAGGTATCCCGGGCGGAAGCGCTGGCCATCTTCAAGAACGATCCCTACAAGCAAGAATTGATCAACGATCTGCCCGAGGAAGAGATCATCTCGATCTATTCCCAGGCTCATTTCACGGATCTTTGCCGCGGACCGCATGTCTCCGGTACGAAGTGGTTGAGACACGTCAAGTTGCTCTCGCTCGCCGGCGCCTACTGGCGCGGCGATTCCCAGAACAAGCAGTTGACCAGAGTCTACGGCACCGCCTTTTTCACAGCCGAGGAACTGAACGCCCACCTGGATCTGCTAGAGGAGCGCAAGAAACGCGATCATCGCAAACTGGGCAAGGAGCTGGATTTGTTCATGCTTTCCGAATATGGGCCCGGTTTTCCGTTCTGGCTGCCAAACGGGATGATCTTAAGGCGCGAGCTCGAGGACTTCTGGTACAAGGTCCATCTCAAAGAAGGCTACAAACTGATCCAGACGCCGATCATGCTCAACAAGGACCTCTGGGTCGTTTCCGGTCACTGGGAGAATTATCGGGAGAACATGTACATCTCCAAGATCGACGAACAGGAATTCGCGATCAAACCGATGAACTGCCCCGGTGGCATGCTTGTCTATAAGCGCGACATCCATTCCTATAAGGACTTTCCCTTGAAAGTCGGCGAACTCGGATTGGTGCATCGCCATGAGGCAAGCGGCGCGCTCGCAGGATTGTTCCGGGTCCGGAACTTCACCCAGGACGACGCCCACATTTTCATGACCGAAGCGCAAATCGTCCGGGAAGTCGCCGAGCTGGTCAGGCTCTTCGACTATGTCTACAGCGTCTTCGACCTCAAATACCATATCGAGCTCTCCACGCGGCCCGAAACGAAATACATCGGCGAGATCGCAACCTGGGACAAGGCGGAGAAGGCCTTGGCCGACGCCCTGGACGCCATGGGAAAACCCTACAAGGTCAATCCTGGCGACGGCGCTTTCTACGGACCCAAGCTGGACTTCAAATTGCGCGACTCGATGAACCGCATCTGGCAGTGCGGCACGATCCAGCTGGACATGAACCTGCCCGAACGCTTCGATTTGACATATGTCGACCATAACGGCGAGAAGCAACGTCCGGTGATGCTGCACCGCGCCCTGTTCGGATCGATCGAGCGGTTCATCGGCATCCTGATCGAACACTATGCCGGCGCCTTCCCCACATGGCTTGCGCCGGTGCAGATCAAGGTCATCCCGGTCAATCTCGAATTTCACCGGGAGTTTGCGGAAACGCTCACGAAACGCCTTCAAGAGGCGCATCTGCGGGCAGAAGGCGATTACCGTGACGAAAAACTGGGCTACAAGATCCGTGAGGCGCAGACGCGCAAGATCCCCTATCAGCTGGTGATCGGCGACGAGGAAGTCGCAAGCGACAGCGTGACCTACCGCAAGTATGGCGAAAAGGACCAATCCAAAGTGAGTGTGGCTGACTTCATCGCCATGATCACCAAGGAAATCGCCGACAAATAAGAAAAAGGCCGCCCGGAAGCAAGTTGGACAGGCGGCCTTTCATTTGCGTTTTTTTGCAAGGCGATCCCCAAGTCCGGGATCGGGATCGATGTAGATCGTCTTGTGATTTTGGTAGGTGACGAAACAGCCGGCTTCGCCGGGGAGTTTCCGGACATGGCGCTTGCGCGTGTAATCGACAGGCACCGAGGAGGAATGACGCCCTTGGGAATAATGCGCCGCCAGGGCCGCCGCGGTCCGGATCGTCGTCTCGCTGAGATCCTTGACACTGCGGACGAGCACGTGGGCGCCGTGGTAATCCTTGGTATGGAACCACCATTCGTCCGGCTTGGCAAGCTCATGGGTGATGTGTTCGTTTTGCAGGTTGTTTTTCCCGACGAGAATCTCGCAACCATCTTCATCCACAAAGACGAGATAATTCGGCTCTTTGCGTTTTTGCTTGAACAGCTTCTTGCGCGTGTAGCCCCTGCTGGACAACTCCTCGGCGATTTCCTCGAGATCGATCTGGGTCGCGGTCTCGATCTGGGAGTCGATCAGGGAAAAATACTGGACCTGTCTTTGCGTGAGCGCGAGCTGCTCCTCGATATAGGGAATCGCGCTCTTGGCCTTCTTGTATTTCCGGTAATAGGCATTGGCGTTCTCCAGCGGGGAAAGAAGCGGCTCGAGCGCCACTTCCACTTCCTGGCCAGCCTCATACGAGTATGCTTTGAAGGCGGATTGGCCTTTGCTTATCTCGTGCTGGAACTGGATCAGCAAATCGCCTTTCATCCGCAAAGCCTCGGCTGCGCCGGCATGGGCGAGGTCGTCGCGGAGTTTCTCGAGCTTCGCAACGTTCTTCTCGAGTTCCCGCTTGACAAATTGGAGCAAGTTCTTGGAAATCTGGCGCATCCGTTCCCGGCGGCCGATGTCGCCGTAGGCTTCATCGAGCAAAGCCGAGAGCGTCGGGAACAGGCGTTTGTCTCCGGGCGGGAACAAGTCGAAGTAATAGAAGCGCTGCCGGTATTCCTCGGTGAAGAGCGTCGGTGCCGGAGTGATGTCGAGAAATGCCTGAAAATGTTCAACGAGCGAATTCCCGATGGGCGGGTTTGCCAGATGGGCGGCAAGCAACGGCGAGACACCGCGGAAAGCGGCCACGATCGCCTTGGGAGCGACATCGGGATGTTCCCTGAAAAAATCAAGGGCGGTTTCGCGGTCCTCGGGATCGATCTTCTGGTCGAGAGGCGGTACGTAGATAGCGCCCTTTTCGATCGTGCGCTGTTGATCCTCAAAGGGACTGACGTGCTTGTAGGCATCGATGATCCGGCCGTCCGCCGCCACGATGACCAAATTGGCATAACGGCCCATGATCTCCTGATATAAGACATACCGGTTTTCCCGACCCAGTTCGTCATGGGTCCTGACGTTAACGATGATGATCCGGTCGCCGGCAAGCGTGTTGATGGCTGTGATGACGCCGGTTTCCAGATATTTGCGCAGCAGCATGCAAAAACCGCTCGGGGTATCGGGCTTGTCATAGGTGGCTTCCGTGAGGTGCAGACGGGCATGCGACGTCGACAGCGACAGATACAATTGGTTGGTTTTGCGTTCGCATCTGATGACAAACAAAAAATCAGTTTTGCTCAACTGATAGATTTTCTGGATTCAGATCGGAAGAGCGTCGTGTAGGGAAAGAGTGTAGATCTCGGTGG
>CALGNF010000181.1 GCA_937958685.1 uncultured Caryophanales bacterium
GATCCGGCGCCCACCGTGACCTACACTCTTTCCCTACACGACGCTCTTCCGATCTTCGGGATTTTGTTTCGCCGAGTTGGCGAGGATCAGCTTGCCCTCGGCCGACATCACCGAGATCCTGACCTTGATGCCGGAGGCGTTCGTGAACTTCTCGTCCGCGAGCTTCTGGATCAGATCGACATACTGCTTCGAGCGGTTGACCCAGACCTCGAGCTCATCCGGATCGGCCTTGACCGAATAGCGCTCTTCGAAGAAAGAGCGGAAGAACCGGCGGATCGCAAGCCAGATCGACGGCAAGAAGCCGGCATTGGCGCGCGGAAGTTCGGTTTCGGTATGGACATAGAACTTGTCAATATCCAAGGGACTGTAGACGAGAACGCCCTGGATGATGCCCAGCAGGGCGGCAACGGATGCCGGCGAGGTGGCCAGCATCGTGATGTTTTTGGGAATCTCGTTGGGTTTTTGCGCGAGCAAGCGCAGATGGCGGATACACAAGGCGAGATGGCTCTCCGCCGCGGAAGCCTTGCGGGAGCCGTTGTTGGCGGCGAGATACTCTTGCTCTGCCTCGAGTCTGGCGGCGAGCGCCAGCAGATCGGTGCCGATCGTTGGCAGATAATCGGTGATCTCCCAGTCACGGTCCTCGTCGACCTGGTTGCCCGTCAGTTTCCGGATATCGAGTGCAAGCTGGTTGACGGTTGTCAGCACCTCGCGCACTGTCTGGTAGGTGTCGCGGTAGACCGCGAGGTTGACGCTTAAGGAGATCTCGTTGCGGCCGCTTTCCAGATAGAACAGGTAAGCATTGCCCGCGGCATCCGCGGGGGTGTAGTTGAACCAACGGTGGGAATAGGGGATGCGGAGGGCGGCGGCTTCCTGGAAGGGAACCTCGCCGTTGATCATCAGGGTTCTGAAGACGGCGGCGTTCGTCACCTCCGCCTGCCTCACCTTGAATGACAGAAAGTAATAGCCGGACTGGGCGACGTCGACATGGTAATAGACCGTATCGCGTTCCGACGCGAAGGTCGATCCGGCCAGGATGTTCAGTTTGAGCAGGGAGACATCAAAGGGGGTGACACCGAGATCGCGGGAGACGCCCGCCTGGATCGAGGAGGAATTCTTGGCGTGCGGTGTCTCCGCCTCCACGGTGTAAAGGGATTGATTGGCAATGACATCGCCCTGTTCGCGGTACTCGGCGTATGTCGGCAGGGAGGCGATGCCTCTTGCCAGCACATCGCCCAAAAGGAAGTTGCCCTGCTTGCGCTTGAGCGTGATGAGGTTTTCCCCCGCCTCGAGGCGGAAGGATAGCGGTTCGACATGGAAACCCATTGGATCCATGAACCCTTGCCGGTACCACTTGAGCGCCAGCGACTGCTCGACGAAGAAATCGTTGCCGAAGCGGTCGACGGCAAAGGTGTCGCCGGCCTGCCAATGCTTGTAAAGGATGATCTGCGCGGCTTCGGCGAAGGGGAGCTCCCCATCGATCCAAAGTTCCAGTTCATAGTTGAGGTAATCTTCATCAAGGGGATAAAAATCGAGATAGAAGCGGTAAAGTCCCGTCGATGGCACGGTGATAGCGAGGGTGATCTGGTCGAACTCATCCCAACTGCGGGCTTCATGATGGTAGCCATGGGAAAACGCTGCGGCCGCGCCGCCCTGGAAGGCGGAAGGCGCGACCGTCACGGCCACATCCGCATTGCCGGCATAACCATCCGCCTCCCAGTCCGCCAGGGTTTCCCGATAGCTGCCGTTTTGCCAAGCGGGGACGGTCTGGGCCGGGGAGAAAGCCAAAACAGCGTCGGCGTGAAGCGCGACGCTGACCCAAGTCAGCAATCCGAGCAGTACCAGAAGCATGACTTTCCTTGGCATGGAGATCCTCCCGTCAGGATTAGGTGCTGGTGGTGAGCAGAAAATTATCCGGTGACGCCGAGCTTTTCCAAAACGGCGGTCCGGGCCGCTGTCAGTTCGGCGTTCGCCTTTTGGTTCCAGAACGTCTTGACGTCGGCGTAGTTCATTTCACCGGCCATGACCTGGTCAAAAACCTGTCCCAAAGTCGTCGTGGCGTTGAAAACGCCGGTCCAACGGGCTTTGATGTAACCGGGAACGTACTTGTTGGGTTCGATGATGTAATTGTCGTATTCGACGACCTTGCGGAATTCGGTGAAGGTGTCATAGATGCCGAAGAAGGCATCGAGAAGATCCTCATCGGGTTGCAGGGGGGTCATATTCAGGGCGACAACGCCTTCAACGGTCGAGGAAATCTCGATCCGCTTCAGATAACCGGCCTTGCCGAAACTCATCCACTTGGCCAAAAGGTATGCGGCTTCGGGATTTTGGGTCGTCGAAGCCAGACACATCAGATCGAGGACGACCGGGATCTTGTGGGCCGTCGCCGTGCCGGGAGTGCCGATGAAATCGACCTCGAAACCAAGGTCGAGCATCGAACCGATGATCGGCGTGTATTCCCAGAAGGCAGCGAGCTGCGAGGTCTCCCAGGTCGCCGTCGTGCCGAAGGCGGCCATCTTCTCATCGGCATCCAAGGCATCGAAGATCAGCGTCTTGTTGGTTTTGAGGCTGTTGTACATCGACAGGGTCGCTTCGAAGTCCGTCCCGTTCAGATGCAGACCGGTGCCGTCGTATGTGAACCAGCCCAGATCCTGATTGAGTTGGGCCGGGAACCATTCGAGCAGGCGGCTGATGCCGCTGATGCCGGCGATGCCGTTGCCGGTCGTGACATTCTGATTGGCGATGTCCGCGACCTTGGCGGTGAACTCGTCCCAGGTGTCCTCAAAGGCCGGGATGTCGGCATTCAGATCGTCGAAGAGGGTTTTGTTGATGTAGTAGCCGAAGTAGTAGACCGCGTAGGGAATCGCCATGATCTTGCCGCCGAAATTGGGGGCGTTGCGCAGATCGGAGGCAACATTGAGGTATTCCGGGTCCGCGGTGACGAGACTCGTCACATCGAGCGACCAGTCGTTCATGATCGTCGTCTCCACCGAATCGGTGAAATAGACATCGGGAAGCGTGCCCCTCGCGGCGTTTGCGCCCAGGAATTCGTTCCAGTTCTGATCGACCTCACCGGTGCCGTCAGGGCTCGGGACGCGCGGACGTTCGAGGATCTGGACCGTGATCCAGGGACATTCCTCGACGAACGCTTGCAACATCAAACGTTCCAGATTCGTCTGGCTGTCGATCGGCCCCAGATTCCAGGCCGCATACTTGATCGTGACCGGAGCCGGCATCGTCGTCGTGGTGGTGACGGGCGAGGTGGCGGAGATCGTCGTCATTGTCGTACCGTCGGCGGTCGTCACCGTGGTGGTGGTTGCCGGCGCTTGCGTCGTGGTTGGCGCCGCGGTGGTCGTGTCCTCTTGACACGCCATCACGGTGAAAGCGATGATGGCCATGAGCATGATGCTGAGGAATTTTTTCATAATTCTCTCCTTTTCCTATATGGATATTTTAACAAATCAGGTTGTGGATTCAACGAAAGTTGACTTGGACGAGATGCTTCTTGCCGTCCCTGAAATCGGGGACGATGTTTCCCTCAAGGATGTTGCCGTCGACCGTGAGGGCAAAAGCGTCGCCGCGGGTGAATTCGAACACGTAGGTGGCGCCGCGGAAACGGCGGGTATAGTCGAATCGCTGCCAATCGGCGGGGACGCAAGGAGCAACCTTCAAGCCGGCATACGTGGCGCTCACGCCGATGATGTCGCAAACGGCGACCCGGTGCAACCACTGGGCGGAACCGGTGTACCAGCTCCAGCCGCCGCGTCCGAAATAAGGAGAAGCCGGACCGTCGGAGTTGCCGCAGGTCACGTAGGGTTCCGCCAGATAGCGGTCCGGATCCTTGGTCCGGTTGGGCGGACAAATGCCCTGGTAGGCCCGGTAGGCCAGTTCTGGTCTTCCCGCCTTGGCGAAGGCGGACACCGCCCAGGTCGCCGCATGGGTGTAGACACCGCCATTTTCCCTGAGGCCCGGGGCATAACGGGTGACATAGCCGATATCCGATCGCGGTTTGGAAAAAGCGGGATAATTGAGCAATGTGCCGTGGTCACGAAGCAGATGCTTCGTCATTGACTTGACCACCGGTTCCAGCCGTTCGGGGGTGATGAGCTCACCGATGATCGCCCAGGCGTTGGGCATCAGGAAGATTTTCCCTTCCTCGCTGTCCTTGGTTCCCAGGATCTCTCCGGCATCGGTCGTTGCCATCCGATACCACTCGCCGTCCCAGCCATGGGCGTTGAAAGTCTCTTTGAGCAGGGCGGCTTTTTCCCGAAGCAATCGCGAGAACTCATGATCGCCGCGCGCTTCGGCATGGCGGGCGAACTGCTTGCAGACGATGAAGAGAAAACAGGACATCCAGAACGATTCGCCCCGCATGTCGGCGCCGACGGCCGACAAGCCGTCGTTCCAGTCGTGTGCGCCCATCAGGGGCACATCGCGCACCGAGAAGCGCGTCAGCGATTTTTGGATCGCCCGCTTGGCGTGTTCGTAGATCGTGGCCGAACCGCCATCGACGAAGGGCGCCTCTTCGTCAAGGAAACCGTAGTCGAGGGTTTCCTCGAGGTAAGCGTCCAAGATGAACGGCAGCCACAACAAATCATCCGAGCAATTGCCCCGCGGCCCCCAGCCCTGGAAAGTCACGAACCAGTGGTAGACGTCGCCTGCCTGGAATTGCTTGGCGGCGTGCATCGCCAATTGTTTCCTGGCGAGTTCCGGTTTGCCCTCCAAAAAGATCAGGCAGTCCTGCAACTGGTCGCGGAAACCGTAGCCTCCGGATGTTTGATAGTAGCCGGACTTGGCCCAGATCCTGCCGGAGATCGCCTGATACTTGGCAAAGGTGTTGGTCATGATGTTGAAGGCGTGATCCGGCGTATTCGCCTGATCGCCGCCCAAGAGTTCAGCCCAAAAGGCCTGGGTGGCGGCGAAAGCCCGCGCGGCGCCGGCCTCGTGGACAAACTCGCGGATCAGCGCATCCGGGTCTTCATAGATGGATTCGATCCCCGGGATCTCGTTTTTTCCCAGCGTCGTGCAGCCAAGACCAAAAACAAGCGTCTTCGCGGCTCCCGGAGCCAGGGTGATGGTATTGCGCAAAGCCGCCACCGGATCGACGAACCGGCCGGCGCGACCGGCGAGATCCGGATCAAGAAGCGCTTGTGGCGCGCTTTCATGACCGTACATCCCAAGAAAGCTCTCCTTGTCGGTATCGAAAGAAGTTGGCGCTTCGGAAACGGCAAAGAAGCCGGTGTAATCCCAATCGACGTTGTTGTGCAGCCCCTTCTTGTCGTTGAAGCCCCACAGGTATTTTTTCAGCTTGATGGCATTGGTGGTCGTATCATAAGCGGTATCCATGAACAACTTGTGGAACTCCCGGTGCTCATCCGGATGGATTGCGGCTTCCCACTCCAGATAGCCGGTGAGATCAAGTTTCTTGACATCGCGGGAACGGTTTTCCAATTTGATCTGCGCGAGTTCCAGCGGCGATCCGGGAACGACGAACAGCCTCAATTCGGAATAGATGCCCTCGACTTGGTATTCGAAGACGGAATAACCGACTCCGTGCCGCACCCGGAAATGCTCATAGGGTGTCCTTGTCGGCAGCCATGTGAGCGACCAGAAGTTGCCGGTTTCGCGGTTGCGCAAGTAGAAGTACTTGCCGTAATTGTCCTTGACGAGATCCTGATAGAGGCGGGTCAGCCGGTTTTGACCGGCATTGCCCCGCCAGGAACAGCCGCCACCCGTCTGCGACACCATCAAACTGTAATCACCGTTGGAAATCACGTTGACCCACGGCTTCGGTGTCTTCGGATCGGTGATGACGTACTCCAGACCGTTTTCCGCAAAAAATCCGTATTTGTTCGCAAACAAGCCGATCTACCCCTTTATCGAAACGTTTCGATGAATCTTTGCTTTCATTATAGCACACGAGATAGGCAAATACAAGCGTTTACACAGTAAAAAATGCAAAAAGAAAACCAACTGAATAGTTGGTTAAAACGAGTCGCGGATGATGATGCTTCCCGGTTGCCGGTGAAGTCTGACTGGCTGGCCTCTGAGCAGCGCCAGCGTCGTGGCGGCAATCTCCGTGCCCCAGGCGAAATAGTCGATCTTGACGGTGGATAGTTGCGGGCGGATATAGACCGACAGCTCGATGTCGTCGAAACCGGAAACGCCGAAATCGCCGGGAACCCGGTAACCTGCCGATCCCAGCGCCTCGATGATCCCGATCGCCATCTCATCATTGGCGCAGACGAACATCTCCGGCAGATTCTTGCCGGAGGCAAGCAAAGTTTCGGCGATCGCCACCCCCGAAGCCTTCGTGAAATTTCCGAAGTGTTCCGAGTGGGTCTCGATATTCGCCTTGCGCATTGTCTTGGCGAAGCCCTTGTAGCGCTCGCTGTCGTCATGGGACTCCCGCACGCCGTGGACATAGGCGATCTTTTGGTAGCCTTCGTTGATGATCGCCATCGTCATCTCGCTCATCGCCCGTTGGTTGTCGATCGTGAGCGGGAAGATGTTCGTCTCATCGAGATCGCGGTCCAAGACAACGATCGGGCGGAAGTTCTTGGCGATCTTCCGCAGGCTGTCGTCGCTGATGCGGATATCGGTGATGATCGCGCCGTCCGCCGAACGCTCCTTGAGCAGATTCTCCGAGGAGGTCCCGGTGGAGACGATCATCGTGTAGTTCGATTTCGTCAGCTCATGGTGGATGCCGTCCAAGAGATTATGGTAGACCGGACCGCCGAAATCGGCGATCGCAACCAAAACCGTCTGGGTCGTGCGTTTTTTGAGATTACGCGCCGCGGCGCTCGGAAAGTAACCGATCTCCTGCGCGATCTGCCGGATCACCGCCGCCGTTTTCTCCGGGATTCGGGGATCGCCATTCAACGAATACGAGACCGTGGAAATCGAGACTTTGGCCGCTTTCGCGACATCCTTGATCGTAGCCATGCCATCACTTCTTTCGGGAAAAGCCGAGTTTTTTCACCGCGGTTTGGATCAGTGGGTGCGCCATGTAGTGTTTCCAGGTCGTTCCATAGAAATGGTTGTCGATCATCAGCGCGGAAATGCCCTTGTCGATGCCGATATAGCGGGAAGAGATCCACAATCTGCCATCCTCGATGGCGATGCTGTCCTTGAAACCGTATTCGCCGAAGACATCCGGGTTGAGATGATAGAACGCTTCGACAGCCGGAATCACGATCTCCGGCGCGTATGGTAGCGACCCGAGCGGTCCAGAGGGCGGGATCGCGCCATAAAAATGACCGTCGGGATGGTTGGGATTGTCTGTCGGAGCGACGCCCTGGCCTCGGTAGCCCTTCGGTGTGAGACAGGAAGACACACCCCAGATCTTCTCCGAAAGCAACGGGTATTCGCGGTGGTGGTCAATGCACCACTGACGATTGCCATAGGTCGCCAGACGGGTGTTTTCCGCCCAGTCGAACCCATCGATATCGCGATATTTGCCAAAGTCGAGCCACGCGTGCGAATACTGGTAGACGAACAGGGCGTTGCCCGGTGAATAGACATATTCATAATCACCGTAGCGCCCAAGGTTGCGGCTGAAGCCGGCAAAGAGCGCCCGTGCCAACCTTTCGGAGACCGAGGGCGCGCCAGCGGCCAACGCATACAGCGACAGCTGCTCGGCCATCATGTCCCATTGCCAGATCCACGGATCGGCGCTGGCCTGCCGGTAGTCGCCGCCCTCGACGGGATTATAGGCCATCCGGAACAGGGTCCGGCCGTTCTTTTCAAAGATGAAGGCGTGCCAGTTGACCCGCTCATAGATTTCCATGAAGATACCGTGGAGCTCCTGGTCAGCGAAATAGGCGTCGGCGGTCACCGCGCCATTGAGAAAGATCGCCGTGTCGATCGTGGAATACTCGCAGCCCGGTTTCGCAGCTCCGGTGGCCAGATCGACGAAATGCATGAAAAAGCCCTGATAGTGGGGGACCCGGTCGCGAAAGGTGAGAAACGTCAGCCTGGCGGCCCTCAAGGCCGTCTGGCGATCGATGAATCCGCGCTCCACACCGATGACCAAGGTCGACAATCCGAAGATCGGAAGAGCGTCGTGTAGGGAAAGAGTGTAGATATCGGTGGTCG
>CALGNF010000182.1 GCA_937958685.1 uncultured Caryophanales bacterium
GTGTTCAGGTCTTCGAGTCTGGGGGCTGCGCGGTGGATCGGCATCCGCTTGACGGAGGAAGCCAGTTCCTTTTTGCCTTCGATCGGTTGGCCGAGGACGTTGAAGATGCGGCCGAGCGTTTCCTCGCCGACGGGAACCGCGATCGGTTTGCCCGTGTCCTTGACCGGCATGCCTCGTTTCAGGCCGTCGGTCGAGTCCATGGCGATCGTCCGGACGATCCCGTCGCCCAGATGCAGCGACGTTTCCAAGGTCAGGCTCACGGCGACCCCGTTGTTGGCTTGGGCCGGGATGTCGATTTGAAGCGCATTGTAGATCGCCGGCATGGCGCCTTCGAATGCGACGTCGACGACGGGGCCCATGACTTGCGTTATCGTTCCGAATTGGGTCACAGTGGTCTCCTAACTGACGGCGTTGGCGCCGCCGATGATGTCGGTCAGTTCTTTGGTGATCGCGCCTTGCCGGGCGCGGTTGTAATGCAGGTTGAGTTTGGTGACGACTTCCTTGGCGTTGTCCGTCGCGCTCTTCATCGCGGTCATCCGCGACGCGTGTTCGCTCGTTTTGGCGTCGAGGATGATGCCGTACAAGGTGTTCTCGATATAGATCGGAAGCAATTCGACGAGAATGCTTTCGGCGGAGGGTTCGAACAGGTATTCGGACACCATCCGCTCGTGATGTTTCACGAGGTCCGTGAGCGGGAGCAGCACGGTCTCCTCGACCTTGTAGGTGAGGGTGTTGACGAAGTGGTTGTGCACGACGACGATCTTGTCGACCTTGCCGTCGACGTACATCTGGATGAACGCGCGGCTCATCGCCTGGAAGTCAATGAACTGGACTTCGTCGCGCGAGCCGATCGATTCGGCGTTGATCAGCGGATAACGGTTGCGGCGACAATACGAGAACGCCTTGTAGCCGATCGTGCCGACGAAGTAGTTCTTGCCGTCGGGATGCCGCTCTTCGATCAGTTTCGCAAACGTCTTGAACACGTTCGAATTGTACGGACCGGCGAGACCGCGGTCCGAAGAGAT
>CALGNF010000183.1 GCA_937958685.1 uncultured Caryophanales bacterium
CCACCGAGATCTACACTCTTTCCCTACACGACGCTCTTCCGATCTATTCCACGCTGTTCTCCAACCTGGTCTTCACCGAACTGCTGCGCCTCGAGGGCATCATGAGCGCGATGGAGGTGGCCTTGACATATGCGATCGCCGACGAGCATCTCAAACGTCTGCCCGATGTCGACATCCATATCGTGATCGTCAGGGAACAGCACCAGCTGTTCGAGAATGTCCGCCGCCGCGGCCGCGAGATCGAGAAGAATCAGGAAGAATATCTCCTGTTCCACTACGCGAACTACTATGACGTCCTGCGCCGGATTTTCAAGGCCTACAAAGTCCCCGAGAAAAAGATCCTCTGGCTGCCAATCAACGACATGGAACAACCCGCGGAATTCGCCTCGATCATCCAGACCATCGAAGCCAGGTTTGCCGAAATCAAGAATTGACTGCCCATCAAAAAGTCAGTTGGCCCGTCGGGATGAACTGACTTTTTTTTCACGTCTTGTCCTTGTGCCGATCGGTGAACCAGGCAATCGTGTTCGCCACCGTCTCCGGGAAGGGAGTGGGGGCCTCCAGCAAGTCGCGCCGCATCAGGGAGTTGTCATAACGGTAGTTGTCGAGAATGGCATCGATCATCACCTTGGAGAAACGCGGAATCAGAAAGACGAAGGCGCGGGCCAACAGACCGGGAACCGGCAGAAACACCGGCTTATGGTTCGCGACCACGCAAATCTCCCGATAGAACTCCTTGATCGTCGCATTGTGGTTGGCCAGGATGTATTGGCCTCGCACCGATTTGTCGATGCAGGCGAGGATCGCCCGGGCGCAATCGCCGACATCGATGAAGTTGTAGCCGCCCTTGATGTAGAAGATCAAACGCTTGTTCATGGCTTTCATGATTTCCATACCCGCAGCCGAAGGCTTGTAATCATGGGGACCGATGACGGCGGATGGGTAAAGGATGACTGCATCCATCTCTTCCTTCCGGATCTTGTCGAGCAGGTACTTGGTCCCTTTCGCCTTGCTTATCGCATAGTTGGACTTTAGATGCTCGGGATAGATGTCGTCTGGTTCACCCACGAGCGGCTGGTTCTGGCTGCGGTCGATGCAATCGACGCTGCTCGTATGGATCAGCCTGACGCCCCGGGCCTGACAGAAATCAATGATCGCGCGCGTTCCGAGATTGTTGACCTGATCCGAGAGTTCCGGATATTTGTTCTTGAGGTCGATCAGGGCGGCGATATGGACGAGGGTGTCGCCGGGATTGACGTGACATCCGAGAAAATCAGGATCGAAGATGTCCCCTTCGATCGCCTCAACCCCGAGATCCGCCAACGCGGGGCCGGACTGCCGTTGCAGCAGCTTGCAGGGTCGTCCTTCTGCGACAAGCAGTCTGACAAGATTGTTGCCGATATGGCCGGTGGCGCCGGTGATGAATATCATGGTGTGATCCTTTCTTCACGGGACTTTTTCTCATATTATACCAAAAGACGTCCGGTTGTGGTATAATATTTTCAATACTGGACTTCAGGAGCGAAGAATGACTACGACAGCGCTGATCGACAGACAAAAGGCCTTTTTCCGCACGGGAGCGACCAAAGCGGTCACTTTTCGCCTGGAAGCGCTGAAAACGCTCAAAACCGGCATCACCGTCTTTGAAACCGAAATCCTGGAAGCGCTTCAGGAAGATCTCGGCAAATCCGCCCACGAAACCTTCATCACCGAGCTGGGCATCGTTCTCTCCGAGATCGCGTATTTCGAGCGACATCTGCGTCGGTGGATCCGACCCCAGAAAAAGCCATCAGGCTTGCTCCTGTTCCCCTCCCGATCCTATCTTTATCCCGAACCATATGGCGTGGCACTGATCATGAGCCCCTGGAACTATCCCTTCCAATTGGCAATGATGCCGCTTGTGGCCGCGATCGCCGCCGGCAATACCTGCGTCGTCAAACCCGCATCCTATGCTCCGGCGACCTCGAAGGTAGATCGGAAGAGCGTCGTGTAGGGAAAGAGTGTAGATCTCGGTGG
>CALGNF010000184.1 GCA_937958685.1 uncultured Caryophanales bacterium
GCATCGGGCTCGCCTCGACGTTTGCCGTGATCTATTCGCTGGTGCTCTTTGCGCTGGTCGGTTTCGCCTACCTGTTGCTTGGACGCGAACCGAAAACGAAACTTGTAAGATTGTCATCGATCCAGCAGGAAAACTTGATGCGGATAGCCAAAGCCCGGTTGAAACAGGCGAAAAGGCGGGTGCGTTCGACATGAAGTCGCTTGCGCTGAAATGGCGATCGCTGAAAGAGCGGATCAGCCGGGGCCAACGCGCCGCCCGTGAATTTTATCGGACCAGGAAAACCCGGATTTTCGCGCTTGTCACGAAAATCGCCGTCTATGTCTTCCTGATCACGATCAGCTATGTTTTCCTCTACCCCATCATCAAGATGATCTCGATCTCGTTCATGAGTTCGAACGACCTCGTCAATCCCGAGACAATCTGGTTCCCGCAAAAGTTCGCCTTCACAAACTATGATGTCGCCTGGAGAGTCTTGAACGGGAAGGTGTCGCTGTGGAACTCGACGAAGTTCACGACGATCCTCGCCGTCCTGCAGACCGTGATTTCCGCGCTGACGGGGTTTGCCTTCGCCCGATATGAGTTTCGCGGCAAGAAGACGCTTTACACGGTCTTGCTGCTGTCATTCATCATCCCCGTCCCGATCCTGCTGATCACCCAGTACCACCTTTTCAATTCGGTCTATCTCCTTTTGGGTCACACCGGACCGGGAAAAGGACTCAACACCTACGATTCGCAGATGATCATGGCTTTCTTCGGACAAGGCGTCAACTCGGCGATCCTGATCCTGATCTTCGTGAATTTCTTCAAGATGATCCCCCACGACCTTTACGAAGCCGCCAAGATTGACGGTGCGAACCCGCTCCAGCTGTTTTGGCACATCACGGTTAAACTGTCGCTTTCGACGATCGTCGTCGTGTTCTTGTTCTCGTTCGTCTGGAACTGGAACGAGACTTATGTGACGCGGCTTCTGGTCGGCGACGGCATCGAGCTCTTCACCAATCAGCTCGGCAAATTCGATGCCCTTTTCGAGTCCCGCGCCTCCTCCTCGCCGTATGCGGGCCGCGAAGTGCAATTGTCCGAAGCCTACAAGATGGCGGCGACCACCATCTCGATGATCCCCTTGCTCATCATCTACTTCATCGGCCAGAAATCGTTCGTTCAGGGAATCGAACGGACCGGCCTGACGGGAGAATAGCCATGAAGAAAATCCTGCTGACGCTTTTATTGATCCAATCCGCATTCTTTCTATCCGCTTGCACGGAAGTAACCGATACGACAACAGTGCTCCCAACGACGATTACGCCGACAACGATGGTGCCGCCGACAACCACGACGACTCTAACGCCGACAACCCCGACAACGGTGCCACCGACGACGATCACGACCACGATGGTCCCGACAACGACGGTCCCGACGACGACAACTTCCGCCTGCAAAGCCCAGGGATACGATTACGACTACAATTCCCTGACCTACGATCTCGTCTGGTCGGACGAGTTTGACGGCAGCAGCCTGTCCCTCATCAAATGGCGCTACCAGACCGGCGGCTGGGGCTGGGGCAACAATGAGCTCCAGTACTACACCGACGGGGCGAATACGGAAGTCGCCGACGGCCACCTGACGATCACGGCACGCAAGGAGACGTTCGGAACCAACGAGTACACCTCCGCACGGCTCAACACCGTGCAGTCATTCCTTTATGGCAAGATCGAGGTCAGGGCGATCCTTCCTTCCGGACTTGGCACCTGGCCGGCGATCTGGATGATGCCGACATATTCGGTCTACGGCATCTGGCCGAACAGCGGCGAGATCGACATCATGGAGCACGTGGGGAAGGACTTGAACCGCGTCCATCACGTGATCCACACCCAGGCCTACAACCACCAACTCGGCACGCAGAAGGGCTCATCATCGGTTGTGGCCGACGCCACCGAGGCATTCCACGTCTACAAGCTGGAATGGCTGCCGGACATGTTGATGTTTTTCGTGGATGACACATTGATCTGGATCTATGATCCCAACGACTACACCAATTGTCCGGCGTCCAACCGCTGGCCTTTCGACAAGCACTTCTATCTGATCATGAACATCGCGATCGGCGGCTGGTGGCCAGGCGATCCCAGCCCCAGTTTTGAAATGGCGGAAATGATCATCGATTATGTGCGCATCTACCAATCTCCCGAGATCACGGCTCTTGGGTGAATCCCGATATTACTACTGACACGAGGTGAAGAACAGTGAAACAGAATTATCGCTACTCGGGCGGAGCCTTCCAGATCGACGATTATGACAAACAGAAGCCGTTTTCGAGTTTCCTGCCGGGTCTAGCTGGCAAGCGGGGAATTCCCTTGTGGGCTTTCTATGTCAATCGCGGTCAGGGCATCGCTTCTTTCGGAATCCGCGACAAAAACGGCGCGATCATGGAATTCTATCCGGCGAATCTGGCCTATATCTATGTCTCCAAGATCGGGTTTCGCACCTTCATCAAGGCTGGGGGGCGGCTTTATGAGTTTTTCCGGCCCGACAGCCGCTATGACCACCGGCAGATGCAGATCCGCCAAAGCGAATTCACGATCACCGAAACCAATGTGGAGGCCGGCATCGCCGTCAGCGTCACCTACTACGGCCTGCCCCAGGAAGATATCGGCGCCTTGTGCCGGCATGTCGAGATCACCAACCTGAAACCGGAAAGACAGACGATCGAGATCCTTGACGGGATCAGCCAGATCCTACCCTATGGCATCGCCTACGGATCCTACAAGGCGATTGCGAATCTCTTGAGGAGTTGGATGGATGTCGACAACCTCGAGCAAGACCTCCCCTTTTTCAAACTGCGATCCTCCACGGGCGACGAAGCGGAAACAAGTGAGATCAAGGATGGCAATTTTTACTTGAGCGTCATCGGCGACCGGCTGGTCAAGCCGCTTGTCGACCTCTCGCTCATCTTTGGGAACGACACCTCCCTGAACCATCCCGACGCCTTTGCCCAGGAGAATGTCGCCCAGATCAAGAAACGGACCCAACACACGGCCAACAAGGTTCCTTGTGGTTTCACCGGAGCCGAGCTTGAACTCAAGCCGAAGGGAACCAGCATCATCGATACGATGATCGGCCACATCAGCGACCTTGACAAGCTCAATCTCAAGGCGAAAACCATGGATCACGCCTATTTCGCAGCCAAGCGGCTTCAAGCCAAGGCGGAAATCGATAACTTGCTCGAGGACGCCTTCCTCAAGACAGCCGATCCCGTTTTCGACGAATACATCAGGCAAAACTACCTCGACAACCTGTTGCGCGGCGGCTATCCATTGGCGATCAAGACAGATAAGGGAACCTTCACCTACTATCTCTACAGCCGCAAGCACGGCGATCTGGAACGCGATTACAACTTTTTCCAGCTGGCACCGGAGTTTTACTCCCAGGGCAACGGCAACTTCCGCGATGTCTGCCAGAACCGCCGCAACGATTGTCTGTTTCATCCCGAAACCGGCAGTTACAACGTCAAGATGTTCGTCTCGCTGATCCAAGCCGATGGCTACAATCCCCTGAGCATCAACGGGTCCACCTTCGCGATTCCCGGTGGCGCCGCTCAAGAAGCTTTGATCAACGAATTGTTTCCCGATCACAAAGAGGCGATGCGAAACCTGCTTTCCGGCCGGTTCACGCCCGGAAGCCTTGTCAACACCATGGCAAGACTGGGAATCGATCCCAAAATGAGTGATGAAGCTTTGTTTGCCCGCGTTTTCGCAGGCGCCAGCCACCAGCTGGAGGCGAGCTACGGCGAAGGCTACTGGATCGATCACTGGACCTATATCCTCGACCTTGTGGAAAATTACCTCCATGTGTATCCCGATACGGAAACGGCATTTCTTTATCAGGATTGCGATTATCGGTTCTTCGACAGCCCGGTGAGCGTGTATCCGCGTGCGGAGAAACACGTCCTCGACAGGCATGGCAACGTGCGTCAATATGGCTCCTTGCGGCATCCCGACCGGGAGAAGCTGGAGCGATTGCAGCTTCAGGAATATGGCACCAACTGGCTGAAAGACGCCGACGGTGGGATCGTCATCACCTGTCTCTTCGCCAAACTGCTGGTTTTGTGCCTCGCAAAATACGCGCTGCTCGATCCCGCCCGGTTGGGCATCGAGATGGAGGCCAACAAGCCCAGCTGGAATGATGCGATGAACGGCCTCCCCGGCCTGTTTGGATCAAGCATGAGCGAAACCGTCGAATTGGCCAGGTTGGTCCGATTCATGCTCAACCATCTCGTTCCCGAGCGCGAATTGGCTTTGCCGGTGGAATTCATCGAATATGCGCAACAACTTGCCACAATTCCTGAAGGCGACGATTTCACCGTCTGGGACGCAACGGCCACGATCCGCGAGGAATACCGCGAGCGCATCCGCTTCGGCACGCTCGGGCTGAAAGCTGTCGCAGCCAAGACGTTCCTGGCGCTCTTGCTCAAGGCGCAAGCGACGCTGGAGCGGGCGATCACCAGGGGGATCACGCTCGGCGGGGGCATCATCCCCACCTATTTGACCTATACCGCGACCAGGTACGACAACTTGAAACATCCCGACGGTTCGCTGAAGGTCACGCATTACGGACTGCCGGCGGTCAAGATCCTCGAATTCTCCCTGCAACCGCTACCTCACTTTCTCGAAGCGCCCGCCCGCTATCTCAAATATGGCAAGGACAAGACGAAAGTCAGAAAGATGGCTGCCCTGATCAAGCAAAGCGGCCTCTATGACCAAACCTTGAAGATGTACAAGACCAGCGACGATCTCGATGCTTATGGCTATGAGATCGGCC
>CALGNF010000185.1 GCA_937958685.1 uncultured Caryophanales bacterium
CTCTTCCGATCTTAAAATTTATGAAAATAGAAACAAAGAAAAGGCATCCGCAAAGTCCGGATGCCAATGCTGATCAGTGATGCGCATGGAAATTTCCACAACGTTAAAAAGCGTTCGGTGTTTATCATGTATTTATATATTATAATTTCCTAGATGTTAACACCTTTAAGGACAAATTTAAGGACAAAACCATTCATCCAACCCAATCGTGCGAATTGCTCTGAAAAGTGCTGGCAGGGGTTTCTCCTCATGCCGGCCTTGCTGATGATAAGATTATTCTCAAGCCTGAGCGGCTGGTCGATCACTGGAGCAAGCGAGGGGAATCGAACCCCCAACAGTTGCTTGGGAAGCAACGGTTTTACCATTAAACTACACCTGCGGAAAAAGAACTTGTCGATCGGTATTTACTATACACGAAAACAAGAGAAAAATCCAGCGTTTTGGTTATTTTGTTGGTGTTACTCTACAAGTCTGTCGCGAAGATTCCGGGTAAGCGCTCTGATCTGCGGCTCTGCCGCGGCTTGTCCGTGGGTTTCGATCAGATGGCCGATGGTGGCGATGAAACCGGTTATTTCCAGATCGGTCAATTGGCGTACCAACGGAACAGCCTGGGCGATGATCGAAGCGATCAGCGACAGCGGTTCATCTTGGAAGAAGCGTTTGAGTTTGTCACGAAAAATCACATCACGGTGCAGATTCACGCGCAAAAGCCGCCGATAGGTCACCGCGGTGGGATCGGTATGGAAGAAGATGGCAATGCGTAGGGCGCCGGCTACGGCAACGGCAACTTGGGCGCTCGTCTCGTCCGTGAAGGGAGAACCGAGCGGTTCGTTGCGAAAACTTGCCAATTTTTCCGATAAGAGTCCTTCTTGAAACTTGAGGACCGCGGCAAACAAGTCCCGCTTTGAGGAGAAGTGGTTGTAGAGGGAACTCTCCTTGATGCCTACGCTGGCAGCAACTTTCCTGATGGTGGCGGCATCATAACCGTCGTCGGCGAAAAGCGCCGACGCTGCGGACAGAATGCGATTTTTCGTCGACACTACTCGCTCGGCCGCTTGCGATACCCTTTGTCAAACAGGAGCGCGCCGGCCAGGACTAGGATGAAAAGTTGGAGGGAATAGATACTGATTCTTTCGCCTAGGCCGAGAAGAGTCTCGGGGAGCGACAAGGTCAAAATCACGCCAATGAGCATCAATCCGAGCGTGATGATCGCCGCGAGTCCCAAGTACTTGCGCGAGGGGTCGTCTTTGTAACCCCAGAAAAAGAGCCCCAGGGATCCCAATGACAGAATTACGACCAATCCCGTCACCACCAGATGCATGATGTCCATGAAACTTCCGGAAAAGCCTTCCTCCGACAATGGGAAGAAACTGTAACCGACAAAGGAGATGAAATTCATGATGAAGAACAGGACATAAGCGAGCGCGGCGAACTTGTTCACCCTCCCGAGATGCACGATCAACAGACCAAAGCCGAAAAAGTTGATGAAGCAGCCGTGGATGCTCGTGAAGATCAGGATTTTATCCCGCACAGGGGAGCTGGCGGCAGTCAGGTCGCTGATCGCCTGTCTGAGTGGCTCGTAGCCATCGTAGAGGATGTTGCCGACAATGATGTGGGTGAAGTATAGCAGCACGCCCAAGATGCCCAGGACCGCAAAGATCACATACCAGTAGCGTTTGAAATCAAGTTGTTCCATATTGACCTCCTTACTAACAGATGTTAGTATTATACTAACGATTGTTAGTTTTGTCAAGGACAGAAAAAAAACGACTTGGACAAGTCGTTCTTTTGGGTGACAATCACTGCTTTTGCTTTTCTTTCTCCAGATACAGGCGGAAGACCTTCTTGATTTGGGCCTCCGTGAGAAATGGCAGCATCTCATCAAGCGAGATGGTCTCCACATCGGTCTCGATGAGCTTGTCGATGATCGCGTCATAGTCGCGCTCATCCATAAACGGAAGGATCGCAACCGGGCGAAGTTTGACTTCCCCGGCCACAGCCCGTTCGAAGAGATGCGCGATTTGGTCGGACTCGAGGAAGGGAAGGAGCGCCGCCATGGACACGTTTTCTTCTTTTAGCTCGCCTTTGATCAGGCTTTCGAGCAACTCAGCGAGTTCTTCTTTTTCGAGAAAGGGCAACATTCTGGTGATTTTCATCATATACCTCCTTGATCATTTTTCGTTCAGCTGGCGACAGCATTCGTCTGATCCGCTCGATTTCCAACGGATAGCCCTTTTCGCGATGCTCCCTGATCAGCCAGATCCTTTCGGTTTCCGACAACCTTGGCCAGAGGTTTTCGTCCGTGGGGATCCGGTTCTCAAGCAGCAGGTGGAGGGCATAGCGTCTTTCTTCAAGACTGAGACGGTGGATGATGTCCGTCAAGCTCAGATTGCAGATGTTTCGGAGCGTGGCCTCATGGATCAACCAGGAGCGGTCGTGTTCCTGAAGCGCCGCCTCGACGTCGTCGATGATCGGCGCCTGGTCAAGACACAGAATCTCCTCGGGCGAGACGTGAAACAGCGCCATGAGCATCACGAAGTTGTCGATTGAGGGCAACGCTCGGCCGGTTTCCCAGCGGGATACCGCCTGGTGGGTCACATACAGGGTGTTGGCGATATTTTCCTGGGTCAGCGCATGGCGCTGTCTGAGTTCGGCAAGTTTCCTGCCAATCCTGATTTGATCGAGCATTTTATCACCTTCTTAGCCTGTTTCGTAGCTACGCCTATAGTATAACACTTTCCCGAAAGAAGAAAAGCAACCTGTGATTGAGTCAAAAAACCTGAAGAATTGTTCAGGTCTATCGACATTCTTCCCGCATGCGGTTGACAGTCTTTATTACCAAAGTTATAATAGATTTATCGAGAGACAGATGAAGGAGGCCAGTTTCATTATCGACGGACGCATTCTTAGTTAGCCGTTTTAGTGTGCCGGTGCGTCTGTTGCTGTAAGATACCTCATGTGTTCTGCCTGGAGTTTTGCCAGAGAGGAAACGTTCCAAGACCGTCAATTCGGTGACGTCCAATCGTCGAGGAGCCCATTTCCCTGTTTTTTTGTTTGTGGAAAGCGATCAAATTCTATAGATTAGGAGAACAACATGTCACTAGAATCCATCTTGAGCAAGTTCACCAAGGCGGAAACCAACTTGCTCGAAATCTTGCTGCAGTATCAGGAAACCAAGACCGATCACGCGATCACCGAAGCCGAAGTCGGACAAATCGCCGCCTATCTGGGGGTGACGGAAACCAAGGTCGCTAGCGTGATCTCCTTTTACACGCTGCTCTCAATGAAACCAAAGGGGCGCTATGTCATTCAAGTCTGCAAGAACATTCCCTGCTTCGTCAACGAGCAGACGGCGATCACGAGAACACTGGAAAAAATTCTCGGGATCCATGCCGGCGAGACGACCGCCAACAACCTGTTCACGCTGGAATACACCAGTTGCCTGGGCTGTTGCGACAATGCGCCGGCGATGCGGATCGACGGAAAAATCTATGCCAATCTGACCCCCGACAAGGTCAAGGCGATTATTTCCGAGTATCGGGGGCGCAGCTCATGATCGAAATGCGCCTGGTCTCGAAGCGGTGCGGGATCATCAATCCGCTCTCGATTGACGATTATCAGAAAGCGGACGGTTATGAAACCTTTAGAAAGGCGCTCGCGCGCGACAAGATCAAACTGATCGAGGAAATCGAGAAATCGGCGCTGCGCGGCCGCGGCGGCGCCGGTTTTCCCGTGCATCTCAAGATCATGGGGCTCGCCAAGGAAACCGGTCCGGTCAAATATGTCATCTGCAACGCCGACGAGGGCGAGCCTGGCAACTTCAAGGATCGCTATCTGATGGAAAACGATCCCCACGCGATCATCGAGGGCATGTTGATCACCGCCTATATGGCAAGCGCAACCAAGGGATTCATCTATATTCGTGGGGAATACAATCACGCCTATAACACGCTGGAATGGGCGATCGCCGAAGCCCGCCGGCTCAAGCTGTTGGGTGATGCCATCCTCGACACGGAGTTTTCGTTCGACATCGAACTGCGTTCGGGCGGGGGCTCGTATGTCTGCGGCGAGGAATTCGCGTTGATCGAATCGATCGAGGGCAAACCGGGACGGACCCGGGTCAAACCGCCGTTTCCGACGCAGAAAGGTCTTTATGGGCTGCCCACGCTCATCAACAACGTCGAGACGTTCGCGACGATCCCGCTGATCATCAAGATGGGGGGGAAAGCCTATGCCAGGATCGGCACGAAATCATCGACCGGCACCAAGCTGATCTCGCTATCGGGAAACGTCAACGAGAAAGGTGTCTTCGAGATCCCCTTTGGTGTGACCATCCGTCAGGTGATCGAGGAACTGGGACATGGTGTTGCCAACGGCCGGAAACTGAAGATGGTCCAGCTCGGCGGCGCCTGCGGACCGATCATCCCCGAGTACATGCTCGACATGATGATCGACTTTGAGCGGTTCGAGGAATTCGAGTCGAAGACCGGCGCCGGGGCAATCATCGTGATCGACGACCGATTCGACATCTTCGACATCCTCATGAATGTCGTCGGCTTCTTCGAGCACGAATCTTGCGGCAAGTGCACTCCCTGCCGGGAAGGGCATCAGCAACTCAGGATCATTCTGCAAAAATTCATCGACAAGACCGCCGGCGTCAAGGATCTCGTCTCGCTCGAGTCCCTCGCCCGGGTCATGCACCAGACATCCCTGTGCGGTCTCGGCCAGACATCGCCGACCGCGATCATCTCGACCCTCAGGTACTTCCGGGACGATTACATCGACCGGATGGACTCCCTGATCCTTTAGGAGGCATGACATCATGGTCAATTTGAGAATCAACAACCGCGAACTGGCGGTCGCCGAGGGATCGACGATCCTCGAAGCCGCCCGGACGAACAACATCAAAATCCCCACGCTCTGTCATTATCCGGATCTCGGCATCCAGTCCGATTGCCGCATCTGCGTCGTCGAAATCGAGGGGCAGAAAGGCCTGGCGACATCCTGCTCGACGATTGTCAGGGACGGGATGGTCGTGAAGACCAACTCTCCCCGCGTCCTCAACGCCCGCAAGACGATCACCGAACTGATTCTCGCCAATCATGACGCCAACTGTACGGCTTGTCCGAAAAACCTGAGTTGCGAGCTGCAGTCGCTGGCCAACAAACTGGGGATCGACGAGAACCGGTTCCAATCAGTGCTCACGCTCTCGCCGCTTGATGAGGGCAATCCCGCGCTGATCCGCAACCCGAACCGTTGCATCAAGTGCGGCCGCTGCGTCGATGTCTGCAAGAACATCCAGGGCGTCGGGGTGTTGG
This sequence comes from uncultured Caryophanales bacterium, assembly GCA_937958685.1. GTDB lineage: Bacteria > Bacillota_I > Bacilli_A > Izemoplasmatales > Hujiaoplasmataceae > JAAYZB01. Next base: position 5,319 of record CALGNF010000185.1, read on the forward strand.
AGTTGATGGGCCGCAGTCACCACTTGAAAATCGTCCCGGCCTTCGACCACTGCCTGTCGGACCTGTTCTGCACCTACTGTGGGCAATGCGCAGCCGTCTGTCCGGTTGGCGCGATCACGGAAAAAGACGATACCGACATCGTCTGGCGCGCGCTCAACCACCACGACAAGCATGTCATCGTCCAGGTTGCCCCCGCGATCCGGGTCTCGCTGGCAGAAGAGGCGAACATGAATCCGGGGACGGTGTGCACCGGCAAGATCGTGACCGCTTTGAAACTGCTTGGCTTCGATCAAGTGTTCGACACCGACTTCACTGCCGATCTGACGATCATCGAGGAAGGCAATGAACTGATACACAGGCTGACTTCGGGAGGAGTGCTCCCGATGATGACTTCCTGCTGTCCCGGTTGGATCAACTTCGCCGAACAGCATTATCCGGAAATCCTGCCGCACATCTCTTCATGCAAATCCCCACAACAGATGTTCGGAGCGCTCGCCAAAACCTATTACGCCGAGAAGATGGGTCTTGAACCCGCAAACGTGTTTGTCGTCTCCATCATGCCATGCACCGCCAAGAAATACGAGGCCGGCCGCAAAGAGATGCGTGCAAATGAGGATTTGCCGGACGTTGACGTCGTGCTCACGACCCGGGAACTTGGTAAAATGCTAAGGCAGATGGGTATCGACTTCGCCAATTTGGCCGAAACACCGTTCGACGATCCCTTTGGCATCACGACCGGGGCGGCCGCCATCTTCGGCGCTTCCGGCGGCGTGATGGAGGCTGCCTTGAGGACAGTGTACGAGGTCGTCAATGGCGAGCCGTTGACGAATCTCGATTTCACAGACGTCCGCGGTCTCGATGGCGTCAAGGAAACCGTTGTGAAACTGGCGGAAAAACCGTACCGCTTTGCGGTCGCCAACAATCTGAAGAACGCGCGGCTGATGGCCGAGGCGGTCAAGGCGGGCACTTCTCCCTATGCCTTCATCGAGGTCATGTGCTGTCCCGGGGGCTGTATCGGTGGCGGCGGCCAACCATACGGCACGATCACAAAGACAAGACTTGATCGGATCAAGGCAACTTACCAGGTCGATGCCGCGATGCCAATCCGCAAGTCGCATGAAAACCCTGCGATCGCCAAGTTGTACCAGGAGTATCTCGATCGCCCGCTGGGCGAGCAAAGCCACAACCTGTTGCATACGCACTATCACGCAAGGAGAGGGAAGCCCAACAATTAATCACGCTTACCATAGGAAGATGCGGTCAAATTCACGCATCTTTTTTTGTCTTGGTTTTATTGTGTTTGTTGATGTGTATATGGGAAAACCTTGGATTCGTGATAGTTTTTTTATGGTTTTTTTATTTGAATATTGCTAAAACTTTCAATCCATGCCAGATTAGTACCATAAGGTTTATCGACAAACAAAAAAACCGATTTCGCCCTTAAGCCGGAATCGGTTTTTTCTTATTTCGCCTGCTTCATTGAAGCCATGACTTGTCGGACTTGCTTCTCGGAAGGTGTCCTGCCCATCTGCGACATCATCGCCCTGACCATCTGCTCGGTGATCGGGGGATTCTTCTCGAGATAGTTTTTGAAATAGCGCTTCGCCAGGACGAAGCCGAGGATCAGACCGACGAGCAGCGTTACGATCGGCAACACGATTTGCAGCCACACGGGCATTGTCATCACTCCTTCATGTCGGTATTATTGTATCACGAACCCTGGTTTTTTGACAAGACAATTCGCTTGGGCAATTCGCGGGAAAAACCATCTGAATGCCTAAAGCATCTTTACAAAATCATCTTTGCTTGATACAATAGTAGCGGTTTGAAAATCAAAGGGAGGGATAACCGTGCCAAGAAGGATTTTGGATACCTGTATCGCCTGCGGTACCTGCAAGGAAAACTGCCCGGTCGACTGCATCACCGCCGGGGACATCTACGTGATCGACCCCGAACAATGCATTGATTGCGGCCTGTGCGAAGTCAACTGCCCGGTCGACTGCATCATCACTGAATAACCATTTGGGAACAGCGCCTGGAGCGCTGTTTTTTTGTAAACAAAATCCCCGTGGGAGGACGGGGATTTTGCTTATTCGGAAACGGGATAGTCCTTGAAGAAACCGGCGACACGGCGCAGCGACTGCACCAGGACTTCGTCTTCTTCAACTTTAAGGTCTTCAAAAATGGCATGGATCATCTTGTCGTGGAACTCGTCGTGGGTCCTCAAGACCTGGAAGGCCTTGTCCTCAAGGGCGATCAACACCCGGCGGCGGTCCTCTTCGTCATGGTAACGCCTGATGTAGCCTTTCTGAAACAGGGTGTTCACGGCCACCGTCAGCGAGCCGACAGTGATGCCTAGTTTCTGGGCGATCGACGTCATCGAGGGATCCTTGGCGTTGTTGATGGCTTCGAGGACGTGGATTTCGCTCATCGACAGCTTGATGCCCTGGCGTTTCAGGGCCTCGCCCTCGATGGTCAGGATCCGGTTGAAGATCTCGACAAGGAGTTCATTGATGATTTCTTTCGTCGTCTGCATGTCAAACCGTCATTTCTTCTCGATATAGCCGAGACCCATCGTTCCGGGACCGGCATGGCAGCCGACAACGGGAGTGAGCGGGATCAGTTTGACCTCGGTGACGCCTTCATAGCCTTCGATTTCTTCCTGCAGGTCGAACATCTCGGCCATGTTGTTGGTGTAGATGATGAAGGCTTCCGTCTTCTTGCCCTTGATCTCTTCCTTGAAGCGGGCGAGCATCGCCTCGCGGGCCTTGACGGTGGTGCGGATCTTCTCGACGGTCTCGACTTTGCCTTCCTTGGAGACTTCGAGGAGCGGTTTCAGTTTCAGAAGCGTGCCCAGGAAGCCGGCGGCGTTCGAGAGGCGGCCGTTCTTCACCAGATATTTCAGGGTTTCGACACAGACCCAGATATGGTTGTGGTCGCGGATCCATTCGAGTTTTTCCAGAATCTCGCGGGCGGTCTTGCCTTCGTCAGCCAGTTTTTTGGCGACATTCGCCATCGTCGCCTCGACATAGGAGAGCGATTGGGAGTCGAAGACGTGGATGACATGGTCCTCGATCATCTTTGCGGCCAGAACCGCATTCTGATAGGTGCCGCTCAGGTGCTTGGAGATCGTGACGATGATCAGTTCGTCATAGCCGGCGGCGATCATCTCCTGATACATCTCGTGGATCTTGCCGGTGCTGGTTTGCGCAGTCTTGATGTCCAGGTCGGGGTTGCGGGTGATGCGGTCGTAGAAGTCGTCGGTCGTGATCTCGACGAAATCCTCATACTCCTTGTCCTCGATCAAGAGCAGCGAGCGAAAGATCCTGATCTCCTTGTCGTGGACCAGGTAATCCAGTCCGGAATTGCCGCAGACGGCGACGCCGATTTTTCCCATAATGTTCTCCTTAGTTTTATTTTTAATTTCAAATGTTTTGAAGTTCAAATCAAATATATCATACCCCTTGCGAAAAAGCAAGCGAAAAAAAAGACACTTTTGCAAGTATCTCAATATAAGGCATAGGGATCGGTGGCGGCGGTGGAAACAAGGATTTCCAGTTCGGGGAAGCGTTCTTTCAAGGTGCTGCTCAGGAAGCGCTTGAACCACGCCTCCACATGATGGCCGACATCGAGGATCGCAAACCCCATCTGCTCGCAGTCCAGGGCGTGGTGATAGGTGACGTCCCCGGTGAGGTAGACGTCGCAGCCCCGGCGTTTCGCCTGGTGCATGTGCTGGGCGCCGCTGCCGGCGGAGATGCCGACGCGGGTGACGGTGCGGTTGGCGCCGCCGATCAGGCGGAGCGTGGAAAGTTCGAGGCGATCCTTGACGAAGGCGATGAACGCCTCCAGCGGCAGCGGATCGATGTCGCCAAAGCGGCCGATCTCCACTTCCTCGTCGAGGAGCCCGACGTTCCTCAGCCCCAGCAGGGCTGCCAGTTGGTCGTTCATCCCGTTTTCGGCCCGGTCGAAATTGGTGTGCATCGCATAGAGGGCGATGTCGTGCTTGATCAGTTTGGCGATGGCCCAGCCCCTGGGGGTGTCGAAGGGGATCGAGTTGATCGGCTGGAAGATCAGGGGATGATGGGTGATCACCAAATCGGCTTTGCTGAGAATCGCCTCCTGGACGACGGCCTTGGTCACATCCAGCGTCGTCATCACGCGCTTTGCGGGCTTGTTGAGGCTGCCGACCTGCAGGCCGACATTGTCCCAGTCGTAGGCCAGGTGGCGGGGATACAGGGTTTCCAAGTATTTGGTGATGTCGATGCGGTTCATGCAATCAGTCCCTTCAGGAGGTTGATCCGGTCGTGGAGCGCGTCGCGTTCGGTCGGTGAATTCACGTTTTTGGCCGCTTTCTCCAAGATCGCGATCTGCTTGTGGATCGCCGTTTGGAAGACTTGGCTTTGTTCCTTGATGATCAGCGGACCGAATTCGCACTCCGCTTCCGTCAGGCGCATCGTTCCCGGCTGGCTGACGATGATCTGGTAGTACTTGCCGGCATCCTCGAGAAATTCCTCCGCCACGATCTGCCAGTCATTTGCCATCAGCCATGTGCGGATGGCGCCGGCGTCAGAGTTTGGGGAGATGACGAGCCGACGGATGTTGGCAAGTTCGCCTTTTTCGAGAATGTCCCGGATCGTGAGGCCGCCGAGTCCCAAAATCGCGGCGACGGCGAAGGCGTCCGTTTTCGGGAAACCATCGCCGAGCCTGAGCTCAATTGCGGCCTCCATCTTTGCATCGCGGATGTTCGCCCGGGCGCTTTCCAGGGGCTTGGGCTTGTTGTCGACGGCGATCGCCCTGGTCACATAGCCCCGCCCCACCGCTGCTAGCGGCAGTTTTGCGTGGTCGGTCCCGATATCGACGAGCAGGGAATAGCCTTTGACATGCTCCAAAGCCGCCCGCAGACGCTTGCTCAGTCTCGTCATTGCTTGCCGCTGGTGAAATCCTTGAGTTTCTTGCTGCGGGAGGGATGGCGGAGCTTTCGCAGCGCTTTGGCCTCGATCTGCCGGATCCGCTCTCTGGTGACGCCGAATTCCTTGCCGACTTCCTCGAGGGTGCGGGTGCGGCCGTCCAAGAGGCCGAAGCGCATGCGCAAGACTTTCTCCTCACGGTCGGTGAGGGTCTCCAGGACGGAATCGAGCTCGCGCTTCAGCATTTCCTTGGAGGTGTATTCGTAGGGTGTGAGGGTATCGGGATCGGGAATGAAGTCGCCCAGGGAGGAATCCTCCTCCTCGCCGACGGGCGACTCGAGGGAAATCGGCTCCTGCGCGACCTTCTGGATGATCTGGACCTTGTCCACCGAGATCTTCATTTCCGCGGCGACTTCGTCGGGATGCGGCTCGCGTTTGAGTTTCTGGGTCAGCGTCCGCTGGGTGCGGACGAGCTTGTTGATGGTTTCGACCATGTGCACGGGGATGCGGATCGTCCGCGCTTGATCGGCGATCGCGCGGGTGATCGCCTGCCGGATCCACCAGGTCGCATAGGTGGAGAACTTGAAGCCCTTGGTGTGATCGAATTTGTAGACGGCCTTCATCAGGCCCATATTGCCCTCCTGGATCAGATCCAGGAATTGCATGCCCCGACCGACATAGCGTTTGGCGATCGAGACGACGAGCCGGAGGTTGGCTTCGACGAGTTTCTTTTCGGAAAACTCGCCGCGCTTGAACAACTCCTCGTACTCCGCAAGTTCCTCGGTGGTGATCGTCTCGTTGTTCTTCTGGCGCTGGTCGTAGATCTCGCGGGCTTTGCGGGCGCGGCTGATCAGGGTCGCCAGTTCGTACTCCTCATCGGAGTTCAGGAGTTCGACGCGGCCGATCTCCTTGAGATACATCCGGACGGGATCGTCGACCTTGATCGAGACGCTGGAGTCGAACTGCTTCTCCAGCATCAACTCCTCCTCGATTTCCTTGGCATAGTCAAAATCGACGAGTTCCTCTTCGATGATGTCTTCATCGGAAAGTTCGTCCAAATCGACGAAATCGTCGTCTTCGGCTTCTTGGGACTCCGGTTCCGGCGCGGTCTCTTCCTCGTCTTCCGGCAGGTAATCCTCCGCCTCGAGTTCGGCGATGTCGACGTATTCCTCGGGGAAGATGCCTTCGGCTTCGAGAGCGCCCAGGATCTCCTCGAACAGGTCGGCGTTTTCGTTGACGTACTTCTTGATGTCTTCCATGGTCAGGAAGCCGTGTTCCTCGTGCAGCGCCGTCAGTTTATTGATGATTTCTTTTTTGTCCATTTGGTTTCCTCTTTTGCTCTGCTTTCAAATCTTGTCTGATCTTATGAAGTTCGGTGCGCCGGTTGGCGAGTTGCAGTTTTTCTGCGGAGATGTTTTCGATCAGATCCATGCGATCTTTGATGTCGGCAAGCTCGTACTCGACGTCGCGGATGCGGATCGTGGTCACGCATTGGGAGAATTCGGTGTCGTTGTATTCGTAGCCTTCAGCGAACAGCCGGTTGGCGACTTTGTCGCGGGTGCCCGCGCTGAACCGGGTGATGATCGTCGAGCGCGTGAGCAGCTGGGGGCTATCGGCGGCGAGCGTCTCGATCTCGACGGCGATCTGCCGGTTGAGGCTATCCAGCCAGAAACCGGGAGACAGCAGGTCCGCCAGGCGGTTCCGGAAGGCTTCGCTGTTCAAGCAGTAGTTGATCAGGATGTTCTCGGCGGCTTCGCCGGCCTTGATGATCGGTTGGTCGATCTTCGTGGCTCGCCTTTGTTTCTGCTGGAGGTGGATCGCCTTGGTCAACCGGTAGTTGTTGAAGTCCTCGCGCAGGGATTCGTAGGTGACTTTGCAGTCTTCCGCCAGCCTCGCGATGAAGATCTCGCTGATCGAGCCGGAGTTTTCGGTGATGAGGAAGTCGAACAGCCGCGCCTTGAGGCTCTCGATCGCCGACGGTTTCTTGAGATCCACGCCTCGCGTCATGAACAGGTAGCGGAAGTCGTAGAGGTCCAGCTGCTGTTTCGCCAGGTATTCCTGGAAAGCCTTGGCTGAGTTTTTCTTGACAAAGTCGTCGGGATCGAGGCCATCCGGGAGGAGCACGACCTGGACGGATAAGCCCGCTTCCTCGAGAATCGTGGCGGCCTTGGCGGTTGCCTCGAAACCGGCGGCATCGCCATCATAGCAGAGCAAAACTTTGTCGGCATAGCGTTTGAGGAGCGCGGCCTGACGCGGCGTCAGCTGCGTGCCCATCGAGCAGACGGCGTCCTTGACACCGGCTTTGACGCTCGCGATGACGTCCATGTAGCCCTCGT